>JBOHLV010000251.1:0-4371 GCA_050729815.1 Allostellaceae bacterium
GGCGATCTCAACACCATCGATTGCGCCGCCGCCGCCTGTTACACTATGAGTAATAGTGTATCAGAACCGGCGGTGCCGGCCCCTGGGCCTCAGGCGCTGCCGCCTGCTGCCCCGAGGGTACGCCCGGCATAGAGGATGCGGTCGATCGTCACCGTCCCGCCCGCGAGGTGAAAGGCGATGGTGACGCGGCGGGCGTGGCTGGTGATCCTGAGCCCGGGGCGGATATCGTCGCGGCGCGTGCCACGCTCCGGAAAGATGGCGAGGCCTCGGCACGTGGCGACGATCCGCTCGACATAGCGCAACGCCCGCTCCGGGCCGCCATGCCGGGCAATGTAGTCGTAGAGCTCGGCCAAGTCGGCCTCGGCCTCCGGCGCGAAGACGACGCTATGCGCCACGCTTGGCTTTCAGCCGTTTCGCGTGATGGGCACGGAGATTTTGCAAGACCCGGGTGGCAGGAATCGCGCGCGACGGATCGGCCTGCATGGCATCGTAGGTCGGGGCGACCTCCTCGCGCAGCCAGCGCTCGACCGCGGCGTCGCGCTCTTGCAGAGCGCGCAGCCCGGCTCGCACCACCTCGCTCGCCGAGGCGTAGGCCCCCTTGGCAACCTGGGCATCGATATAGCTTGCCTGCTCCGCCGGCAGGCTGACGGTACGTTTCTCGACCGCGGCCATGACATCCTCGTCGCCCCGGAGCATACCCATTGGTATGAAGAAGTCATACCTAAAAATGGGAGAGGCGTGGGGCTTTTCTCTGTACTCATTCCACCCGTTCTGATACAATTCTCCTGAGATTATGCCCAAAACCCGAAAGCCCCACTCAAGCCTTCCGGCCCCAATCCAGCTCCCGCTGTTTCTGGAGGAGACTTCCCTGGTCCGCATCCGCCCCGAGCGGAACGAATGGCGCTACTACCACCTTGCTGTCTGGCCCGACCTCTTCGGCCGTGCCCTGCTCGCTCGCCACTGGGGCCGCATCGGCACCCCAGGCCGGATCCGCCTCGATCCGCGCCGCGATGAAGGCGCTGCCCTCAATGCCCTGGCGCGGCTCGCGCGCACCAAGCGCCGCCGCGGCTATCGGGACCGGGCGGCATGACGGCGCGCCGAGTTATCCCCCACCATGGGGGTAAGCCGGTGCCTCGATCAGGGGATAGCGCCCCGAAACACCCGCCTCGCGGCGGGTCCGCCCGCCCGTCGCCGAATCGGAACCAAGGCGGAGCGAGGGCTCTGCCCTCGCGCTCCCGCCAGGACCGCGCCGGCCCTGGGCCCGGCCCAACCCCCGGAGGCCTTCAGCTCTACACTGCCGAGGGTGCCCGGAAGTACATCACCGCCAGCGAGCGCGCGGCCTTCCTCGTGGCGGCCGAGCGCGCCGATCGCCAGGTCCGCACCCTCTGTATGACCCTTGTCTATGGCGGCTGCCGGCTCTCCGAAGCGCTGGCGCTCACCGCCGACCGGGTCGATCTCACCGCCGGCGTGCTGGTCTTCGCCAGCTTGAAGAAGCGGCGCTCTGGCATCTTCCGATCCGTCCCGGTGCCGCCCACCCTGCTCGAGGCCCTTGACCTGGTGCATGGCATCCGCGAGCTCCAGGCTCGCCGCAGCAAGGGCCGCGGGGAGCGGCTTTGGCCCTGGAGCCGAATGACCGGCTGGCGCGTCGTGCACGCGGTGATGGAAGCGGCCGGGCTCGAGGGGCCACAGGCCTCGCCCAAGGGGCTCCGGCACGGGTTCGGGGTGGCAGCGGTCACCGCCGGCATCCCCCTCAACCTGGTGCAGAAATGGCTCGGCCACGCCCACCTCACTACCACCGCTATCTACGCCGACGCCGTCGGAGCGGAGGAAAAGGACATCGCTCGGAGGATGTGGGGGTAGAAGCCGAAACAGGCACCGCCGCCCAGGCCAATTCGACCTGGGTAAGGTTTATCTGCAGGGTTTAGTGCCGCGTGAACGCCAACGTCCTTCGCACAAAGCCGACAAGCTCACCGTCGTTAACGGCTTCTGTTTCATAGGCTCTATTCGTGTCGTGGTGAAATTTGTTAGCATAAATCAGGATGTCTTCCAGATCCTGCGTTCGAAGTGCATCGAGGATCTGATCCCGCTTCCCGATCCGCTGCCGGCAGAGATTGACGAATGGACCAAGCAGATCGCCGGGCGCGAAGTGGTCTGGGTACGCGACGCGGACGAACTTTTCCAAAACCGGGCGCAGTGCTTCGGCTACCTTTCTGTTGTCCGAGGTGCTGCTTTCCAAATAGCTTCGTAGCAGGGCATGTCTGCGGTCGTGCTCGGTTACAAGATCATTGTGAACGTCCCACTCACGCAACGTGGAACCGTCACCCTCACGTCCAATTTCTAGCGCCAGTCGGCAGGTCTTGTCGGATCCTTTCCAAATTTCACACAGAAACGCTTTGGAGTGCGACAGCACGATCAGTTGGCCTACCCTCTCTGCGAGCCTTCGTATTTCCTGCACCGTTGTGAGTTTTCGATGCTCATCGAGGCTGGTGATCGGATCGTCAATTACGATCACCTTGTTCCTGGGGGTTGGATCGCGGTCTAGCACGGCAAAAAAGAATGCAAGCGCGAGGGCATTGCGATCGCCAGAGCTCAACGTGCTGCGGAAGGACGGAGAACCGGGAGCCACGGTGCCCCCGATGGGGATCGATGCATTGCCGATCGCTACGCTGTAGGTGCAGGCTAGGCCACCCCGCGTCGTGGACGACACCACATTGGCCAGTCGGAATCCCGCACCGAATTTTCCGAGGTAGAGGTTGATCGCTGTCTCATACGACGGAAAGATGCCTGTGCGGTATGTATCGAGTGCGTCACGCGCCTTGGCACGCTTGTCTTCCGTCTCGACCTTTGCCTTTTTCTCGGCGAGATAAGCGTTGCAGAGCGGCATCACCTCCGGCGAAAATCGAGCCTTCACGGCATTCAGTCGTGCGATATCCGCTGCGAGCGCTGCCGGATTACCGGATGCAGCCTGCTCTTTCACCAAGCGGATGGTGTCGTTCGCAGCTTGTAGGTTCTCATTCAAATGATCCACCTGCTCCCGAAACCCGTTGAATGTATCTACGGCGGCTCGCGTCTCAGCGCTCAATTCCATCGCCTCAAGGGGAGCGGCCTGCTTTGCCGTGAGCAGCCCGCGCACGGCGTCGCGTGCGGCATGCCATGCCCGGGCGATCGCAGCCGTATCGAGGCTGACATCTGGCAGATCGCAGAATTTCGACCAAAACTGTCGCCTCTCGGCGCAGACGCGCACGCCACGTTCGAAAGCAGCCGGAACCGCTCCGCCGTGTGCAGAATCAAGATCGTCAATTGCCTTGACGATCGAACGCTTCAAATCCTCGTAGGCGGCGCTGAAATATGCTCGATAGTGTGCGACCAGGGGCGAGCCGCTCAAATCCTGCGCACAGAAGGGACAGGCCGGAAGCGCCGACGATTGGACACGGCGCATCCCGTCGGCAATCCACCGTTCTCCTCCCAGGCCGATACCGGCAAGATGCGCCTGCACGCGCGCCACAGCGGTCATGTCTAGAGAACCGAGGCTGCGCGCCAGCAACCCCTCGATTGCGGCTAGGTCGAAATTAGGGAGACCAAGCCGGCCGAAAGCCGCGGCATTGCGGATTGTGTCCTGGTCGCGTGCAGCAGCCAGCGTTCGCTTCGCCGCTTGAATTTCTTCGTCGATGGCCGGCCGTGGTTGAAGAGCGCAGAATTCCTCGATGCTCAGACCGCTTCGCACACTGGCAGGCATGGCGTCTGCTTTCTGGCGTAATGTCCTGTTGTGTTCCTCGATCTTCCCTACAAGCGCCTGAAACGCCTTGCTCAGCACGACGCCTTGCGATCCGAGAATCAATTCGTGGAGGTTTTGCCGGTGCTCGGCATCGACGGACAGGCCAGAATAGACATTCTCATCCACAAAAACATCATCGAACACTGCCACACTCGGCAGTGTCTGTGTCCAAGCGCCATTGTCGAAGATGATTGTGTTCCCGGATACCGGCTGCACCACGACATATGGAGGGTTGGAAGCTCCCAGCCGGTGGCGCTCGGCGATGAGGATAGGATCACCGGTTCCGAGCGATCGCAGTATCGCAGAGAGTGTTGTCTTTCCTCTCCCGTTTTCTGCGTAGATCAAAATAAGTCTCAGTAGCGCGATATTGGCGCATGTGCTCACCGACTCGAATTGTCCAATGTTGTGTAAAAGGCGAATGCGATCGAGCACGGCGGATCACCCAAAGTCCACGAGCGGCGTAGGTCAAATCAGCCGAGGCAAGACGCTTCAGCGACGGCCAATACACTCACCAGGTCACAACTATTAGACGGAAATGCGTCCATTGGCTACGGACGCGTACTCTTTATGGTGCGTTATGGTGCGCGGAGTGGTCC
>JBOHLV010000252.1:0-3425 GCA_050729815.1 Allostellaceae bacterium
GGAGGTTGTGACCCAGAAGGAACAACCCCTGCTGGTCTATCAGAAGACCGCCGAAACCGCATAAGACAGGAGATTCGGGATCCACGGAAATGCTTTTCCGCAACGATAAAAAAGATAATCGCGACGGCGCCAGCGAGATGGTACCGCTGTTGCCGCTTCGCGAATTAATCGTTTTTCCGCACGAGGTCTATCCGATCTTTGTCGGCCGGCAGAAGTCGATAAAGGCATTGGAGGCGGCCGAGGCGCAGAAAAAACCCATCCTGCTGGTCGCGCAAAAGGACGCGCGCGTCTCCGAGCCGGCCCCCGACGATATCTACTCGGTCGGCACGCTTGGCGTGGTGGTGCAGCTCTTGCGTTTGCCCGACGGCACCGTCAAGGCGCTGCTCGAAGGTAAAAAGCGCGCGCGCATCCAGCGTTACGTCGTCCAGGATGAATTCTTCCAGGTCGAAGTCGAGGAAATCGACGAGGTCTGTGATCGTGGCACCGAAGTCGAAGCGCTGATGCGCTCGGTCAACGCCGCGTTCGACAACTACGTCCGTCTCAACAAGAAGATCCCCCCTGAAACGGTCACCTCGATAGCCTCGGTCGATGATCCCGCTTATCTCGCCGACAAGCTGGTCGGCCATCTGGGCATTAAACTAGAGGACAAGCAGTCGCTGCTGGAATGCACCAATCCGGCTGAGCGGCTCGAACGCATTCTGGGCTATATGCGTTCGGAGCTGGAAATCCTTGAGGTCGAAAAACGTATCCGCTCGCGGGTCAAGAAGCAGATGGAAAAGACCCAGAAGGAGTACTACCTCAACGAGCAGATGCGGGCGATCCAGAAAGAGTTGGGCGAAAAAGACGAATTCAAGAACGAGATCCAGGAATTGGAAGAGAAGCTGCGGCAGAAGAAGATGCCGGCCGAAGCTCGCGAGAAATGCGAGCGCGAAATCAAGAAGCTTAAGATGATGTCGCCGATGTCGGCCGAGGCGACCGTTGTGCGCAACTACCTGGATTGGTTTCTCGCCCTGCCTTGGTTCGAATATACCGAGGACAAGCTCGATATCGCCGAGGCCGAGCGCATCTTGGAAGAAGACCATTACGGGCTCGAGAAGGTCAAACAGCGGATCCTCGAATACCTCGCCGTCCAGACCTTGGTGGGCCAGATGAAGGGTCCGATCCTGTGCTTGGTCGGACCGCCAGGAGTCGGCAAGACTTCGCTGGGCAAATCAGTCGCCCGCGCGACCGCCCGCAAGTTCGTGCGCGTGTCGCTGGGCGGCGTGCGCGATGAGGCGGAGATCCGCGGCCATCGTCGCACGTATATCGGCGCCTTGCCGGGCAAGGTGATCCAGTCGATGCGCAAGGCGGGCTCGGGCAATCCCGTGATGCTGCTCGACGAGGTCGACAAAATGTCGACCGATTTCCGCGGCGATCCCTCCTCCGCCTTGCTCGAAGTGCTTGATCCGGAGCAGAACTACACCTTCAACGACCACTACCTCGATTGCGACTACGACCTTTCGAAGGTGATGTTCATCACCACGGCCAATACACTTGACCGGATACCGCGGCCGTTGCAGGATCGTATGGAGATCATCCGTATTCCGGGCTACACGGAATCGGAGAAGCTGCAAATCGCCAAGAAATATTTGTTCAAGAAACAGCGCGACGCCAACGGCCTCAAAGACGAGAACATCGAGTTTTCCGACAACGCTATTCTGGGCATTGTCCGCCATTACACGCGTGAAGCCGGCGTGCGCAATCTCGAACGGGAAATGGCCTCGATATGCCGCAAAGTGGCGGTCGAGGTGGTCAAGACCGATCGCAATTCCCACGTAAAGGTCTCTTCATCGAGTCTCAGCAAGTTCCTGGGAGCGCCAAAGTTCCGCTACGGTATCGCTGAAACCGAACCCCAGGTGGGCGTCGCCACTGGCTTGGCGTGGACCGAATTAGGCGGCGAGTTGCTCGGCGTCGAAGTCACGATCGTACCGGGACGCGGGAAGTTGACCATCACCGGCCAGCTTGGCGAGGTCATGCAGGAGAGCGCGCAGGCGGCCTTATCCTACGTCCGCTCGCGCGGCGAAAACTTCGGGCTGAAGGCGGGCTTCTACCACAAATACGACATCCACATTCATGTGCCCGAAGGCGCCATTCCCAAGGACGGACCGTCGGCGGGAATCACGCTGGCGACTGCCTTGGTATCGGCGCTATGCCGTGTCAAAGTGCGCAACGACGTCGCGATGACGGGCGAAATCACCCTCCGCGGCCGGGTACTGCCGATCGGTGGGCTCAAGGAGAAAGCCTTGGCGGCGCATCGCGGCGGTATCAAGACCATCATCATCCCGAAAGAAAACGGCAAGGACATCGAGGAAATCCCGCCGCAGATGCTCAAGGGCATCACGATGGTGCAGGTTGAACACATGGACGAAGTGCTGCGCACTGCCCTGGTGCTGGCGGACCCGGAGGCGTTCTTCAAACCGCCGGTGCCCGAGTCGGGTTCCGATTTTTCCTCCGAGACCGACGATAAGACCGCCCTGGCCGATGAGGATGACGACGATTCGACGGTGTCGCCGAATCTTTCCTGAACTAGCTTGAGGATCAGCGAATGCTTCCGGCGGAGCGTAGTTCTTCGCCGGAGGCATTGTAACCTTGCGGAGGGATCCGGGCCGGGAGCGGCGCCTATGACAAAAGCCGATTTGATCGAGGGATTGGCCAACAAGCTCAGCTTCAATAAGGCCGAGGCTGAGAAAGCGGTCAACATTGTACTTGAGGACATTATCGTCGCGCTCAAAGGGGGCGAGCGCGTCAATATCTCTGGTTTTGGGACCTTCTCGGTTTCGACCCGGCAAGCGCGTACCGGCCGTAACCCAAAGACTGGCGAATCAATCCAGATTTCTGCGAGTCGCTCGGCGAAATTCAGAGCGGGCAAGCAACTCAAGGATTCACTCAACGACGCTGGCGGTGACAATCAGCCGAGCGCGCCAGCCTCCTGAACCCTCCTCGTTCGATAATGGTCCGCCGCGTTAATGTTGCGGCGGACCCGTTTGCAACCAGCAGCATCTGTACGCTCTTTGAATTGGAAAAAAAGGGGCGGTTAGCTCAGCGGAAGAGCATCGGCCTTACAAGCCGGGGGTCGCAGGTTCGAAACCTGCACCGCCCACCACTATTTCAGCTACGCACACAGGGGTTTCAGCAATCGAGCGGGCGGCGACAATAACGCTGTTCGCGCGCCGTGGGCCAATCCGTGGGCCAATCCGAGTGGATTTTGAGCGTGGTTGCCGCGAACCCATATCCGCACGGGGCGGACCTGAGCATCTATCCGACCGTGAGGGTGATGGTCGAAACTCATGTGCTGGGCTTCTACCGGAGCGATCCGCACGAGGCCTATATGCGGATCGGGCCGCTCCCGGCGATGGCGGCGGACGCCAGCGAATACGAGCGTGAGG
>JBOHLV010000253.1:0-12837 GCA_050729815.1 Allostellaceae bacterium
CGCCAGCCTGTAGAGGCGGGCGGTGTCGAGAACATGCGCCGCGGGCCAGCGGTTGTGCCCATCCCCGACATAGACGCACACGCCTTTTTCACGGGCCATCGCGATGGCATACGTAACCAGGCCCTGCCTGACCGTGTCGTGAACTTGCGGCAAGCGCACCACGGACACGTTGACCCCATCCGCGGCGACTGATGCGGCCGCCTCTTCCGAAGCTGCGCGCGGAATCAGATCGGAACTGATCGTCGCATTGTCTTCAGTGGCAGGCTTGCCGGGTACGGTATTGGCCATCCCGGTCCCGGAGGTCACGATCAACGGCCGATCGGAGCCGGCAAGAACCGAGCCGAGCGCTTTGATCACCCGTCGATCGTCCTCGCAGTTCGCCACGAATTTCGAGAAGTCGTGGTTGAAGGCGAGATGGATGACACCGTCCGATCGGGCGGCGCCGTGTTTGAGGCTGTCCAGATCTTCGAGCGATCCGCTGATGACCTCGGCGCCGGCGGCGGCCAGGGCTGCCGCCTTCTCGTCCGAACGGCAGAGGCCGAGCACCTGATGGCCCGCCCCGATCAATTCCTTGACGACGGCCGAGCCGATGAATCCGGTGGCTCCAGTGATAAATACACGCATGATCATAATCTCCAGGTTTCGTTGGCGACAAATATCAGTTCATCTATTATCCTGGTAAAGTAGTGATATTATCGTGGTATAATGGCTAACAGGATGAGCGAGCACGTCAGCCATGAGAACCCGCTCGGGCTCTATCTGAAGGATCGCCGGGCAAAGCTTGATCCGGCGGCGTTCGGCTTTCCGCCGGAGCGCCGCCGCACCCCCGGATTGCGCCGCGAGGAAGTTGCGCAGCGCGCCAACATCAGCCCGACCTGGTACACCTGGCTCGAACAGGGCCGCGGCGGCGCCCCGTCGGACGACGTGCTCGATCGGATCGCGCGCGCCCTCATGCTGACGGATGTCGAGCGCGAGCACCTCTTCCTCATCGGCCTCGGCCGCCCGCCGGAGGCGCATTATCAGAAGAACGAAGGCGTCACGCCACGGCTTCAACGCGTGCTCGATGCGTTGGAGCCGAGCCCCGCCCTCATCAGGACCGCGACCTGGAACGTGGTCGCCTGGAACCGGGCGGCGACCGTGATGCTGATCGACTATGGCGCGCTGCCGCCGGAGCAGCGCAATATCCTGCGCTTCATCTTCCTCGATCCGCGCGCCCGCGCCGCGCAGTACGACTGGGACATCGTGGCGCGCTTCGTCGTCGGCGCGTTCCGGGTGGACGCGGCGCGCGCGGGGGCCGCGGCGGAGGTGGAACCGCTCGTCGATGAACTGTGCCGGTTAAGCCCCGAATTCAAGGCGATGTGGCGCGACAACGACGTGCGCAGCTTTGGCGAAATCGTTAAGCACATCCGACACCCGATCCTCGGCCCGCTCGCCTTCGAATATTCGGCCTTCGCCGTCGACGGTCGGTCCGATCTCAGCCTGGTGATCTACAACCCGGCGACGCCGGCGGATGCTGATAAGATCAATTCGCTGATCACTTCAGGGCCGTTGGCACGGAACGAGGCACCATGACGAAGAGCGCGGCCGAGGCGGGAAAGCCGCCCTCGGAGATGATCGACGGGCGGATCAAGGAGCTGGGTGGTTGGCGGGGCAAGACGCTCGCCCGGCTGCGCCAATTGATCAAGGAAGCCGATCCCGAGATCGTCGAGGAGTGGAAGTGGCGCGGGGTTCCGGTGTGGTATCACGACGGCATGATCTGCACCGGCGAGAGCTATAAGAACGTCGTCAAAATGACCTTTGCCAAGGGCGCCGCGCTTGACGACCCGTCGGGCCTCTTCAATGCCAGCCTTGAGGGCAATACGCGGCGCGCCATCGACTTTCAGGAGGGCGAGGCGATCAACGAGGCGGCGGTGAAGGCGCTCATTCGCGCCGCCGTGACGCTGAACACCGCACGCGGCAAAGGCTGACCCGAACCTCCCGGTCACCGAAAAGCGTGGTTTTTCCCGGCTTTTTTGGCTTTCCCGGGCGACTTTTCGACCTCGCCCGCGTTCGACCGAGGATCGGCGCCCTTCGGTGGCGGAATGCCGCCGAAAAGACTATTTTTTCATAAGGGGGTCGGAACCTGTTGTGGAATGGACGGTCGCTGATGATTCGCGCGCCGCAAGAAGCAGTTCCCTTCGGGGAGATCGACGGCAGAGAGGCACGGCTGCTGACCCTGCAAAACGACGTATTGGTGGTGCAGATCAGTGATTATGGCGGCGCGCTGGTGTCGCTTCAGGCGCCGGATCGCACGGGAAGGCGCGACCATGTCCTGCTCGGCTTCGATCGGGCGACGGGGTACGCCACCTCACACGGCTCCTTCGGCGCGATCCTGGGCCGCAATGCCAACCGGATCGGCGGCGGAAAAATCTCCGTCGATGGTCGGACCTTCGCGATCGCCAACAACGAGCCGAACGCGAGCCTGCATGGCGGCCCGGTCGGCTTTGGCAAATGCTTCTGGTCAGTCGTCGCTCACGAGCCGCTTCAACTGACCCTGACCCTGACGAGTCCGGATGGCGACCAAGGCTTTCCCGGTGAGGTGAATGTCACCGCCACTTACCGGCTCGTCGCGGACGCGTTGCATCTATCCTTCGATGCCACGACGACGAAGCCGACGCCCGTTACGCTGAGCGCCCATCCCTATTTCAATCTCGACGGCCTCGAGGCCGCGGACTGCCTCGACCATAAAGTCGAAATATTTGCGCCGAACTTCCTGCCCACCGACGAGCATCAAATCCCAACGGGCGCGATCTGGCCCGTTGCCGGCACGCCATTCGATTTCGAGACGCCGCATCCGATCGGCGAACGCATCCGGGAGAATAGCCCGCAATTGCGCTATGGTTGCGGCTACGACCATTATTTCATTCTCCCGGAGGGCGAAATTGGCGGGATTCCGCGTCTTGCCGCGCGCGTGCGCGGAAATCGGACGGGGCGCGTCCTTGAAATCCTGACGACACAACCCGGGCTGCAATTCTACACCGGCAACAATTTCGACGGCTCAACGAGCGGCCGTGGCGGTCTCTATCGTCAATCCGCCGGCTTTGCCTTCGAGCCGCAAGGTTTTCCCGACGCGCCAAACCGGCCGAATTTTCCCTCGACCCTTCTTCGCCCCGATCAGCGCTATCACGAAGAAATCGTCTATCGCTTATCAATTTCACAAGACAAATCCTGAGGATTTCCGCTTGGAGGCGCGCCTCGCCGATCATGGTTGACGCTTATTGCGCGCGCGGCCGAAAAGCGAGACGATCCCCTTGCCGACACACCGGAATCCGGGGAATGTCGGATCAAAAGTTCGACACTGGTTCGAGACAAGGGAGGCGCGATCATGGCGCAACAACATCGCAGTTCGGTAGGAATTTTGAAACTCGTCGCCACGGTATTATGCGCGGGATTATGCGCGGGTTTTCTGACGGTGAACGCCCGGGCGGCCGGCACCATCAATACGCCGAAAACGAGCGTCAAGGCGTCGCCGGTGAAGTTTCCGACGAAATTCGGCCAGCTCACATTTCCCGCGAAGTTCCCGGCTGGAACGACGCTTTCGATCACGCAGTGGAGTCACTTCGTCCCACGCTATGACAAATGGTTCGACGCCTATGCCCAAGAGTGGGGCAAAGCCAACGGCGTCAAGGTCACGGTCCAGCACATCAGCTACGCCGACCTGAATTCGACGCTGGCTGCGGCCATCGCCGCCAAGAAGGGGCCGACAATGATGGAGATGCTGGCAACGCCGGCCGCCTTCATCCAAGGGTTGCAGCCCTTGAACGATGTCAACGAGGCTGCCGAGGCGACCTGGGGCAAGGGGGTCGCCCCCTGTACCCATCAATCCTATTTGCCGGTCAAGAAGGAATGGTACGCGTTCTGCGAGGGCTGGGTCCCCGATCCCGGCGACTATCGCATCTCACTCTGGAAGTCGGTCGGCTATCCGAACGGCCCGGCGACCTACGCCGACCTCCTCAAAGGTGGCGAGAAGATCTTCAAGAAGGACGGGATTCCGGTCGGCGCCGGCATGTCGCCGGAAATCGATTCGGAGTTCTATGCCCGCTCGCTGATCTGGTCGTTCGGCGGGGAGGTGCAAAACGCCTGCGGCAAGGTGGCGCTCGATTCGCCGGCGGTGGTGAAGGCGGTGACATTCCAGACGAAGCTCTTCCATACCGCCGAGACGCCGGAGGTCTTCTCGTGGAACGCGGCCTCCAACAACCAGGCATTCGTGTCGGGCCGGGCCTCTTACATCCAGAACTCGATTTCGTTCTATCGCACCGCGCAAAAGCAAAACGCGAAGAATGCCGAGGACACCGGCTTTCGGCCGGGGCTGAAAGGGCCGACTGGCGTCGTGCACGAGACGGCACACGTCTGGTTCATCTATGTGCTGCCGAAATATGTCACCAACAAGGAGCGGATCCTGGCGGCCAAGAAGTTCCTGCTCGACCTTCAGGCGAACTACAGCAACGACACCTTTTACAGCAAGCTCTACGACTTTCCCGCCTACCCGAAGACCGTGCCGCAGCTTGATGCCCAGAACGGCTGGATCGACAATGATCCGTGGGGTTCGATCCCGGCCAACAAGCTCTCGGTGCTGAAGGGTGCCATCCACTGGACATCTTGGGTCGGCTATCCAGGCTATGCCAACCCGGCGACCAGCGAGGTCTACAACACCTTCCTGCTCTCGACGATGATGGCGCAGGCCGCGCGCGGCGAGAAGACACCGGCCCAGGCGGTCAAGGACACGGCGGCGCAAATCGCGCAAATCGTCGCGAAGTGGAAGGCGCTTGGATATGTCGGCTGTGCCAAGTGAGAAAGGCTGACATGGGGGCAATGGAGTAAGACGAGGTGGCGGTGCTCGAGGTCAGGGGCCTGACGAAACATTTCGGCGATATCAGGGCCCTCGACGGAGTGGATCTGGCTACGCGGGAGGGCGAATTTCTGGCCATCCTTGGCCCTTCCGGGTGCGGCAAGTCCACCCTGATGCGCCTCATCGCCGGCCTCGAGCGGCCAAGCGCGGGTGATGTCCTCGTCAACGGCGAGGTCATCACCCCACTGCCGCCGCGGGCCAGAAATATCGCCATGGTGTTTCAGAGCTATGCGCTCTATCCCCATATGTCGGTGGCGTCCAACATCGCCTTTCCCCTGAAGGCGCGGGGTGTCGGCAAGGCGGAGCGCGAGGAACGCATCCGCTGGGCCGCGGCGGCTCTCGGCATTGAGGCATTGCTACAGCGGCGGCCGGCGCGCCTTTCGGGCGGCGAGAAGCAGAAAGTCGCGCTCGCCCGGGCTCTCGTCCGCAAACCCTCGCTCTTCATCTTCGACGAACCGCTGAGCTCGCTCGACGCGCAGGTGCGCGCCCGCGCCCGGGCCGAACTCCGGCAACTGCATCAGCGCACCGGGGTCACGACCATCTATGTCACGCACGACCAGGTGGAAGCCATGGGGCTCGGCAATCGGGTTGCGGTGATGCGGCTCGGCAAGCTGCGCCAGCTCGGCGCGCCGCAGGAGCTTTATAACGAACCCGCCGATACCTTCGTTGCAGGCTTCATCGGCACCCCGCCGATGAACCTCTTGGAGCACGGCAAGATCATCATCGGCTTCCGTCCCGAGCATCTTCTGCCGCGTGCCGCCGTGCCGGACGGCAACGATTTTGTCGCCTTTCAGGTCCGCATCACCCAGACCGAATATCTCGGCTCGGAATGGCTCGCCTACGGCAGTCTTGACGGCGGGTTTGGCGACAGCAAGGTGCTGTGCAAGCTTCAGCAATCGGCCATTGAAAAGGTGAAGGTGGGCGAAATCCAGGAGTTCGCCGTCGCACGCGCCCAGCTTCGCTTCTTCGACAAGGAGACCGGCCTTCGCACGGCGCCGGTGCCGTTCTGAGAAGCTGGAGGCGGGCATCAGCTCTGATGAGGGAAATCAAACCCGTCCGCCGGGTCCGCTGCTGGCGCCGGACGGTCCACCACCGATGATCGACCCCGGATCGGTGGTAGCGGGCGCGCAAGAGCGGCCGCTCGGCCGGAAGCGCGTGGGGCTTGCCGACCGCGACGGCCTCGTGGGCACCATCATGCTGGCGCCGGCGGTGATCTATGTGGTGGCGCTCGTCGGCGTGCCGTTCTTCCTCGCGATCGCGCTCAGCCTCAGCAGTGCGACCGTCGGCGATCCGACCATCCACGGTTTCGTGGGGCTGGCCAACTTCATCAGCGTGGTAAAGGAGTCGGCATTTCTCTTCGCGCTTCGCAACAGCGCCATCGTCACGGTCGCGAGCCTCGTGGTGCTGACGATCCTCACCATCATCGAGGTCGAGATTCTCGCACGCGACTTCCACGGCAAGCGGATTGCGCAGATTCTGTTGATCCTGCCCTGGGCGATGCCGGTCGCGCTCGCCGCGGTTGGCTGGCTCTGGCTGCTCGATTCGGAGTTCAGCCCGATCGATTGGATCCTGCGCGCCGTCGGCTTGCTCGGTCCGGGCACGATCTTCGGCCCCGCCATGAACATGTTCTATCTCGGTCGCGAATGGCTCGGCCTTGGGGTGATCGTCATGATCAATGTCTGGCGGCTGCTGCCGCTGGCGACCATCATCGTGCTTGCCGGCCGCACCGCGATCCCGAACGAGCTGTTCGAGCAGGCGGAGGTCGATGGCGCCGGCTACTTCCGGACGCTGTTCCAGATTACCATTCCCGGCCTCGCCACCCTGCTCATCGTCGCGGTTCTGTTCACGGTGCTCATCATCTTCGGCGACATGACGGTGGTCGCGCTTACGACCCGCGGGGGACCCGGCTACACGACCGAGGTGCTGCCATACTGGGCCTATCTCAAGGGCATCCAGGGCGGCGCCCTCAGCCAGGGGGCGGCGATCGCGCTCTTCCTCTTCCCGGTGCTGCTCGCTGCCTCCATCGCCGCCTTGCGCATGGCCTATCGCGGCGAGGAGCGGTAGCGCCATGCTGGCGACCCGGATCATCCGCAAGATCGGCTTCTACTGGGTGCTGGCGCTGCTTTGCATCTTCGCGATCTTTCCCGCTGTTTGGATGGTGATCACGGCCTTCAAGCGCAATCAGGATCTCTATAATCCCAACAACAATCCATTCCTTTTCAATCTGCCGCCGACCTTCTCCCATATCGAGTTCCTGTTCACGCAGACCGATTTCCCGATCTTCTTGTGGAACTCCTTCTTCATCGGCGTCATCGTGGTGGCGATCACGCTTCTCCTCGCGGTGCCCGCGGCCTACAGCCTGTCGCGGTTGATGGGACGTTGGGGCGAGCGCTCGAGCATCGCGATCTTTCTTGTCTATCTGATCCCGCCGACGCTGCTCTTCATTCCGCTCTACGAGATCGTAACGAAGCTCGGGGCGGCCGATACGGTGTGGTCGCTCGTCATCGTTTATCCGACGATCACGGTGCCGTTTTGCACCTGGCTGCTGTTGAGCTTTTTCCGCTCGATTCCGCGCGAGGTCGAAGAAGCCGCGCTCACCGATGGCTGGAGCCGCGTCGGGGTGTTCTGGCGCGTCGCGCTGCCGCTCGCGGTACCGGGCATCGCCACCTGTATCGTCTTCGCCTTCGCGCTTTCGCTCAGCGACTATATCTATGCCGCGATATTCGTGACCTCGACCACGAGCCGCACCGTGAGCGCCGGGGTACCGACCGCGCTGATCCGCGGCGATATCTATTACTGGCAGGCGCTGATGGCGGCGACCGCCATCGTCGGCATTCCGCTTGCGGTGGTTTACGGGTTGCTGTTCGACTGGCTCGTCAAGGGTTTCCAGATCGAGGTGTCGCAGCCGGGCCAGGTGTGAGCCGCCGAATCGAGGCCGCGATCCGAATGTTGCCCCAACCAGGTGAATGATGGAGGCATTATTCCGCCGGCTCCAGCACCGATGCCGGGGCGGTCGGCGATTCGAATTCGGCGAGCAGCGTCGGCCAGGCGCGGTCGAAATCCGCGATCGCCGCCATCTTGACGGGACCGAAGCCGCGCACCTCCTCGGGCGCGCGGGCGAGCGCCAGCGCCCCGCGCCGATTTTCGGTGCCAAGGCCGCTCGCGATCCGCGCGATCGCGTCTTCGTACTGGCGGATAAGCCCGCGCTCGCGCCGGCGCTCCTCGGACCAGCGGAAGGGATCGAGCGGCGTTCCGCGCAAGCCCTTCATCGCGGCGAGGATCCGGAACGCATGCCACAGCCACGGCCCGAAGCTCATCTTGCGCGGCCGGCCGAGATTCTTGTCGAACCGGGCGAAGAGCGGCGGCGCCAGATGGAATTGGAGCCGCCCGCCGGCGGCAAAGGTCGCGTCGAGATGTGCCTTGAAATCCGGCGCGAGGAAGAGGCGCGCCACCTCGTATTCGTCCTTATAGGAAAGCAGCTTCGCGTAATTGATCGCGACCGCGCGGGTGACGGCGTCATCGCCCCTGGCGCCGACGCGCGCGACGGCGCGGCGATAGCGCTGGGCAAGACGCCGGCCCTGATAGGCCGTCAAATGCGCCGCACGATGCTCGATGATGTCGTCGAGCGACATCTCCTTAAGCACGCGCCGCTTGCGCTTGGGTTCGACGAGCGCCGCAACCTTGTCGGGGTTGGCGGCGGCGTGCCGGCCCCACTCGAACGCCGCAAGATTGAACGGCACGGCGACGTTGTTGAGCGTGATCGCCCCGCGCAACGCCGCCGCCGATACCGGCACCAGCCCGCGCTGCCAGGCATAGCCCACCATCATCAAATTGGACGCGATCTCGTCGCCCAGCACCTTCACCGCGAGGCGATGGAAATCGAAACTCGCGACGGCGCGCGCCGCCTCTTCGATCTCATGAAGCGAATCCCGGGCATGGAAATTGAAATCGCGGTTATAGATGAAGCCCGCGACCGGAATGTTGTGGGCATCGACCACCGCCATGCCGCGTTCCGGCGCGATGAGGGTCAGGGCGTCCTTCGACGAGCCGACGACGCGATCGGCCGCGATCAGAAGATCGGCATGGCCCAGGGGGATGTGCGGCGCGGCGATGTTCTCGGCGCGCTGGCCGAGCCGGATATGGCTGATAACGGCGCCGCCCTTCTGGGCAAGGCCCGATACGTCCTGGACGAGGGCGCCCTTGCCGTCGAGCGAGGCCGCCATGCCGATGATCCGCCCCACGGTCAGGACGCCGGTGCCACCGACGCCGGCGACCGCGATATTGTAGGCGGCGATGCCTTGGGGCAGCGCCGGCAATTCCGGCTCGGGCAAATCGCCGTGGGGCAGCTCCAGACCCGTGCCCTTCTTCAGGTCGGCGCCGGAGACGGTGACGAAGGACGGACAAAATCCCTTGACGCAGGAGAGATCGACATTGCAGGCGTTCTGGTCGATCGCGCGTTTGCGACCGAATTCGGTCTCCACCGGCTCGATCGCGATGCAGTTCGATTGCGTCGAGCAATCGCCACAGCCCTCGCACACCGCTTCGTTGATAAAGGCGCGCGCCTTTGGCTTTTCCGCGAGGCCGCGCACCCGCTTTCGCCGAAGCTCGGTGGCGCAGGTCTGGTCATAGACCATGACCGTGCAGCCCTTGATCTCGCGCAAAATCTCCTGCACGCGGTCGATGGCATCGCGCTCCTTCAAGATCGTGCCGGGCGCGAAGGCCACGCCCTTATATTTTTCGGGATGCGCGGAGAGGACATAGATCTGGCCGACGCCTTCGGCCTGCAACTGGAACGTCAGTTGCGGCACCGAGAGCGACCCGTCCCGCGCTTGGCCGCCGGTCATTGCGACCGCGTCGTTGAACAGAATCTTATAGGTGACGTTGGCGCCCGAGGCGACCGCCTGGCGCACCGCCAGAATGCCGGAATGGAAATAGGTGCCGTCGCCGAGATTGGCGAAGATGTGCTTCTCGTCCGTGAATGGCGAAAGCCCGACCCAGTTCGCGCCCTCGCCGCCCATCTGGGTGAAGGTCTCGGTATGGCGGTTCATCCAGGTTGCCATGAAATGACAGCCGATGCCGGCGACGGCGCGGCTGCCATCCGGAACACGGGTCGAGGTATTGTGGGGACAGCCGGGGCAATAATGCGGAATCCGGGATGAGGGCGGGACGTAACGGTCGAGGCTCTTGCGCCGGCGGTGCGAGGTCTCGATCGCCTCGATAAGATGCTTTCTCACCTCATGCGGCAGATCGAGCTTGAGGAGCCGCGACACCAGAATCTCGGCGATGCCCTCGGCCGGCAATTCGGCATCCAGGGGGAATACCGGCTGGTCCTTTTCGTCGAACTTGCCGACGATGCGCGGCCGCGTCTCCGATGGCCAATTGAACAGCGCCTGCTTGATCTGGTTCTCGACCATCTCGCGGCGCTCCTCGACGATGAGGATTTCCTCGAGGCCTTGGGAAAATTTCCGCACCCCTTGCGGCTCCAAGGGCCAGGGCATGCCGATCTTGTAGAGGCGGAGGCCGATCGCCTCGGCCATCGCGGCATCGATACCGAGCCAGGCGAGCGCCTCCCGCACCTCCTCATAGGCCTTGCCGGAGGCGGCGATGCCGTACCGCGCCCGCGCCGGATTCATGACCACGCGGTCGATGCCGTTGGCGCGCGCGAAGGCGAGCGCGGCATAGGCCTTGTAATTCTGTAAGCGATGATCCTGGGTCCAGCGATCGTCGGGCCAGCGCAGATTGAGGCCGCCTTCCGGTATGACGAAATCACTCGGCGTCACGATCTCGAATTGCTCACCCGCAAGATCGACGGTCGCGGTCGACTCCACCGTGTCGGCGATGGTCTTCATCGCGATCCAACAGCCCGAATAGCGCGACATCGCGATGCCCAGCAACCCGAAGCGCACGAATTCATGAACGCTCGACGGATAGAGAATGGGGATCACCGCGGCGGCGAAGGTGTGCTCCGACTGGTGCGGGACGGTCGAGGAAATGGCGCCGTGATCGTCGCCGACGATGCAGAGGACGCCGCCCTGGGGGGACGAGCCGGCGGCATTGCCGTGCTTGAAGGCGTCGCCGGTGCGGTCGGCGCCTGGCCCCTTGCCGTACCAGATGCCGAACACGCCATCGTATTTTTTGCCGGGCGACAGGGCGAGCTGTTGCGAGCCGGCGATCGCGGTTGCCGCCAACTCCTCATTGACGGCCGGCTGGAACTTGACGCCGTATTCTTCGAGATGGCGCTTCGCCTTGGCCAGCGTCAGATCGTAGCCGCCCAGGGGCGAGCCGCGATAACCCGAAATGAACCCGGCGGTGTTGAGACCGGCGGCGCGATCGCGCCGAATTTGGACGAGCGGCAACCGCACCAGCGCCTGAATGCCGTTCAAGAACACCGTGCCCTCGGTCTTGGTATAAACATCGTCGAGCGAGACCGAATTCTTGTCGCCTCCCCCTTGAGGGGGGAGGTCGTGAGCAGCCGGAGGCTGCAAGCGGGTGGGGGTGATCGTGGAACCCACTCCGGTCGGCTGGGTGTCTAGGGGCGAATTCATGGCATCTTTCGGCATGTTTCCATCCTCGCCATCCCCGTTGCGCAACGCGCTCGGCAACGCGCCGCCGAATGGCTTTCCCATTATGTGGGCATTTTTGCGCGGAAGGGAAATTTGAAGCCAACTTCCCGCCATACCGGCAAAAGCCGGTATCCATGGCTGGGATGGACCCGACTTCCGCCGGGGTGGCACGTTTTCAGCGGCAACCCATGCCAGCGGCGGACAAGAGCGCACCTTCTGGCATCTTCCCATCCCGCCATTCCCATTGTGCAACGCGCAGGCCAACGCGCCGCCGAATGGCTTTCCCATCATGTGGGAATTCGCGGGTGGAAGGGAAACGAGACGGTGCGAGCTGCCATGCTGACCTCAAGTGCTTCATGTCCCAAGGTCGTTCAGCAAAAAATATCGAAGAAAGCTGCATTCCGCTTCTCCGCGTCCGAAATTGACTTGTTAAATCCTACGACCTCGACGGAAACATCAAAATCGTCGTGGTACTTAAACACCCCCAATTTATCCCAGGCTTCGTTGAAATCGTACCTTCGAGCCAAAGTTCGTAAAGTGGGCTCAAGGTCAGCCACGATGATCGCATATATTGGTGTCTGCTCAGGAGAACCTTGCGTTATATACGGCATTGCCGTATATTTCAGTCGTGGTGAAACCGCTCATCTCCGTGATCGAAACGTCGCCGTACCTGGCGGACGCGAACCGCCTGTTGAGCGAAGAGGAACGTATTCGCGTTGTGGATTTGCTCGCGGCCGACCCGGAAGCCGGCGATCTGATCCGGGGCGGCGGCGGAGTCCGCAAGGTCCGCATTCCCATGGCTGGTCGCGGGAAGCGCGGTGGTGGGCGTGTGATCTACTATTTTCATAGCAGGATCATGCCGGTCTTCCTCCTCGCCATGTTCGCCAAGAATGAACGCGATGATTTGAGCGACGCCGACGTTCGCGTGCTGGCGAAAGCGGTGAAGAGTTACGCGAAGCAATTTGGAGGCTCCTCGTGAGCAAGAAAGCACTAAACAAGATTTTGGCCGGGCTAGAAGCTGCGGCGGCTTATGCCGCCGGCGATAAGAGCCGGGGGGTCGAGCATCTGATGCGGGCGCCGGAGGCGATCGATGTTCGCGCCATCCGGCGCAAATTCGGCCTGAGCCAGAAGAAATTCGCCGATCGGTTCGGCTTCGACGCCCGCGCCTTGCAGGATTGGGAGCAGGGTCGGCGGCGGCCCGATCGCGCCACGCGCATTCTCTTTCGCGTCATCGAGCACGCGCCGGAGGTGGTGGAACGCGCGCTCGACGAGGTCTGACCTTGGCGCCTTGGCGCAGTCGCGGTTTGTCCTCGCTCGCAACGCATCCATGCCTTGTATCGGGAATGGCGGGTGGTTGATCGAATGTTGACCGTCTGTTGCGGGAAT
>JBOHLV010000254.1:0-4097 GCA_050729815.1 Allostellaceae bacterium
AAGCAGGACGGCATACCCCCTTTGCCCTTGAGTCCCTTCTCAAGAGGAACTCCGACCAGGCGCCCATCGAGTGAGTAGTTCCATAGGTGGTATGGGCAAGCGAACCGTTGGGTATTCCCGTGCAGCTCGTCGACGATCCTGACCCCTCTGTGAGCGCAGGTATTCTCGAAGGCTCGGGGATTTCCGTCCTCATCGCGAACCACAATGACATTGATTTCGCCCAGCCAGGTCGTGCGATAGTCGCCCGAATTAGGAATTTCCACATCAAGAGCGAGGTAGTGCCAGACCGGGCCTCTGAAGAGCCGCTCCATCTCGATTTTGTAAAATTCTGGATCGGTATAGACTTCGTACGGCACCGCCGAAAAATTCTGGCCTGGCCAAGTGGGCGTTTCGACGCTCGATGACATAGCAACTGTCCTTCCCCCGCCTGAGGCGGCGATCTCTTCCCGCCTAACATAGGCTGCGGCTTGCCAGCCGCCATCGCCTGGGCGAACCCGCTGCCGCCAGAACGAAGTGATCGCCCGCTGGCTGTGAAAATCCTCGTTGAAATTTTCGAGCCGCGTAATCGGCGTGCAAGCCGGGAGGCTGCGGCTCTTTCTGATCTGGGATCGGGCCTAAAGCATGAAGCGCGACATGGAACTCATCCGCCTCCTCCTGCTCAAGGTCGAGGAACTGCCTATTCAGGCCGGCGCGGTTGTCGGCATTGATTGGGGTAGCGAATTTTTTGACATTCCCGGCTACGACCGGGACACCGCGATCAAACATTTTCAACTCCTATTGGAGGCCGGATTTCTGTCGGTTCCTAAAAGCCAGGGCATGACGCTGTTCATGATCAAGGGCCTCTCATGGGAAGGCCACGAGTTCATCGACTCAATTCGCAGCCCTGAAGTCTGGAGCAAGACCAAGGGCGTCATGAAATCGGTGGGCGGCTTCGGCCTCGACGTAATGGTCCAGGTCGCGAAAGCCGAGGGTAAACGCCTCATCACCGAAAAGCTCGGCATTCCGCTCTAACGCCGTAGCGAACGGCACGCCGCCGCAACGCGAATCGCAATGCCCGCGCGGTCCGCAAACCAAACTCCTATGCCGCGCCTATCGCTGCCGCGCGCTATCCCCACACTGCCCAAAATCCGTGATGTCCCGACTGTCCGAAATCCGTGACCTCGCTGCCCAAAAAAACGCCACATCCGTGGCCGACCGATCCCGCGCGCGGCGCCGGCGTCTTCCAAAATCCGTGACCTCCTCGCCGTCCATAATCCGACGCCTTGATCGAGCGCCGGCTTTTCGCGCGAGGAACGCCTGGAAATCAATCGGTCTCGCGCGGTCCGGCCAACGTACGCTTTCTCAGAGGCGTATCTTGCCCAGAAACTCCTCGACCCTTTGCATGCCGACATCCACGGCACCGTCGAATCCGACGATCATCCGCGCAACGCGACCGCGCAGAGAGTTCCCCTCCACGTCTGTAATGGATTCGAGGAGCTGCGTCATGGCGAGCAGCGCCGTTTGGTGGGAACTCAGTTCCGGCCGATTGGCCGGTTGGACCAGTGCTTTGCCCGGTGGACCTATGAGTGGCAATGTCTCCGGGCAGGGTTCTGGTTGCTCGAGCAGCAATGCGTCGGAAAAACTTTTCGCTTCAGCGGTCCGCGCCCCGAGAGGCCCGAGTTTCCATTTGTCGGTGAGGTACTTGAGAAGACTCGTATGGTCGAACGTCTCCTTCGGCACCGCCCCCTTCACGGCATAGGGCGAGACCAGAATGGCCGGAACGCGAAGGCCAAGTTGGGTGAACGTGTAATCCTCCTGATGATGATCGGGTGCGACGGCCGGGGGAGGGACGACGTGGTCATAAAAACCGCCGTGCTCGTCGAACAAAACCACGAGTAGACTCTTCGGTCAGAGTATTTCGTTAGCGCGCAGGGAATTATAGACCTCAGCGATGAGCCGGTCGCCGGCAGCCACATCATGAGTCGGGTGATCATCGCTCGCGCCCGGTTCGTAGTAGCTCGGTTCGATGAAGCAATAATCCGGAAAGGCGACCTTGGGATGTCGGGCGATATCCACGTAAAACTGGAGCATCTTTTTGTAATAGCGCGCGTTGTGCGGCTCGAGCTGGTGAACCAGCATCAAAGATTGCGGAATGTCTCCATAGTAAATGTTCCAGGTCCTGCCGGCTGCGTTCAGACGATCATAAACAGTCATTTGATCGTACCAATGGAGGTTCGCGTCGAGGATTCCGTTCGGCATCTTGATATGGCCGAGCGAAGTGCCGCTGTGGACGAAAAAGCGGTTGGCCCATGTCGGGCCGGGGACGGACGAGAACCAGTGATCGCACACCGTGAAATTCCGCGCGAGCGCGTGTAGGGCGGGGAGATCGGTGTGGTACCTCATGATTTCGGCGCGATCATCCGGCTTCGAGCTCGGATACGCCCGAGAAAAGTCATCGACAAAGCCCGTGTTGCCGTTCGCCAACTGCGCGACGACATGCTCGTGTTCGTGCCGCGGGTCAAATCGCGTCGTGCGGCTCGCACCCGGCAATTGCTCATATTTGGTGCCGGAGGGGTCGGTGTTGAATCTAACGGCCTGACCAGATGACGGTAGACCTTCGAGGCCAAGTTCCGCAGTGAGCGCGCCGAGCATGTGATCGAAGGAGCGGTTCTCAAGCATGAGCACAATGACGTGCTCGATAGGGTCGGCGGTGTCTGTTTCCATCGAAAGTAACTCCTGCCTAAGACTCTGCCACCTACACCTCGCCAAAATCGATGGCAACAGGTTACGCTTCGTCGAGGAATACGGATATACCGCGGCTATCAAGGTTGCGCCGCCGTAAAGAGGATCAAGTGCAATGCCCGGCCAAACCAAGAAATCCGCCAAGACCTTCAAGCTCCACTGGGGCAGCGGCGTCATCGAGGAGGAGGTCCAGGTCGAGAGCGAGTATCATCGCCCGACAATTCAGCTTTTGAAATTCACCGAAGGCGCGGCGGCCGGCACCTACGAAATTCGGTTCTGCTACTACGACCACCAAGGCCGCTTTCAGCGCTGGCCGCTCATCATAAGCGAGAGCGATCTAGCCGCGCTTCGCGCCGCCCTCGACGGTGCGCCTCGACTGAAGCGTCTCCTCACGCAACTGGTGAAATGAATAGCTCGCGTCGTGAAGCTGAGCGACGCGAATAGCAGCGGCACGGAATTTCGGCGCTTTCCTCTCATAGCCGCTGCTATAGTAGTAGCCGGCCCCCTTCCGTTGAGGAGAACGACAGTATGACTACCAACCGCGCGATCGGCGCACGGCGCATGTGGATTCGTCGCTGGCGCGAGAGCGGAAAGATCGACAACGCTGAGGCGCGGCGTATGACCCGGGAGCTCGATACGACGCCAGTGGCCGCCAAGTCGAAAGGGAAGCGGCGAGTGGCGGGCGCACCCCGAGCCGCCGACGAGACGCAGAACGGCGCTCCTATCCCCGCGAAAGCCGAAGCAGGCGCGCTCGTCACGCTCCAGTACGACCCGACAAAATACCGCGTCGAATTTCATCGCCTCCGGCGTAAAGGGTAACGCCGCCATGGTGTGCCGCGGATCAGTAGATCGACAAGTGCGGGCATCGTAACCATTCATCAATCCGGGCCATGGTACAGGTCCGTGGTCTTTTTCGATCGTCAGGAGACGAGCGTGATCAGGGCGTTCGTGTTTGTTTGCAACATCATAACCTGGGCCGCCATCATTTTGTTGTGTCGCCAGCATTAACGTGGTTATCGCCTCGCCGCTCCGCGCTTCGCCACCCAAAATCCGTGACCTTCGCCCATCGCGGTCCGCCTTCCAAAATTCGTGATCGTGAGCTCAGATCGAGCTTAACAACGCCCCCAATCAATATCGCAGGCTCGTCCATCAGCTTGCTGGCGGCAGAGCCGCAATCGGGCGACCTACCGGTAACAATCCGCGTGGGCGGCTCGGCATTTCGAGCGACGAATGGCCTCACACTATCTAGACCGACATTCCCCAGATGGACGGCCCATCCGCCCACCTTTGCGAGCAGGTTGACTTCTTTCTTCGCCATTGACAACCCTCCGGGGTGAGTTTCCTTGCGAGCCAGCCCGCTTCGCTTCGCCGTGAGC
>JBOHLV010000255.1:0-4999 GCA_050729815.1 Allostellaceae bacterium
TAGGTGATGAGATCGCGCGTGGCGCGGCTCGCGCCCAGCGACAGCACCACCGATGCCGGCAGGCTGGTGCCGGTGCCGCCGCCCAGCGAATAGACCTGCAACGCCAGCAGGCGGAACACCTCGGCCACCACCCAGGTGCCGATCGCGAAATAGGCGCCGCGCAGCCGGAACACGATGAAGGCGGTCGGCACCGCCAGCACCGCCGCGATGAGGCCGGCGAGCACCACCGCCGGCACCGGCGGCACCTTCCAAAGGATGGTGAGGGCGAAGAGGGCATAGCCGCCGATGCCGACAAAGGCCTGCTGGCCGACCGAGACCAGCCCGGCATAGCCCGCGAGCAGGTTCCAGCACTGCGCCAGCGCCAGGACATAGCAGATCTCGATGATCGAGCGCATGTCCTCGAGCCGGCCCCATTGCGGCAAGGTGACGAGCGCGATGATGGCGAGGATGCCGGCGGCGAGCGCGATCCGGCTCGCCCCGGTCGAGCGCACGATCGAGTGGCGCGGCGGCGCGGCGGTAACGCTCGCCATCAGTCAGCCGTTTTCGGGAACAGACCGCGCGGCCGCAGGATCAGCACGATCAGGAACGCGATATGGCCGGCCAGCGTCTGCCAGCCGGGATTGATCTTGCCCCCGACCGATTGCGCGATGCCCAACACGACGCCGCCCGCGAGGGTGCCCCACAGGCTGCCGAGCCCGCCGATGATCACCGCCTCGAAGGCATAGAGGAGGCGCGTCGGGCCGCTCGCCGGGCCGAAGCTGGTGCGGATCGAGAGGAAGATCGCCGCGACCGACACCACCGCCATCGCGATCGCCGTGGCGAGGGCATAGACATGGCGGTTGCGCACGCCATAGAGCCGCGCGGTCTCGGCATCGTCCGAGGTGGCGCGGAAGGCGCGGCCGAGCGCGGTGTGATAGAGCAGCCATTCGAGCGCGGCGATCACCACGATTGCGGTGGCGAAGAACAGGAGCGGGAACCAGCCGATCGCGAGCTCATTCGTGATCTGAAGGCTGGAGGTCGCGAACGAGCCGGAGAGCAACAGGCGCTGGCTGTTGGCGCTGAACCCTTCGAGCAGCACGTTCTCGATAATGATCGAAAGACCGAAGGTGACGAGCAGCGGCGGCAAAATATCGCCGCCCAGAGTGAAGTTGAGAATCCCGCGCTGCAAAACATAGCCCAGGACGAACATCGCCGGCACGACGATGATGAGGCTCATGAACGGCGACAGGCCGATCGTGTCGACCACCACGAGGGCGATATAGGCGGCCAGCACGATAAGATCGCCATGCGCGATGTTGACCAGCCGCATCACCCCGAACATCAACGACAGCCCGGCGGCGAAGAGGGCGTAGAGCCCGCCGATGAGCGCGCCCTGGATAATGATGTTGACCCATTCCATTTGGCGCTCAGACCCCAAAATAGGCGAGGCGGACCTCGTCGCGGGAAAGATCCCCGGGCTTGCCCTCGAGGGTGATGCGGCCTTCCTGCAGGCAATAGACGCGGTCGGCGACGTTGAGCGCGCGATTGACATCCTGCTCGACCACGACGAGCGTCGTGCCCTCGCCGCGAATGCCGGGCAGCGCGGCATAGACATCCCGGATCACGACGGGCGCGAGGCCGAGGCTGATCTCGTCGCAGAGCAGCAATTCGGGATTGGTCATGAGCGCGCGGCCGATCGCCGCCATCTGCTGTTGCCCGCCGGAGAGCGCGGTCGCCGGCATGCGGCGCCGCTCCCGCAGGATCGGAAACAGCTTATAGACGCGGTCGAGATGCCATGGCCCGCGGCGCCTTGACCCCGTGCCCATCAGCAGATTTTCCTCGACCGAGAGCGATGGAAAAAGCCGCCGTCCCTCCGGCACCAGCGCGATGCCGAGCGCGAGGATGTCAGGCGGCGCCAGCGCACCGATCGCCCGACCCCGATAGCGGATGCGGTCGGGCGCGCTCGGCAACAGGCCGCAGATCGTGCGCAGCAGGGTCGATTTGCCGGCGCCGTTGGCGCCGATGATCGCCACCGCCTCACCCGCCTCGATCTTAAGATCGATCCCGAACAGGGCCTGGAAGTCGCCGTAATAGGCGGTCAGGTCCAAGGTCTCGAGCAGGCTCATTCGCCCTCGATCCCCATATAGACTTCCCGGACCACGGGATTGGCCATCACCTCTTGTGGCGTGCCCTGCGCCAGCAACTGGCCGAAATTGATGACGACGAGACGCCCGACCACGGCGACGAGGGCGTGGACGATATGCTCGATCCAGACGATCGAGACGCCGCCGGCGTGGACGGCACGGATGGTTTCGATCAGTTGCTGGCATTCGCTGTCGGTGAGGCCGCCCGCGATCTCGTCGAGCAAGAGAAGGCTCGGTTCGGTCGCAAGCGCGCGGGCCAACTCGAGCCGCTTGCGCTCCAAGAGGGTGAGGGAGCCGGCCGGCAGATTGGCCTTCCTCAGAAGCTGCACCTCTTCGAGCAGCGCAAGGCTGCGGTCATAGCAATCACGCTCGCGCTTGCCGCTACCGAAGGCGGCGCCCGCCAGCACGTTTTCGAATACCGTCATGTTGGCGAAGGGATGCGGGATCTGATAGGAGCGGCCGATGCCAAGCCGGCAGCGGGCATGGTTCCGCATACGGGTCACGTCCTGGCCGCGATAGCGGATGCGGCCGCCGCTTGCCGGCAGATCGCCGGTGACGAGATTGAAAAGCGTGGTCTTGCCAGCGCCGTTGGGGCCGAGGATGCCGAGCGCCTCACCCTCGCCGACATCGAACGAAAGATCGTCGATGACTTTGAGGGCGCCGAAATTCTTCGACACACGCGCCAAGGCCAGAAGCGGCGCCATCGCTACATTCTCTTCTTCGTCATGGCCCGCTTCAGGCGGGCCTTCCACGCATCATCTCGCCATCGGACCAACATCGTGGATGGGTCGGAAAAGCCGAACCATGACGACGAAAGGACAGAACGCGCATCAGGTGCCGTAAGGCTCCATATGGCTCTGCACCTTGACCTGCGGCGCGGTGTCGTTGACCACGACGAGGATATCATTCTTGAAGCGGGAACCCGGCTTGGTGTGCCGCCACTGGCCGCCGACCATTGGTGTCTTGGAGACGTTCTTCACCGGCCCCTTGCCGTTCCACGCAATCGGTCCGACCACACTGTTGAGGTTGGTAGTCACCACGGCATGGAGGGTCGCCTTGGCATCGCCGGCGTGCGGCACCCGCTTCGCGATGTCGGCCGCGACCTCGAAGAGGGAATAGGCGAAGCCGATATGCTGGGTCCATTGCCGTTTCGTCGACGCGGTGTATTCGTCGCAAAGCTGCTGGCAGGTCGCGCCCGTCAGCGAGGATTTGTAGGGATAGGTCGGCCCCCACCAATATTCGCACGACAGATTCTGCGCGGTGGCGCCGAGGCCGTTGATCACCGACGGGAACAGCAACCCCTTACCGATGGTGATGACCGGCGGCTTCAACCCCTGCTGCTTCGCCTGGGTTAGGAAGGTCGCGGCGTCGGGCGGGATCATCACGCCGGTGAGGATCTGGCAGTCGTTCTGCTTGAAGGCGCTAATGTAGTTCGAGAAATTGTCGTTCATGTCGGGGAAGCGGCCGGGATCGATCAGCTTGTAGCCGAGCTTGTGCAAGACCGGCGGGAAACCCAGCTTCTTGTCGCCCCAGACATTGCCGTCGCCGTCATTGGGGAACAGGCCGCCCACCACCTTGTCGGTCTTGATATGCGACCACATCGCGGTATAGGCGCCGATGACATCCTCGAGGCCCCAGAAATAAAGATAGGTCCACTCGAAGCCGGTGCCAGGCTTGCCGCCGCGATTGAAGAACCAGGACTGCCACGGCGACATGGTCGAGATGCACGGCACGCCGTTGGTCTCACACTGGTCGGAGACCGGATTGGTCGTCTCCGGCGTCGAGGCCACCAGCATCAGGTCGACATTGTCGTTGAGAATGAGGTTCGAGGCGACACTCGCGGCGCGATTGGCGTTCGACTGGCTGTCCTTGACGATGATCTCAACCGGCATCTTCTTGCCGGAGGCATTCTTGATCCCGTCGCCGAAATATTTCCGCGCGATGCCGAGCATGAAGTCATCGGCCTCGCCGAAGGAGGCGAGCGGCCCGGTCTCCGGACTGACATAGCCGATCTTGAAGGTGCGCGTCGCGGCGATCGCCGGCGCCGCGATGAGCGGCGCGATCCCGGCCACGGCCGCCGCCGCGCCGCCGACTTTCAGCACCTGCCGGCGCGTCACCGCGCCGGTCACGGATTTCTTCACGGTCATACCGTCCTCCCCATTAGTCCTTGGAACCCCGGCCGAATCCATCGTCTCGCCGGAGGTGGTTTGGCCCCGATCATGGTGACATCGAAGCCGCCGCGCAATAGTTTCCTCGACGGATGGTTGAGGTGCCTACCGCTTATAAAATGGCGGGGTGTTGCCGTCGTAATTGACCCAGGTGGCTTTCGGGTTGGTGTATTCGTGCATCGACTCGAAGCCCATCTCGCTGCCATAGCCCGAATCCTTGATGCCGCCGAAGGGCGAGCCGGGATGGAAGCGCTTATAGCAGTTGATCCACACCATGCCGACCTGAAGCTCTTTGGCGAGACGGTGGGCGCGGTTGAGGTTCTTCGTCCAGAGACCGCCGCCGAGACCGTAGGAGGTGGCATTGGCCTGCTCCAGCACCGCATCCTCGTCGCGGAACAGGCTGACCGTGACGAACGGGCCGAACACCTCGTCGCGATTGACGCGGTCCTGGGGCTTCGCCTTCACCACCGTCGGCATGACATAGCAGCCTTTCGATAGCGCGGGGTCGTCGGGCTGTTTGCCGCCCAGGAGGATTTCGCCCCCTTCCTCCTTCGCGATGTCGACATAGCGCAGCACCTTGTCGAGATGCGGGCGCGAAGTCAGCGGCCCCATCTCGGTCTCCACCTTGCGCGGATCGCCGACCTTGATGGTCTTGGCGAGGCCGATGAACTTGTCGAGGAACCGGTCGGCGATGTCCTCGTGCAGCAT
>JBOHLV010000256.1:0-4453 GCA_050729815.1 Allostellaceae bacterium
GCCCAAGATCGTGCGTCCGGACGCCTCGTCAAACCCGACGACGTCCGTGAAGGTCCCCCCGATATCGGCGGCTAGACGTGTTCGCCGGTATCGGTGTGCCCGCGCGAGGCCTGCCTTTGTCATTGGGTGCCCTTTTTGATTCTTGCATGCGGTTTCGCATAGGCGTGCCGCCCTGACAAGCGTGGATGGCGTGGGTGAGCGTTGCTATACTCGACACTATGGCTCGACGCGCACATCCGGCTCGATCTAGGCTGCAAGCTCGCCCCCTGCTCGAGGAGTGGACGAGCCTTTTGCACGATCATGTGCCGGCAAATGGGGGATGCTCATGCGGCGCGGGGTTGGCGCACCTCCGAATCGGTGACTTCGAGGAGGACATCCTCGACTATCTCGCGTCAAAATACGCGAGAGCCGACCAACAGGAGGCACTCGCCCTAGCGCGCGGCGCGGGGGTGACCGGAATTGCTGGCCTTCTAAGCTCGCTGTCCGATCGAGAAGAGTCCCAAGCGACACAAACGGTCCTAATCGATCTGAAACAGTCGATTGATTCATTTCGCCAGTTGCACCGGGCTTAATCAAAGAAGAGTTCAAACGAAGGCTGCGAATGCGATCATACTCAAGTTGGACAGACGCTTGAATCCTTTCAGTGTCAAGCGCGCAACTCGCGGAGTTTTGCTGATACGCGTCTACGTCCCGTCATCGTTGTCTCGATGAAGCTCTGGCGGCATTTGCGAGAAATGCCGCGATGGGCGCAACGCAGCCGGTACGGGGACACTCGGAATGTCGGCTTTGGGGATGATCCCATCGACGGATTTGCGACTCAGTTGGGTGGACTTGAGCCCATCCACCGTCGTCTCGCAAATGACCAGAACCGGCGCAACCTGGCCGTCCTGGCGCCTTTCGGCGAGTGACCGGACTTCACCGCCCGAGACCTACGGCCGGTGACACGCGATGGGGCTTCGACCTTTGCAGGTTCGACATGATGCGACGACTGCACGTCACCAACAGGCGCTTCAGTGCACGGCGATGAGATTCGCGGGGCTGATTCCCGAGAATTGCCTTGAACTGGAGGCGGTAACTGGATGCGGTAACTGGATACGGCAACGAGATTTCTTCAGCCGAGTGGATTGAGCGCGTGGTTCATTGGGAAGCAAGGCGGTGCAGCGGCAAGATCGCACCGAAAAAGCGGTATATAGAATACGTCCGCCATGAGTCGCGAAAGCGGTTCGACGCGAGAATAGAATTTTGAAGAAGCGGCGCGCGACATATCGCTCGATGCCTTTTCCGACTGGATCGATCCCGAGCGCATCGTCGTCAATGTCTATGCCTGCTACCGCGATTTCCGGGGAACCCGCGAACCGATGGCGATCGACGATCTCTTCGCGGCGATGGGGCGGTATCACCAGACCACGCACTCTTCTCGCGTTTGAGGTAATTTACGCGAATCCTGCCATTACTTTCCAAGCGGCCCAAGCCCATACCTACTAAAGGAGGAGCACAATGAATGAGCACGATGCTTTGCCACACCACACACGGGCGGTCTCCGCAGCATCAACCTCATCGTGCCCGCCGCTCGCCGAAGAGTCGGAGCAACTGAGGCGCTGCGGCAGAAAAGCCGCGCCGCCGGCGACGCGTGAGGCAGGCGTTCTCGGAAAGTCAGCAATCACGGCGCAATTGACTGAAACCGCTCGCCGACCGCGATTCCTGTGACTTACCACGCATCACGCCGTGAAGAACCGAGCCGGTGTTCTATACTCGCCACACGGCGAGAGCTGATGCGCAAAACGCAAACGGGGAGATAAAGTCGTGCCGAATATCACCTTGTCAGACACCACCCCGGTGCCCGCGCCAGAGTTCGGTGACGCCAGCATCGCTCAAAAGATCGCTTCGCGTTTAGAGCGCATTCCAATCTCGCCCTGGCATGTCAAGATCCGTATCGTCGTGGGCGTCGCGACGTTCTTCGACGCCTTCAATGCCTTAGCGATCGCTTATATCCTGCCAGTTATTATACCGCTCTGGCATATCCACTCAACCGATATCGGTATCCTCATATCAACCGCCTATGTAGGCCAGCTTGTCGGCGCACTGTTCTTTGGCTGGATCGCCGAGCGCTTTGGCCGCAAACCGGCGATCGTGTGGTCGATTCTGACCTTCGCGGTCATGAGCTTTGCCTGTGCAGGGGCGTGGAGTTACGGCTCGCTCGTTGCTTTCCGCATCCTGCAAGGCTTCGGCCTGGGCGGTGAGGTGCCGGTCGCCATCGCCTATATTTCCGAATTGTCGAAGGCCAAGGGCCGCGGCCGCTTTGTCCTGCTTTACGAGCTGATCTTTCCAATCGGGCTGCTCGCTGCCGCTCTGCTCGGCCTGTGGATCGTGCCGAATTTCGGCTGGCGCTGGATGTTCATCATCGGCGGCGTGCCGGCGGTAGCCGCCTTCTTTATGACGGTAATACCAGAATCGCCGCGCTGGCTTGCCGCGCGTGGCCGCTATGCCGAGGCGGAGGTGGCGCTGACGTATATCGAGCAGGCCGCCGAGCGTTCGAGCGGCAAGGCGCTGCCGTCGCCCGAGCCGACTGCCGCGCCAGAGGTGAAGAAGGCATCGTGGGGCGATCTCTTCGGGCCGGGCTATCTCCGGCGGACGCTTGTCATCTGGTTTTGCTGGTTCGCTTCCTATCTTGTGACTTACGGTCTCGTAGTCTGGATGCCGAGCCTCTATCGCATCGTGTTCCATCTGCCGCTCCAGACCGCGCTGCTCTACGCCCTAATTCCGAACATTGTCGCCATCTTCACCGGGCTTCTCTGTGCACTGGTGATCGACTTCACCGGGCGGCGATGGTGGTTTGCAGGTTCGCTCGCGCTGTGCGCGGTCGCCCTCCTGGTGCTGTGGGCGATCGGGCCGACTACGCCGCTGCGGCTGCTCCTCTTTGGCGGCCTCGCATTTCTGGCAAGCGGCCAACTCTCGCTCGGGCTCTATCTCTACACGCCGGAGCTCTATCCGACCCGCGCCCGCGCGATCGCGGTCGGTACTGCGACCGCTTGGCTCCGCGTCGCCTCAATCATCGGGCCGATCTTCGTGGGCGTGATGGTCGGCCATGGCGGTTTTAGCCTCGTCTTCCTCGGGATGGGCGTCGTGGTCGCGCTTTGCGCGATCGTGCTCGCGGTGTTCGGCGTCGAGACCAAAGGGCGGGTGCTGGAGGAGGTGTCGCGATAGGGCACACCGCAGCCGACCAAGACCGACGGCGACGGCGACCGTCTCCCGTGATCGCTTGCTCGCCTTCTTGCGACATCAACTTCGACGATTGTATCCATTATCGCTTCGTGGACACGAGCTAGCGCGCATCCGCCCTCCGACGTCCCGCGCGAGCATGAGCCGATCGCCGCGCAAGCCGAGCCAGGCGCGGTCGTCACGCTCCAGTATGACCCCACAAAGTTTCGGGTCGAATTCCATCGCATTCGGCGAAAAAGGTGACGCCGCGATGCCGCGGATCAGTACCTCGACAAGTGCGGGCATCGTAACCATTCATCAATCCGGCCCATGGTAGAGGTCTGTGGTCTTTTTCGATCGCCAGGAGACGAGCGTGATCAGGGCGTTCGTGTTTGTTTGCAACATCGCGACCTGGGCCGTCATCATTTTGTTGTGTTGCCAGAGTTAACGCGGCTATCGCCTCTCGGTCCCGCAGCAGGTCTGCCAAACGGCGACGACAAGTTCTCGCTCGCTGTCGCCCGCGTTTCAGATCAACCAACACATTACGCGATCAATCGCGGCACCGTCTCCCACTGCGTGTTCGAAGGTGACAGCGCTGTCGCATTCCTCGACGGTGGTACTTCGCCTTCGTGTTGCTTGCCGAGCTCAGGCGGGTGCGCTCGATGATGGAGTTCCGTTTGCACTTGCAGTCAGCCTTGAAGTCGCGATCGGCTCTGGCATCGCCGTCTATGAAGAGGTGCGCGCAGACCCGCCGGATGGTGCCGTTCATATTCTCGATGATGTTGGTGCAGGCGAGCGAGCGGCGCAATTCTACCGGCAGGCCGAGGCGGGTGACGGTGAGGATCTCGTCGATTCCCTCCAGGATGCTGGCCGAGACGCCGGGCGCGTCGAGTTCGAGGCGGCGCACCAAGTTCTTGATCAGCCGCTCGCCCTTGTCGGCATCATCGAGTTCCCACGCCTGGCGCAGCGCCTTGCGGACGCTGGCATGCAGCGGTTTGGCGAGGCGCTCGGTGATGTTGCGGGCCTTGTGAACCTGACAACGTTGGATCGGGGTGTTGCGGCCGAAGGTGTTGCGGATCGCCTTGGACAGCGCCTTGGCCCCGTCGATGATGAACAGGCGGCAGGCAGACCGTCGGATCGAGGCCCCGCCCGACCAAATTGTCCAGGAGAGCCTGCACCACGGAGGCATTCTCGGTGGCTCCCTCGATCACGCCAAGCGGGTGCTTGTCGCCGGCGCCGTCGATGCCGACGGCGG
>JBOHLV010000257.1:0-25165 GCA_050729815.1 Allostellaceae bacterium
TGCCGGCGCCATCATCTCCGGCGGCACCGGCACCGCCCAGCACAAGATCGAAGCCTTGAAGAGCGCGGGCGTGGCGATTTCCGAATCGCCTGCCGCGCTCGGCGCGACCATGGTCAAGGTGCTGAAAAGCTAGGAAGAGACCGGCGGAGGCCACTCCGCCGGTCGCACGCGTTCTTTCCTACTTCGAGGCGAAGTTTGCCGCCTCATGCACCCAGGGCAGATAGACGATCTCAAGACCGTGCTTCCCGGGCGTATAGGTGACGCCCTTCTTCATGGCATAGACATCGACATAATCCCAAAGGGTGATGGACGACAAATCGTGATTCTCGATCGCCATCATCTTCGAGATGAGGGGCGCCTGCTTTGCCGGGGTGAAGGCGGCGTTTGCCTCGGCCAGAAGCTTGTCGAGCGCGGGATTTTGATACATCGCGCGGGCGCCGGTGTAATAGAGCTCGACCCCTTCGAGCGGCGTCGTCAGATTGGCGAGCGGAAGGCCGGCGACGCCGACATAACGCGCGGTCTTGCTGGTGCCGATATGTTGGAGCATCTGCAACAGCGCGATGAGCTGCATGCCCTTGACGTGGCTGGTGACATGCAGGTTCTGCTTTAGATAGAGCGCGACCGCGGTCGCGGTCTCCTCGGTGCCGAAATAAACCCCGCTCGAATAATAGAGCGGCATGGTGAAGCCATGGGGATAGCCGGCCTCCTTCTCAAGCTCGCGGGCCTTCGCCGGGTTGTAACTGTAGCGGTTCAAGTGCGGGTCATAGCCGAGCTCGTCCGGCATCAGCCGCGGATAATAGTAGGGCACGCCATGAAGCAGGCCTTTGACGATCGCCTTCTTGTCGATGGCATAGGCCATCGCCTCGCGGATCTTGAGATTGTGCCAAGGCGTCTTGGTGTTGTCGAACTGCATCTGGATTGACTGGGTCGGATGGCAGGGCAGCTTCACCTCGGTAAAGCCCGCTTTCTTTAAAGTCGCGTAGGACGTATAGGGGGTCGCCATAATCATGTCGACCTCGTCCGATTGGAGCGCCGCGACCCGGGTGTTGGCATCCTTGATGAAGACGAAGCGGGCATACTTGATCTGCGGCTCCTTGCCCCAATAGCCCTTCCAGGTCGAAAGGTCGAGATATTGGGCCGGCTTGTAATCGACGATCTTGTAGGGGCCGGTGCCGACCGGGTGCTTTTCGAACTCCTTCTCGCCGACGCGATCGAAATAGCGCTTCGAGCCGACGATGAGGGCGTGGACGGGGATGAATTCGGCGTCCGGCTTCGAGAACACGAATTTGACGGTATAGGGACCTTCCGCCATGACCTTTTTCACAAAGCGGGCGAAGATGGCGTACCACCAAGTCTTCTTGACGAGGCGCTGTTCGCTCCACACCACATCCTCGGCGGTGAAGGGATCGCCCGATTGGAATTTCACGCCATGGCGCAGATGAAAGACGATGACCTTGCCGCCATCCTTGACGTCCCAGGAGGTGGCGAGCGCCGGCACCACCTGGCCGTTGACGCCGGTCTCGTCAAGCTGGTCATAGACGTTCTGTAAAGTCGCGTACCCCTGCGGCGGATTCGTCGATAGCGTCATGTCGAGGACGTCGGGATCGGCGTTCATCGCGATCTTGATGGTCTTCTGGCCTTGCGCGAACGCGGGCGCCGCAGCGGCAGCGATCGTCCCCAAGGCGATCGCGGCAACGGTGCCGATCAGGCCAAGTCTGCCCTTCATCATAGACCTCCCTCGATTGGCTTCCCGCCTAGTCGCGGTTATGACGCGATGTTACGCGCTTGCCGGTGATTTGTCACACCGAGGGGATCGACCCACTTGCCAGTCTATGGGCTGAACATGACCTTCATGTCGTGGCGCAGGGACGGCATCGGCGCCCCGGGTTCCTGCGTTGCGAGCCATTGCTGCCAGCCGCCGCCCATGGCGGCAAAAAGCTGCACGGTGTCGAGATAGCGCTGCTCGACCGCGCGGACATAGCCGAGCCGCGCCTGCTGATAGCGGCGCTGCGCGTCGAGCACCAAGAGGATGCCGACATTGCCGGCCTCATAGCTGGTGCGGGTCAGGTCGAGCGAATGCCGGGCGTCGTCGAGCGCCCGATGCTCCGCCGCGACGAGTTCAGCGTCGTGGTGAAGCGCGTCGAGGGCGTTCGCGACCTGCGTGAAGGCTTCGAGCACGGTCTCTTGATAATGGGCGCGTGCCGCCTTGAAGGCGTCGATGGCCGCGCGCTTCTGCGCCGTCAGCTCGCCGCCATGGAACAAGGGCGCGGTGAGGCCGGCGATAATGTCGGCACCGGTGGAGGCATAGGTGAAGATGTCGCCCGCCTTCAGGGCGGTCTGGGTGATCCCGGCCGTCAGGTTGATTTGGGGATACATCGCCGCGGTGGCGACGCCGATCGCGGCGCTGGCGGCGTGAAGCTGGGCCTCGGCGGCGAGGATGTCGGGCCGCCGCCGCACCAGGATCGACGGCAGGCTGACCGGCAGCGTCGCCGGCAAGGTGATGCGGCTGAGCGTGAAATCAGGTGGCGTCCAGGTCGCCGCGGTCTTGCCGACGAGCAGGTCGAGGGCGTTGCGGGCGACGCTCAACCGTTGGCGCAAGGGCGGCAGGGCGGTGCGACCGTTGGCGAGTTGGCTCTCAGCCGTCTCGACATCGAGCGAGGTCGCCTCGCCGGCTTGAAGCTCGCGCCGGACGAGATCGAGGTTGCGCTCGTCATTGGCGATGATGTCGTTGGCGGCGGCGATCTGGGCCTTGACCGAGGCGATGGTAAGGGCCTCTCTCACCGCGTTGCCGGTCAGGGTCAGATAGGCGGCGGCAACCTGATAATCCTGAAACTTCGCCTGGGCCTGTCGTTCCTCGATGAGTCGCCGCGTCCCGCCCCAAAGATCGAAATTATAGCTGACTGACGGGCCGATCGAGAACAGGTTGAATTCGGCCGGCGGATAGGGAATCCCGGCGGCGGCATAGTTGAAGCGTTGGCGCTCGGCCATCGCGTGGAGGTTGGCCTGGGGAAAGAGTCCGCCTTGCGCCGCAGCGATCCGCTCCCGCGATTCCGCCAGTGTCTCCCGTGCCGAGACCAGGTTGCGGTTGCCGGCGATCGCCGCCCGCACCGTCCGATCGAGCGCCGGCGAGCGGAACACCGCCCACCAATCCTGACGGAGATTTCGGCCGATCGCGAGAAGCTGGACCTTGTCCTTGCGGCCGGCATTGAGTTCGGTGGTCTGGTGCTGACGATAGCGTTGCTGTGCCGGCGCCGCCGGGGCGAGAAAATTCGGCCCAACCTCGGTACAGCCAGCCACAAGCCCGGCAAGCCCGATCGCGATCAGCGGCATTGCACGCAAAGTTATTCCGTGGGGCAAAGACAACCTCCGGGCTCCATTCTCACCCTTATAGTAAGCTAGCTTATGATCAAGCCACGGCTTTTTTTAGGGCGCAGCCTTGCGCCGGGCGTGACGGAATGCTCTGGCCGCCGCCGGAATACCCGAGCAAGCGACGCTGGCATGGCCGGAATGGGAATGATCGAGGCAGTCCGGCGAGTCAAGGGATAGCGGCTTCAATCACCGTCGATCGCCGCTATACGGGCGACATCCGCGCACCGGGCGCGGCGCATACCGCTTTCGTGCGATCGCCCAACGCCTTTGTCCGAGTTCTCGCGGTCCGAATCGAGGTGGCCAGGGCGCCGCTCGGCGGCATGCCCGCCACGCCCCATCGGGTGTGGCAGGCATGCCGGGCCGGCACGTCTTACGGATAGATGGCGATGCCGGTGCGGGTATAGGCAACCGGCGGCGCGCCGTAATAGGCCCGCGGCGCCGGATAGTAGGAATAGGCGGGCGCCGGGTAAGCCGGGTAATAGGCGGGCGGCGCATAATAGGCCGGCGGCGGGCCATAGCCATAGGCCGGCGGCCCACTCAACACCGCGGCGACCGTCGCGCCTGCCGCGATCACGCCGAAGACGCAGAGCGGCCCGCAGCCGCGACCATGCGCCGAGGCCGGTGCCATCGGGGCGGCGGCGAGGCCTGCGGCGATCGCGCCGGCGGCGGCCATTGTTCCGAGCTTCCACATTGCACCCTCCTGTTCGAACGCGCTTTCCCGTCTCTTGGTTGGAAAACGAGAAAGCCTTGCTTCATGTTGTGATAGGCGCGGGGGGCATTCATCATCCCCTGTCATCGTGGGCGCCGGCGCTCGACAAACGCGCGAAAGCGTGGTTGGCTCGCACCGATCTTGAGTGGGGAACAGTCCGATAAGGAGGGGCCGTGGGTCAGTTCGGAATTGGGCAAGCCGTCCGTCGCAAGGAAGATTTCCGCCTTCTCGAAGGCAAGGGCAGCTACGCCGACGATTATCACCTGCCGGGCGAGGCCCATGCCGTGTTCGTGCGCTCTCCGCATGGCCACGCGACGCTCGGCAAAATCAGCGTCAAGGCCGCCGCCGCCGCGCCCGGCGTGCTCGCCGTCTATACCTATGCCGATGTCAAGGCCGCCAATCTCGGCCTCATCAAATGTATGGCACCCTTGAAGAACAGCGACGGCACTCCGTCCTTCAATCCCGGCCGCACCCTCCTTGCCTCCGATCGCGTGCGCCATGTCGGCGAGCCGATCGCGATGGTGGTGGCTGAGACGCTGGCCGCGGCCAAGGACGCGGCCGAGCTGGTCGATGCCGGGTACACGCCGCTCGAAGTCGTGATCGATCCGGTCGTGGCGGCGAAGCCCGGCGGCGCCACGCTCTATGACGGCAAAAAGGATAATGTCGCGCTCGACTGGTCGCTCGGCGATCCGCGCCCGGTCGAGGACGCGTTCGCCAAGGCGAAGAAGGTCATCTCGACCGATATCGAGGTCAACCGCGTGGTGATCGCGCCGATGGAGCCGCGCGCCGTCATCGGCGAATACGATTCCGCGTCGGGCCGCTATACGGTCCATCTCGGGACCCAAGGCGCCCATTCGGTGCGGAACGCGATCGCGACGACACTCGGCGTCGCGCCCGACAAGGTCCGTGTCGTCACCGCCGATGTCGGCGGCAGCTTCGGCATGAAGGGCTTCGGCTTTCCAGAGCATTTCCTCGTGCCGTGGGCGGCGAAGATGCTGGGCCGGCCAGTGCGCTGGAATTCCGAGCGCTCGGAAGCCTTCCTTACCGACACGCAAGGCCGCGAGCAGCATGTCCATGTTGAGCTGGCGCTCGACGAGAACGCGAAGTTCCTCGCGATCCGCGCCGAGGTGTGGGCCAATATGGGTGCCTATCTGTCGCAATTCTCGCTCTTCATTCCGACCATGGCGGGCTCGCGTCTCCTCACCGGCGCCTATGCGATTCCGGCGGCAACGACGCGGGTGCGTTGCGTCTTCACCAATACCAACTGGGTCGATGCCTATAGGGGCGCCGGGCGGCCGGAGCAGGCCTATGTGGTCGAGCGCCTTGTCGATACCGCGGCGCGCGAGCTCGGCATCGCGCCGGACGAGTTGCGGCGTCGCAACTTCGTGCCGCAATCGGCGATGCCGTGGCAGACGCCAGTGCTGGCGACCTTCGATTCGGGCGATTTCGTCGCCAATATGGACCTTGCGATCCAGCATGCCGGCTGGAAGGAGTTCGCGGTGCGACGCGCGGAAGCGGCGAAGCGCGGCCGTCTGCGCGGCATCGGCATGTCCTATTACATGGAGGTGACGGCGGCCGGCTCCGAGGCGGCGGAAATCCGTTTTGAGCCCGATGGTCGTGTCTTCCTCGGCATCGGCGCCGGGCCGTCTGGGCAGGGGCATGAGACCGCGTTCCCGCAGGTGATCGAGGACCGGCTCGGCATCCCCTATGACAAGATCCATCTCGAATTCGGCGATACTGACACGGTGAAGTCCGGCACCGGCACCGGCGGCGCGCGCTCGCTGCTGGTCGCCGGGACGGCGATGATCGACGCGTCACAGAAGATCATCGCCAAGGGCAAGAAGCTGGCCGGCCATTTCCTCGAAGCCTCGGAACAGGATATCGAATTCAAGGACGGCAATTTCGCCATCGCCGGCACCGATCGCTTCATCAATATCCTCGAGCTGGCGAAGCGCACGCGCGAGGCGACCAATCTCCCCGAAGGCATGCCGGCGACGCTCGACGACACCGGCAATTGCAACAACAACAGCAACACCTTCCCGAATGGTTGTCACATCTGCGAATTGGAGATTGATGGCGACACCGGGGCCACCACGATCCTGCGCTATACCGTGGTCGACGACATGGGCCTCGTCGTCAATCCGATGATCGTGATGGGCCAGATCCAGGGTGGCGTCGTCCAGGGTGTCGGCCAGGCGCTCATGGAGCACACGGTGTTCGATGAGGCGGGCCAGCTCCTCAGCGGCTCGTTCCAGGATTACGCCATGCCGCGCGCCGACGACGTGCCGAACTTCACGATCGAATTCAACGCCGTGCCCTGCACCACCAACGTCATGGGCGTCAAGGGCGCGGGCGAGGCCGGCGCCGTCGGCTCACTCGCCTCAGTGATCAATGCCGTGATCGACGCGCTCCAGCCCCTCGGTATCAAATCGATCGACATGCCGGCGACGCCGCTCAGAATCTGGCGCGCGATCGAGGCGGCGAAGGCCAAAAAGGCGGCGTAAGCTGGAGATGGCGGCGACGCCGCTCGATTTATTTCGTCTCGACAACATGGTCAGCGCGAGGCTCGATCATGTGCGTCCGCGTGATATCGCGATGTTCGATCGCGGCGGCGACAAATGGGTGAAAGTGGGAACGGGCGGCGTATCGACCTGGGATGCAGTCGACCGTTCATTAACAGGGCGATGGTGGCGTTTGCCCGCCGGAACCGATTGCGACGACACGCGATTGAGTCTTGTGAACGACCATGCAAACCATCGGCTTTGGGAGCCGGCCTTCGATATGGAATTGGCCATGTATGGGCATGCGTTGGCCCGTGTCAGCGCCAAATTTCTTCGCGTTTGAGCCTCGTTGGGCTAAAATGGTCCGATCATGAAGCTATCGCCAAAGGCCAGTCGATTTGTTGCCGAAGCGGCGGCCGATTTGTCCGTCGCGGCGAATAGGCAATACCTGCTCGATTGGCTTGATCAATCAGCCGGCCGAGAACTGCCGCGGCAAATAGCGACATTGGCGCTTGACGCGCTGGACCGATTTGAATCTCGGCTCAGGCAGGAAATAGAGGGCGGCGTCGATGAGGATCAGGCAGCCGACCTTTCAAACGACATCGCGTTCATTCGTTCCGTGAAATCGGACCTTCAGAAAGAAATCTCGCGGGCGGCGTGATTGCGCATGTTCGCCAGATTGGCGATCTGGCGCACCATCGAGGCGGCGAAAGCGATAAAGACGTTGTAGACGCGGATGGCCCGCCTGAAGCGGGCCATGGCGACGAAAGGGTTGGCCCGCGCTACTCCGCCGCCTGGCGCAGGGTGATGTCGGGCGAGAATTGGCGCCAGTCCTCGGCCGACGGATAGGTCACGGCGAGGGCGCGGATCACGCCGTAATCGATTGCGTCGGAATGCCAGGCGATTGTGCCGCTGCGCCGATATTCCTCGATCGCGTCGAGCAGCAACCGCCGCACCTTGACGATGATCGCGTCGGCCGAGCCCAGTTGCTCCTTGGTGCGGTCGACCCGTGGCCCCATCGAGGACTGGATGATGAAATCCTCGAACGGGAGGTTGCGGGTGAGGCCGCTCCAATGCCGGCCCATCGCGGCGCGGTCCTGATGCCAGAGATTGTCGCGGTTGCCGAGGTTCGAGGAGAAATTGTCGGGGTCTTGTGAGGTGCCTTCGTAGAGACGGCCGAGTTGCCCCGGCGTCAGCGGCCGGTTGGGGTCATAGACGATGTACCATTCGGCATCCCATTCATCATCGACCGGCACGGTGGCGCGGCCGGAACAGACATCGTCCTTGGTGCCGGGAATGAAGGTATAGAAGGGCAGCGCGATCTGGCGGATGCGGGCATAGGTCTTGCCTTCCCCGACATCGCGGAGCGCGCCTTCACGCAGGCCATAGGAGGTCACGTCCATTTCGAAATCGGGCGCGGTGTTGACCGTGGTGAGGTTCAAATCGCGGCTTTGCCCATCGGTATTGCCGTTCTTGATGAAGCCGGAATGCAAGATGCCGACATGAGATGAGTCGATATGCGCTTCGAGGCCTTGCAGCCAGTTGTAATGGACGAAGCCGCGGCGGATATCGACATGGCTCAACGGCAGCTTCGTGAATTCGAATTCGGGAAAGCGTGGTGCCGTCGCGCGCTGGCCGAGATAGACCCAGACGATGCCGCCCGCCTCATGGGTCGGGAAGGCGCGAACCTTCTGTGCCGCGGCGAACTGCGCGCGGCGCGCCGCGGGCTCGCACGGCGTATCCACGACCTTGCCGTCTGGGCTGATCTTCCAGCCATGGAAGATGCAGCGCAGGCCGTTCTCCTCGTTGCGGCCCAAGGCGAGCGAGGCACCCCGATGCGGACACGCCTCGTCGACCAAGCCGACCCGGCCGTCGGTGGCGCGGAAGGCGACGAAATCTTCGCCGACAAGGCGCACGCGCCGCGGCGCGCCGTCGCGCTCCAACGCGGCGGCGCGGATCGCCGGCACCCAATATTCGCGCATCATCGCGCCCATCGGCGTGCCCGGTCCGACGCGGGTCAAAAGCTCGTTCTCGTCATGGGTTAGCGGCATGGCTTCCTCTTCTGGTGGCTAAGTCGCCGGTTCTCGCGCCGACTTGGCAAATTCAGTACGGCCGGAACGATCCCCGCAAGCGCCGAGACCGTCCCGACATCGCGAGATCAGCTTCCCTTGTAGGGCACGTAGAGATGCGGAAAATCCTCGCGCAGATTGGCGACCTTCGGCAAATCGTTGATGACGATGTAGGGATAATTCGGATGATGCAGGGCGAAATCCTGATGATAGGCCTCTGCCGGATAGAAGGTCGTGAATGGCGCGACCTTGGTGACGATGGGCTTGGCGAACGACTTGGCCGTCGTCAGTTGGCCGATATAGGCGCGTGCGATCCGGCCCTGCGCGGGCGTCGTGAAGTAGATTTCCGAGCGGTATTGGGTGCCGTAATCCGGCCCCTGGAAATTGAGTTCCGTCGGGTTTTGCGCGACCGAGAAATACACCTTGAGGAGCGTGCCGAAGCTGACCCGCGCCGGATCATAAACGATCTTGACCGATTCGGCGTAGCCGGTGGTACCGGTGCTGACCATCTCGTAGCTCGGCGATTTTAGCGCGCCGCCGGCATAGCCCGCGGTCACCTTGACGACGCCGTGGACATGCTCGAATACAATCTGCATGCCCCAGAAGCAGCCGCCCGCCAGGACCACCGTCCGCGGCCCCGCACCGGGCACGGTGTGGGAGCCGAGTGTCGGGGTCGGCACCGTCGCCGCCTTGCCGGATGCGGCCATGCCGAGGACCAGCGCCGACGCCGCGACCAGCGCCGCGATCGTGAACTTGCCGAATTTCGCATGGGTCATGGCGAATTCTCCTGTCGTCGATGTTAGGGCGTCACGCAGTCTGCCACAAATGTTCAAACTCCTTCACCACCTCGCGATAAAGCTGGCGCTTGAACGGCACGATGAGGGCATCGAGCCGGGTGTGCGGCACCCATTGCCAGGCATTGAATTCGGGGTGAGGGGTGGCGAGGTTGATCTCCTCGTCGCGGCCCGGATACCGCATCGCGAACCATTTCTGCTCCTGTCCCAGATAACGTCCGTGCCACAGCCTGCCGCGCAATTCCTCGGGCAGGTCGTAGCGCAGCCAGCCCGTCGTCTCGGCGACGATCTCGGCCTTCGCCGTGCCGATCTCCTCGCCGAGTTCGCGGAACGCCGCTTGACGCGGCGCCTCGCCCGGATCGATGCCGCCTTGCGGCATCTGCCAGGCTTCTTCCGCCTGGTCGATGCGCCGGCCGACGAAGACGAGCCCCGCCGGATTGAGGAGCAGGATGCCGACACCGCGACGATAATCTTCGTCCATCCGCGCTAATCTCCCGCCGCTATTTCACGTTCTTGGCCTCATACATCGAGACGCCTTGCAAAAGATCAACCGCGCGCACCAGTTGATAATCGTCGCTCGGGACCCGCTCCGTCTCCGGGATGTTGGGCGCCGCGGGATTCTTCGGCATCATTTTCGGCGTCGGATTCTTGAAGGCGTGGAGCAGGTCGGATTCGTGAATCATCTCGGGCTCCGCGATCTTCTCGATCTTGGCCTGGTGGACGACGATGTCTGGTTCGATGCCGCGCGCCTGAATCGAGCGGCCGGACGGCGTATAATAGCGTGCCGTCGTCAGCCGCATCGCGCCATGGCCCGGAAGCTGGATGATGGTCTGGACCGAACCCTTGCCGAAGGAGCGCGTGCCCATCAACACCGCGCGGTGATGATCCTGAAGCGCGCCGGCCACGATCTCCGACGCCGAGGCCGAGCCGCCATTGATCAGCACCACCATCGGCAATCCGCCGCTGATGTCCTTGCCGGGTTTCGCGTCATAGCGCTGGGCGTCCCCGGGCCGGCGGCCGCGGGTCGAGACGATCTCGCCGCGGCTGACGAAGTCGTTGACCACCGCGATCGCCTGGTCGAGGAGGCCGCCCGGATTGTTTCGTAAATCGAGCACGATGCCGGCGAGCTTGCCCTTCGCGTCCTGGTGCAGGTTCTTGAATGCCCGATGCACGCCGGAATCGGTCTGCTCGCTGAAGCTCGAGATGCGGATATAGCCGATATTGCCGGCCAGCAGCTTCGACTTCACTGACGGCACCTTGATGATGGCGCGATCGATCGTAACCTCGAAGGGCGGTTTGTCGCCGCGCTGGATGGTGAGGTGGATCGGGCTGCCGACCGGACCGCGCATCTTCGTCACCGCGTCGTTGAGCGACATGCCGATGATCGGCTCTTTGTTGATCTTGAGGATCAGGTCGCCCGGCTTGATCCCGGCCTTGGCCGCCGGGGTACCGTCGATCGGCGAGATCACCTTGATGACGCCCCTCGCCATGGTGACTTCGATGCCGAGACCGCCGAACTCGCCCTTTACCTCGACTTCCATGTTGCCGAAGTTCTTGGCGTTCATATAGTTCGAATGCGGGTCGAGCGAGCTCAGCATGCCGTTGATAGCCGCCTCGATGAGCTTTTTGTCCGAAACCTTGTCGACGTAATCGGCGCGCACGCGCTCGAACACTTCGCCGAAGAGATCGAGTTGCCGGTAAGTGCCAGCGGTAACCTTGGGGCTGACCGAATTGTCGGCCGAGGCGGCGGGCGCGAAGGCCAGCGTCGCCGCCAGCGCGACGATCGCCCAGGTAAGACCGGTACGCATCATCCACGAACCTTTTCGTTTGGCGTCGCCAGCCAAGGCAACGGATTGATCGGCCGGCCACCATGGCGCAGCTCGAGGTAAAGACGGGGTTTCATCTCGTTCTTCGGCATCGTTCCGACCGGCTCGCCGGCGACGAGCCACTGTCCGATGGCGACATCGACGCGCGCGAGGCCGGCCAGAAGCGAATCATATCCGTCGCTGTGGGCGATGATCAAGATTTGACCATAGCCGTGAAACGGCCCGGCGAACAGGATTTTGCCGTCATAAGGCGCCACCACTTGGGCGCCGGGCCGGGTGACATAGGTGAGGCCCTTGGCCGCAATGCCGTACTTGCCCGCCTTGCCGAAGTGCTCGACGAGCCGGCCGCTAGCCGGTACCAGAATCGAGCCGCGGGCCGCCGCGAACGGCCGCAGATGCGGCACCGCCGTGGCCGGCGCCGCGACCTCTTCCGGCGCCGCGGCGGCGGACGCAGCCGGTTTTGCCGGAATGATCCGTGACGCGGCCGGGGTGGTGCCCGTCACGGCGGTCGCCATCGGTGCCGTCTTCTCGGCGGCATCGAGCCGGTTGAGCAGGCCCTTGAGGCTGGTCGCTTCGGTGGCGAGTTGCCGCAACGCCTGCTGCTCGCCCGTGCGATCGCCCGGCTTTCGGCGATGCCGGAGCCGCGATCGCCGCAGCATCACGGCGTCGAGCTGAAAGCGCTGCACATCGAGCGATTTCTGTACCTTCCGATGGTGATGTTCTGCTGCCGCGATCCCCTGGCGCAGCGCGGCGAGCCGCGTTAGGTCGTGGCTGAGCCGCCGCGCGGCACGATCGAGCGCCGGCACCGTGCGGCCGATCACCAAGGCGCTACGATCGAGCGCGACGGGATCGTGCGCCGTGAAGGCGAGCGCGTTCGGGCGATGCCGCGCCAGCGCCACCAGCGCCATCAGCAGGGCGCGGCGGTCTTTCACATGTAGCTTCAAATCGGCTTCGATGCGGGTCTCGTCGGTGGCGAGCGAGGCAAGCCGCGATTCGAGCAGCGACAGCGCCTCCTCATGTTGCTGCATTGCGGCGGCGATCGAGATACTGCGCCGGCGCAGCGCGCCGAGTTCGGCGCCGAGCGCCGCGGCGGTCCGCGCCATCGCGTCGCCGGGCAGGGCGCCCTTAATATCGGTTTGATGCGGGTGCTGGCGGGCCTCGGCGTGGGCCGCGGGCGCGATAACAACGCCCGTCAGGAACATTGAAACGGCAACAAGACGCGCGGCAAGCTCAGGCCGAGGCGCGTGCATCGCGATAACGGATCAGGGCATGGCCCGTCATTGGGGCCGGCTGCCGCAACCCCATCAGGGCGAGCAAGGTCGGCGCGATGTCCGAGAGCCGACCATCCTTGAGCCCGATCACCTCGGCCGGGCCATTGACAAGGACCACCGGCACCGGGTTCAGCGTGTGGGCGGTATGGGGCTGTCCTGTCTTCGGGTCTTTCATCTCCTCGACATTGCCGTGGTCGGCGGTGATGAGGAGGGCGCCGCCGGCCCGCGTCACCGCCTCGGCGATGCGGCCGAGGCAATGGTCCACCGTCTCCACCGCCATTATCGCCGCGGCCTCGATGCCGGTATGGCCGACGATGTCGGCATTGGCGAAATTCGAGACGATGGCGTCGAAGCTGCTGGCGTCGATCGCGGCGACCAGCTTGTCGGTCATTTCCTCGGCCGACATTTGCGGCTCTAAATCATAGGTCGCGACCTTGGGCGACGGCACCAGGATGCGCGCCTCGCCGGGAAATTCCGCCTCGCGCCCGCCATTGAAGAAGAAGGTGACGTGCGCGTATTTCTCGGTCTCGGCGATGCGAAGCTGCGTGAGGCCGGCCTCCGCGACCACCTGGCCGAAGGTCTCGTCAAGCTTCTCCGGCGCGAACAGCGTCCCGAGATAGCGGTTCAGCGCTTCCGAATATTCCGTCATGCCGAGCGCCGCCGCGAAGCGCACGATCTTGTCGCGCTCGAAACCCGCGAAATCGGGCGCAAGGAGGGCGAGCGCGATCTGGCGCATCCGGTCGGCGCGGAAATTCGCCAGCACCAGCCCGTCGCCATCCGTCATGCCGGCATAATCGCCGATCACGGTCGGCTTGACGAACTCATCGCTTTCGCCGCGGTCATAGCCGGCGGCGATGGCGTGGTCGGCATCCTCGGCACGTTCCCCTTCGGCCGCGGTAAGGGCGCGATAGGCCCTTTGGGTGCGGTCCCAGCGCGTGTCACGGTCCATGCCGTAATAGCGCCCGCCCACGGTCGCGATGCGGCATTGCTTCAGGTCGGCAAGGTCGTTCTCAAACTTCGCGATGAAATCGAGCGCGCTTTTGGGTGGGGTGTCGCGGCCGTCGAGCAGGGCGTGGACCCGGACCGGCACGCCCGCGCCATCGAGCAATCGCGCCAGCGCCGCGATATGGTTCTGATGCGAATGGACGCCGCCCGGCGACAGGAGACCGAAGAGATGCGCGGCGCCGCGGCTTTTTTTCATGGCGGCGACAAAATCCACGAGCGCCGGGTTCTTGGCGAGCGAGCCGTCGGCGATCGCCCCGTCGATGCGCGGCAGATCCTGAATCACGACGCGGCCGGCGCCGAGATTCATGTGCCCGACCTCGGAATTGCCCATCTGGCCCTTCGGCAGGCCGACATATTGCTCGCTCGCCTGGAGTTGCGCGTGCGGCGAGGTTTCGAGGAAACGATGCCAGTTCGGCGTCTTCGCGAGGGCGATGGAATTGTCGGCGCGCTCGGCCCGATAGCCCCAGCCATCGAGGATGCACAGCACCATCGGGCGCGGCCGCCGCGCGGGACGCGGATCGGATCGAGGCGGGGTCATCGGCCGGATTTTAGTGGAAGCGGGCGCGAAAACAAATAGCTCGTAGCCTGGGCGTCCAATACTACCTCCGGTACGCCGCTGCTATGCGCTCTAGTTGGCGGTGTGGCCCTTGAGATTTGGCATACATCGATCCAGGATACATCATCGATCGGCGGTAAGGGGTCGCCGGCGATAAGGGCTAGGGGGATGCCCGACGCATGTTCCAGGGAGATTTGATCGACGGCCTCGATGCCGCCGGCGACGTCCCGTCGCTTCGGCAAGCGATGCTGAAAATAACCGACGTGCTAGGCGCGCTGCACTTTTCCTTGCTCGCTTGGTCTTACGGCAATGAACTGGAGATGATCACGGATTACCCGCCCGCCTGGCGAGACCGCGTCCGAGCGGAGCGTTACGATCTCATCAGCCAGACGACGTTGCTAGCGCGAACACGCGCGTTGCCGTTCGTTTGGCGCGCCTCCGACTTGGTCCCGAACGCCTCGCGCGCGCAGCGTAAGCTTCTGGCGGAAGCGGCACAGTTCGGCAGCTGTGGCGCGACCGTACCCCTTCGTGAGGCAGGGGGGCGCCACGCAAAATTCACCGTTACGGCCGACAGCGCGACCGATTTTTTATCGGCGATTCAGGACAACCTCCACATGCTGCACCTTGTCGCCCTGCACTTCGATGCTATCAGGCAGACGCTGCCGAAGAGCTCATCATCTTATGATGAGCCTCATCTGTCATTCCGCGAGCATGAGTGCCTGCGTTGGGCGGCACGCGGAAAGTCCAGTTTCGAAATTGCCGGGATCTTGCTGATCGGTCGGCGGACCGTCATTTTTCATCTCGAAAACGCCAAATCAAAGCTTGGAGTTACGACCTTGCGCCAAGCGATTGTCGAGGCGATGCGGCTCGGGATCGACATCATCGACTGAGCAACACACAACCCTGTCACGCGGTACGGGTGACAGGGGTTGAGAATCCCCCGATTAATTTCTAGTGATCTTTTCTAGGGACCTATCGGGGAAAGGAGTAGGTGATGTCGAAGCGCAAGCAGCTACTACTGGCGATCCGAACCATGCTCGAATATTCCGCCCGCGAGGCGGCGAACAGTGGTTTTGGCTTGGTGGCGACCTTGGCGGCCGCCGCATCCGATGCCGCGCGCGACGAGATCGCCGCTCTTGATCGGTCAACGCGCCCACACAGAGGTTCCGGCCAGGCGGCCAAGGATGACCTTGCCGAGGAAACCGAGGCGTTCGCCATGGTAGCTTCGGGAATCCGCCTTTAGAAAATCTGACCGGCGTCTGACCAGGGTCACGACAAGCCACCCTCCGCGTACAAATAGCTCAGGCCTTTATGTCGGCGACGGTGCGCCGGGCCGAGGCGGCAACGGCGTCGGGATTACCGTCAGCATTAACGCGGTGCCAGGCGAGCGGGCCGAGATCGCGGCCGAGCTGGAATTGAAGCACGCGTCGGTCGGCATCGGAGGCATCGCCCCGGCGTGCGGCGAGCCGCTGTTCCAAAAGTGCCGGCGGGACGTCGAGCCACAACCCGACGAATGGAACCTGGGTGCCATCCGCGACCGCCGCGATGGCGTCGCGCTCGGCGGGATCAAGGAAGGCGGCATCGGCGATGACGCTATAGCCGGCGCCGAGGCAGTCGCCGGCGCGGCGATAAAGCGCGTCATAGACGCGGCGGTTGGTCGCAAGATCATAGGCGCTTTCGGGGAGCCGCGTTTCCGGCGCGACACCGAAAAGGCGCTTCCGGATCATATCGGTGCGCAGCACCCGCGCCCCCGGCGCCGGTGCGAATTGGGGCGCAAGGCGCATGGCTATGGTCGATTTGCCGCTTCCCGACAGGCCGCCGACGGCGATCAATCGCGGCGCTGCCGGACGCAATAGCGCCAGTGCCTGATCGAGATAGCTTGCGGCCTCGGTTCCAAGCGCGCGCTTTGCCGCGGCATCTTGCTGACCGGCTTCGGCCGCGATCGAGACATGGGCGCGCACCCCGGCGCGGAGCGAGAGATAAAGCGGCAGCAGCGCGAGCGCGTCATCATCGCCGCCGCGATCGAAATAGCGGTTGGAGACGATGGTGGCGAGGTCGTGAAGCCCGCGATGGTTGAGGTCCATCAGGAGGAAGGCAAGGTCATAGGCGGTGTCGATGCGGGTGAAGGCGTCGTTGAACTCGATGCCGTCGAAGAGGGTCGGCTTGCCGTCCCAGAGGCAGATATTGCGCAGATGAAGATCACCATGGCAGCGTCGGACATGCCCAGCGGCGCCGCGCGCATCGAGCGCCGGCCGGTGCTTTTCCAAGATCGTTCGCGTCGCGGTGGAGAGTGCCGCAACCTTGGCCTGGTCGAGTTCGTCCCCGGTGCCGGCAAGATTGGCGAGGCTCTCTTCGGCGATCCGGGTCAGCGCCGCGCCATAGGCGCCGCAATCGCACGGTTCCGCGGCGTCATGGAATTGGGCGATGGCGTCGGCGAGGTCGCGCATCATCCGCGCGGTGAGGGCGTGCCGCTCGGCGAGATGGTCGAACAGCATCGTCTGGTCGAACCGCTTCATCTCGATGAGCCAATCGACCGCCGCCCCGGCACCGTCGAGCGCGAGCCGACCATCACCCTCCCGCGTCACGGCATGAAGGCCGAGATAGAGTTCGGGCGCGGTGCGGCGGTTCAAGTCAAGCTCCGCCCGGCACATCGCCTCGCGCCGCTCGACGGTCGAATAATCGAGATAGGAATAGCGCACCTGCCGCTTCATTTTGAAGGCGCGGTCCGCGACAAGGAACACGACCGAGGCGTGGGTGTCGATCCGCGCAACCTCGGCCCCGGGCCGGCCATAGGCGGCGCCCGCCGACAGAAATTCGATTACCGCCTCTTGGTCGGCCGCGATCATGCGTACAATCTGGCGTGCGCGGCGGAACGCGACAAGTCGCCTTGCGATATGATGGCCCTGATGAAGCGAGCGGTTTTAATCCTGATCTCTCTCCTGGCGCTCGGCGCTTGCACCGCCGCGCCGGCCGCTTCCGTGCCTTACTATCGCATTCCGCCCGGCCCGGCGGAGCCGTCTTCGACCACCTCGCGGCGAACTCCGATCCCGGGCGCGGCAATCCTGGGGCCGGCCATCGCGCCGCCGGCGAGCAGCGAGTATGGCCGTGCGCCGGCAACGGTGCCTTCCGTGCCGGCGATGCCGGCCGCAGCGCCGTCCAATCCCGGTCCCGTCACGGGGTACGGCATCGGCGGTATGGAGCAGCCGCCCGGCGCACCGCCCAATCCGCCCTATACCGGCCGCGGTTTCGGCCCCGGCGATTAGCCCCTGGGCGAGAGTCCGTCATCGACCGCGACATTCTCCGAAACCAGCTTCAGGCCTGAGGCTTCCGCATTCTGGGCGAGGAAGGTGGCGAAATCCTTGTCGCTATAGCCACGGCCGATCAGGCCCTGGACCAATTCGCGCACCTGGGCCACGAGCGGCATCACCGTGCCTACTTTACGCGCCGCGGCGAGGCCGAGCTCCAAATCCTTGCGTAAGTAAACCGGCGTGAAGGTCGGCGTGAAGTCGAGATTGACATAGGCCGGCGTCTTGTAGCGGGTGAAGCCCGAGCCGAGGACGCTGTTGTTGAGGAAGTCGAGAAAGGCGTGGCGCGGCACGCCCGATTGTTCGGCCAGCACGGTGATCTCGGCCATCCCTTGCGCCACGATGCCGAGATAGAGATTGTGGCAAATCTTGACGATACGCGACAACTCGCCCTCGCCGACATAGGACGCGCTGCGCCCCATGGTGGTGAGATAGGGCAGCACCTCGTCGAAGGCATCGCGCGGTCCCGACACGGCGAAGCACATAAGCCCGGCGCGGACCGCCTTGCCGTTGCCGCTGACCGGCGCCGCCAGCGCGGCGGTGCCGCGCTTTTCGGCGGCGGCGCGCAGGGTGGCCGAAGCCTCCATCGATACGGTCGAGCAATCGATCAAAATCTTGGGCGCGCGATCGGGATCGGTCAGCACGCCACCCTCGCCGGTGGTGACGGCGGCGAGGTCCTTGTCCGCCGTCACGATGGTAAAGACGATGTCGCGATCAGCAAGGTCGCGCGGCTTGGCGACGATCGCGCCGCCATGCTTCAAGAGCGGCTCGGCCTTCTCGCGGGTGCGGTTATAGAGGGTGAGGTCGGCGCCCGCCTTGGCAAGATGCTCCACCATCGGGAAACCCATATGGCCGGTGCCGATCCAGCCGACGGTGTGATTGTTCAGATTGGTCATCGCCCGTCCTTAGCTTCGCCGCCCGAACGCGGGCAGGATGAGGGAAAGAATTCGCCCGACGCAAAGTAGCCCCAATGTCGCGGCGCGAGACAATTCTTTCAAGCGGCGCGCGCGCCTTCGGCAATGGTCTGGGGTGCGTTGTTGAGTTGCTCGGCGGCGAAGCCCGCGGCGGCCTTATAGCCCGCCATGAACGCGTCGCGCTCTTCGGGCGGGATGATTTTATCGATGTTGTCGAACGTACCGCCGCATCGTTCATCGACGATGTTGAGCAATCCGAACGGCCCGGCGCCGCGATTGCGGAGGATCAATTGCGAGATCGGGCCGCATAGTTTGCCGTCGTAGGCGGCGAGGGCCGTCTCGGTGACGCCGTGCTCGACCATGGTGGCGCCCAGAATCCTTGCGCCGACGATGGCCTGACTCCCCCCGTTCGAGCCGGTCGGGTACATGGCGTGCGCGGCGTCGCCGAGCAGCAACACCGGACCGTCCTGCCAGGTGGCGACGGGATCGCGGTCGATCATCGGATTTTCAAAAGCGCCGTCCGTCAGCCGGATCATGGCGGGCACGTCGAGCCAATCCCAAATCCAGTTCTCGAAATGGGGCAGGAAATCGCCGATGGGCACCTGGCGGAACCAGCCGTCCTGGTTCCAGCCCTCGGCATTATCCATCGTGACCTCGGCGATCCAGTTGATCATCGAGAGGCCCGTCTCCGGGTCCGGGGGGGAGATGGGATAGAAGACGATGCGATGGCGGTGGGTGCCGAGGCCGACGAAGGAGGCGCCGCTGCGGATCGGCTTGGCCCAGCTCGTGCCGCGCCACATCAGCGCCCCACCCCAATTGATCGGCGGCTGGGTCGGGTGCATCTGGGCGCGGATCGCCGAATGAATCCCGTCGGCGGCGATGAGCAGCGCGCCCGTCGCCTCGCCGCGCGAACCATCGGCCTCGTCGAGATGGACGGTCACGCCGCCCGCATGTTTCCGATAGCCGGTGACGCGGCTTCCGAGGCTGATCGCGTCGGCGCCTATCCGTTCCACCGCCTTTTGGTACATGAGCATGTGGAACAAGCCGCGATGAACCGCGTATTGCGGCCAGCGATAGCCGGCGAGAAGCCCGCGCGGCTCCGAATAAATATCGTTGCCGTTGAGGCCGACGAGCGCCCATTCCCGCGCCGGGAGGCCGACCCCGTCGAGTTCCCGCTCGGTGATGCCGAGATCATAGAGCTCGCGCACCGCGTTCGGTTGCAAATTTATGCCGACGCCGAGCGGGCGCATCTCGCGCGTCGCCTCGAAGATGCGGCACGGCACGCCGATCTGGTGCAGGGTCAAGGCCATCGCCAGCCCGCCGATGCCGCCGCCGGCGATGAGCACAGGTTGATTGGTCATGCGTGAAGTCTGATCCCCAGCCGCGGATGGTGTTTATCGTTCGAAGGACGTCGCGGGCAAGCGTCCGATGCCCAGAAAGATAGCGCGTCCTCAGCTCACCGAGCAACCGGGCGCGGACATGGTGAAATCGGGGCCGACGCGGCGCTCCAGATATTGCTGGCCAGTATGGGTTTCCACGATGCGGAAACCTTCTTGGTGTCTTGGTGGTTCCACGTCATTTTCTAATAGGGATTGGCGATCGGCAATTCGTCGGCGGGATAGAGGGTGATCACCTTCGCGCCCTTGGGCGTCACCACCACCTCTTCCTCGATGCGCGCGGCGGAATAGCCGTCCGAGGCCGGGCAATAGGTTTCAAGCGCGAACACCATGCCTTCCTTGATTTCTTGCGGATCGGCGAAGGAATTGAGCCGCGAGATGATCGGCCGTTCGTGCAATCCGAGACCGAGCCCGTGGCCGAACAAGAGGCCGAACGCCTCCATCTCGCTGGTGAATCCGATCTCGGTCGCCTCGGGCCAGCAGGCGGCGATCTGGTCGGTGCGCACGCCGGGGCGCACCAGATCGATCGCGGTGTCGATCCATTCTCGCGCCTTCTTATAGGCGTCGCGCTGAGAATCGGTAGCGCGGCCGACATTGAAGGTGCGGTAATAGCAGGTGCGATAGCCCTGGAAGCTCTGGATGATATCGAAGAACGCCTGGTCGCCGGGGCGGATCAGCCGGTCGGTGAAATTATGGGGGTGCGGCGAACAGCGCTCGCCCGAAATGGCGTTGATCGCCTCGACATCGTCGGAGCCGAGATCGTAGAGCCGGTGATTGGCGAGGCCGACGATCTCGTTTTCGCGGATGCCGGGTTTCAGATGTTCGGCAATGGTCTGGTACGTACCATCGACAATCGACGCAGACATATTCAGGAGCGCGATCTCGTCGGCGCTCTTCAATTCGCGGGCATCGAGCATCACCTGCTGGCCGTCGCGCACGTCGATGCCGGCGGCCTGCAACTCGAACAGCATCGCCGGCTCGACGACATCGACGCCGACCGGCATGTCGCCGACGCCGCTCTCATCGAGGATCGATTTCAATTCCTGTGCCGCCTCGCGCATCAGGCCGATGCGCGGATGGACGGCGCCCCTGAGACCCAGCATGCCGGCATGGCAATTATGTTGGTGCAGCCACGGCGCGAACAGACGGTGATGCTTGGCGGCCGAGCCGAAATCCCAGATATGCGGCTCCCCCGTGCCAGGCAAGAGGGCATAGCGGGTGAATTTGTCCCGCGCCCAATTGCCGATCACGGTCGAGGTGATATAGCGGATATTGTACTGGTCGAAGCAGAGCAGCGCGCCGAGGCCCGAGGCCGCCAGCGCCTGACGCGTCCGGGCGAGGCGATAGCGATGGAGCCGGCGGAAATCGACCCGCTCCTCGAAATCGACCGCGTTCGGCCCCAAGGCCGGGATCGGCCTGCTCCAATCGTAGCGGGTGTCGAGATCGGCGGGGTCGATCGGCATCTCGGGCAGCGATTTCGCCGTCACCGAGCCGGCCTTCACATCATCCGGGGTCACGATCCTGGGTTCGATCCGGGTTTTCTTCGTCGTCATCTTTGCCTTCCCGCCGTCGCTCGGAGTGCCGGGAGGCTAATCCTCAAGGCATGCCGAAACCAAGTGCCAATTCGCGCGACCCGCGCTCACTTGATTAGTTGCGGTGGGTAACCCAGAATGCGCCGCAAATCATACGAGGGAGGATGCCGATGACGTCCGAAGAATTCGTGGTTCGCCCGAATTTTGATCCCTTGGCCGGGGCGCCCGGACCCGACCTTGGCATCCTTGCCCGCGCCACGGAACTCATTCCCTTGTTGCGGGAGGAATCGGAGCCGTCGGAGGAGCAGCGCCGCCTCACCGACCGGATGGTTCGCGCGCTCGACGAAGTCGGCCTCCTCAACATCATGGTGCCGCGGCGCTTCGGCGGCCCCAGTGCGAATATCCGCACCCTGGTCGAACTGATTGCCGAGGTTGGACGCGGCGATGGTTCGGCCGGTTGGGTAACCGGCCTCGTCAATGTCTGCGAGTGGTTCGCGACCTTGTACTGCGACCGTGCTCAACAGGAGATTTTCGGCGCCAACCCGAAGGCGAGGCTGTGCGGCAGCATCTTCGCGCCGAAGGGCGGCATCGAGAAGGTCGATGGCGGCCTCATCGTCAGCGGTGCCTGGCCTTATTGCTCCGGCTCCGCCTGGGCCGATTGGGCGACGCTCGCCCTCTGGGCGGACGAACGGCCGGACGGCTCGCCGATCCTCAGCCTCGGCCTCGTCCCCATGAAGGAACTGGGCCACCGCGATACCTGGCACGTCACCGGCATGAAGGCGACGGTCAGCACCACGCTCGTCGCCGACACGATATTCATTCCGGATTACCGCATTCAGTTGCTGGAGCAGTTGGGTGCCGAGCGCTATGCCACCGAATATACCGAGGAGCCGAACAGTCGCGCCTCTTTCATCCCGGTGGCGATCCTGATCCTTGCCGGGGTGCAGATCGGCCTCGCGCGGCACGCCATCGAATATACGCTGAACCGGCGCGCGAGCCGCCCCGTCACCTATACCCGCTATCACGAAGGCCGGCTGGCACCGCACATGCAGGTCGCGCTGGCGGAAGCGGCGTCGCTGACGGACCAGGCGCATCTCCTCGCGATCCGCGCCTGCGCCGATATCGACGCCGCCGCGCTGCGCCGGGAACCGCTCGCCGTGATGACGCGCGCCCGGATCCGGATGGACACGTCCCAGATCGCCGAACTCTCCCGCAAGGCGATCGGCAAGCTGATGACGGCGAATGGCGCCAGCGCCTTCGCCACGCCGAACAATCCGTTGCAGCGCCTCTGGCGCGACAGCGAGATCGCGGCGCGCCATGCCCAGGTCGAACCGGAAGTTGCGAAGCTGACCTATGGCGAGGCGATGTTCGGCCTCGATCAGTTCTCTCTTCTATTCTTTTAGCCGCGACGCGTCCGCCTCGGCCGCTCCCGACCTTCCATCGCGGGACCGCGCGGTCGCGCCACGCCTCCCTTCAAGGGGGGAAGTTGACGACGCGACATTATAAATGTACAATGTAAAATATGGCACGGAACCTCTCCGACAGTGATATCGCCGTGTTTCGTCATCGGGTTTGCGCCGTGGCGGAGCGGCTGTTCGCGACCCGCGGGGCCGAGGCGCTGACGATGCGCGAATTGGCCCGCGCCATGGGGGTCAGCGCCATGACCCCCTATCGCTATTTCAAGGACAAGGACGAGATTCTGGCGGCGGTGCGCGCCGCCGCGTTCGATCGCTTCGCCGTCGCGCTTGAAACCGCGGGTCGCATGCCGGGCAATGCCGCCGAGCGTGCCGATCGGGTCGGCCGCGCCTATCTCGACTTTGCCTTCACCCAGCCCCACGCCTATCGCCTGATGTTCGACTTGTCGCAGGCGGATGGGCGTTTTCCCGATCTCGAACGCGCCGGCGCCCGCGCCCGCCGCACCATGACCGATTACATGGCAAAGCTGGTCGATGCCGGCTTCCTCGATGGCGATCCCGAGATGCTGGGACAGATTTTCTGGGCCATGGTCCATGGCCTCGTGGTGTTGCAATTCGCCGGCAAGCTTCATCCCAAGCCGGATTTCACCGCGCTCCATGCCGAGGCGATGCGTCTTCTGGCGCGCGGCGCGCGTGCGTCCCGCGATCAACCCGCCCAAAGGAGGGCATCATGAGCCAGCCGTTTCCCGAGTCCCCATTCTTGTCCGGCAATTACGCGCCGATCCTGTTCGAGGCCGACGCCTCGGATCTGCCGATCCGCGGCGAAATGCCGAAGGATTTGGCCGGCACGCTCTATCGCAACGGCTCCAATCCGCAATTCGCGCCGCGCGACGCCAATTACCATTGGTTCCTCGGCGACGGTATGATCCATGCCTTTCATTTGGAAGAGGGCCGCGTCTCCTATCGCAACCGTTGGATCAAGACGCCGAAATGGCAGGCGGAGAATGCCGCGCATCAGGCGCTGTTCGGCTCCTGGGGCAATCCCATGACCAGCGATCCGTCGGTGGTCGGCAAGAATGGCGGCGCCGCCAACACCAACATCGTCTGGCATGCCGGCAAACTGTTGGCCCTTTACGAGGCGACGTTGCCCTTCGCGCTCGATCCCGAGACGTTGGCGCCCGGCGGCTATTACGATTTCGCCGGCGCGTTCAAGGACGGCCGCTTCACCGCCCATCCGAAGCTCGATCCCGAGACTGGCGAGATGGTGTTTTTCGCCTATTCAGCCGGCGGCTTCTTCTCCAAGACCATGCTCTATGGCGTCATCGACAAGGCCGGCAAACTGACGCGGCTCGATAAATTCGAGGCGCCGTACAGCGCGATGGTCCATGATTTTCTGGTGACGCGGCATCATGTGCTGTTCCCGATCCTGCCCTTGACCGGCAGCATGGAGCGCGCGATGTCGGGGAAGCCCGCCTATGCCTGGGAGCCGGGCAAGGGCGCCTATGTCGGGGTCTTGCGCCGCGATGCGCCGGTCTCGACGATGCGCTGGTTCCAATGCGATCCGTGCTATGTGTTCCACCCCATGAACGCCCACGAGAACGGCGACAAGATCGTCGCCGAAATCATGCAATACGAGGCCGCGCCCTTGTTCCCCGATCCCGATGGCAAGCCGGGCGATCCCGCGAAGGCGATCTCGCGGTTGACACGCTGGACGTTCGATCTCGCGGCCAACACCGACCATTTCAAACGCGAGCGGATCGACGATCTCGCCGCCGAGTTCCCGCGTTTCGACGAGCGGTTCGCCGGTCTTTCCTATCGCCACGGCTATTATGCGGCGCAGAGCAGTAGCCATGCCCTCGCCGGGTTCGACATCCTGGCGCATCTCGATTTGAAGACCGGCCGGCGCACGACCTTCCAACTGCCGAAGGGCGATATCGCCTCCGAGCCGGTGTTCGTGCTGCGCGCGGCGGACGCGCCCGAGGGCGAGGGCTGGCTTCTCGCCACCATCTATCGCGGCGAGGAGATGCGCAGCGACCTTGCCGTGTTCGATGCGGCGGCGCTGGACAAGGGGCCGGTCGCGGTGGCGGAACTGTCGCACCGCGTACCGTTCGGCTTTCACGGCAATTGGAAACCGGCGGCATGATAGTCCGCGAATTCACCCCCACCCGATCGAAGCCTTCGGCTTCGATCTTCCCTCCCCCCTCGAGGGGGAGGGTTGGGGAGGGGGGCGGTTGCCGTGCCGCGGACTGGGAGGGCGCATCATGAAGAACTTGCTCAAAGCGGGACGAATGTTGTTGGCCGACATGGCCTCGACGATCTTCTTCCTCATCCTCTATCTGACGACGCACAACATCCCGCTCGCGGTCGCGCTCGGCATCGCGCAGATCGGCTGGGAGTTGGTGCGCAAGCGGCCGATCGAGACCATGCAATGGATGAGCCTCTTCCTGGTGGTGGGGTCGGGCGCCGCGACCTTGCTCACCAATGATCCGCGCTTCATCATGC
>JBOHLV010000258.1:0-1545 GCA_050729815.1 Allostellaceae bacterium
CGGAAATGATCGGCATGGTGATGTAGATCAAACGCGCCGCGAGATCGCCCTTGCGTGTCAGCTTGGGGATGCCCGTCGTGAGCAGCGGGCGCTTCAGGAAGAACTTGAACTCGTCGGCGTTGGTATAGAGTGCGCGCCCGCGCACGCCGCCGCCCGTGGCAAGGCGGCATAGCGCATCTTCAAGCCAGCCGGGCAGCGAGGAGACGTTGTCGAAGGCGCATACCCAGGAGTTGCGGGCCATCGCGCACAGCCCCACCTCGTCGCGCGGCGGCGACGAATCGGGCGCCATGTCCGGGTCGATGATGCGCTTGACCATGCGGCCGGCCGAGGTCTTGCCGGAGCCGTCGGGACCATTGAAGCTGAGACCGGGAAAGGGTCCGGCCGGGTGAAAGCACATCAGCAGCCACGCGACGATCAGGACCAGGTCGCCGTGGGTCGCGACGCTCAGCACCTCGGCCAGATCGTCGCCGAGGTGCTGGCCGAGCGAGCGCTCGTCGTCGGGCTCCGGCCAGACCGGATCGGGCAGCGCGAGCATGCTGTCGCTGCGAACGAACTTGACCGGAGCGTGATCGATGATGTCCCGCCCGGCCGCGGTCATCCGTAGGGTCCGCCGGCGGTCATCGCAGAGGTCGAGATAGATTTCGCCGTCGCGATGGCCGATGCGGATAAAGACCTTGTGCTCGGCTCCCTCGAACCGGGCGCGGCTCTCGGCAATGCGCAACGCCTCCTCGGTCGCCTGCGCGCTCGGCGCCGCGCGCGTCGCCTTGTAGAATTCATAGTCGAGCCAGTCACGAAAGCCGCCCGAGCGGATCGCGAAATTCTCGAAATGGTCCCCGACCGGCGCCGTGGCGTAGGCGATCTTCTCCGGGGAATGCCACAATTCGATCCTGTCGAGGATGGCGAGGAGGACCGGCTTGTGGCGCTTGCGCGGGGCCTCTTCGCCATCGACTCCATCGCCGCGGCGCTTCCGCTTGGGTTTCAGCGCGTCATCGGCACCGGCGAGCAGGGCCTCGGCGCGGGCGCGGTCCCAACCCTCCGCCAATGCGTCGGCCGCGTCCCAGCCTTCCTTGACCCCTTTTGGAGGGTCGATCCGCTTGATCGTGGCGGCGATCGGCGCGAGCAGCCGCTTGACCGTCTCGGCATATTCCGTGCCGGCCTCGTCGGCATCGGGCCAGATCGTCACGTGCCGCCCGGCGAGCGCCGGCCAGTCCGCTTTCGCCGCGGCCTTCGAGCCGTTCGGCGAGGTGACGGCGACGTGATCGGGCAGCAGCTCGGCCGCGGCGTCCGCGGCCTTCTCGCCCTCGCACACGATGACCGGCGCTTTCGGCCGCTTTGCCAGCCGGTCGAGGCCATAAAGCGGGCGCGGCGCCGGCCACAACTGCCAGCGCCATTCGAGCCTGCCCGTGCCGCTTTGGCAGTAGGTCAGCGGCATGAATTCCTTGCCGCCGTCCGCCAGGTCGAAGCGGCAGACGTAGCCGATCAGCCGGCCTTGGGTGTCGTGATAGGACCAGGTGCGAATCGGCTTGCCGCGCTTGAAATGCTCTG
>JBOHLV010000259.1:0-6072 GCA_050729815.1 Allostellaceae bacterium
ACCAAAACGCGCACTGGCGCGGGAACTGGGCGCGACCCATCTCATCGATCCGGCCGCCGGCGACGTGGTGGCCGAAATCCGCAAGATCGTGCCGGGCGGTGTCGATTTCGCCATCGAGGCGACCGGACTTCCCGCGGTAATGATCCAGGCGCTCGAATCCGTACACCAACAGGGCGGCCGCGCTGTCGTCATCGGCAATGCCCGCAAAGGCGAGGCCATGACACTCGATCCGCGGTTGCTCAATGACGGCAAGAGCCTCCTTGGATGCTGGGGCGGCGATTCCATCCCGGATCGCGACTTCCCCCGCCTCGCACGGCTGGTCGTCTCCGGGAGGATCAAGGTCGATCCGCTGCTGTCGAAACCCTATTCCCTGGTGCAGATCAACGATGCGCTAAACGATCTCGAAAAAGGTCGCGTCGGCCGGCCCCTTATCGAGATGGCGCTTTAGCGCGATGCAACTGCGTATCGGCATCGATTTCGATAACACGATCGTGTGTTACGACGACGTCTTCCACAAAGCGGCGCGGGAAAGGGAGCTGATCCCTCCGGACCTGCCCGAGAATAAAGGCGCGGTCCGGGATTATCTGCGCGCCATCGACCGCGAGGACGACTGGACGGAGCTCCAAGGCTACATCTATGGCAAGCGGATGGAGCTGGCGCGTCCTTTCGATGGCGCGCTCGAATTCATCGCGGGCTGCGTCCGCGCCGGCATCGATGTCTCGATCATCAGCCACAAAACGCGCGCGCCCTATCGCGGCCCGTCCTTTGACCTGCACCAGGCAGCGCGAGACTGGCTCGGTGCGCAGGGCGTGTTCGACCCCGCGCGCATCGGCCTTCCTGCCGACCATGCCGTCTTCGAGCTGACGAAAGAAGCCAAACTCAACCGGATTGCCGCCGCGGGATGCACGGTCTTCATCGACGACCTGCCGGAATTCCTGAACGAGCCGACGTTTCCGCGCGGCGTGCGGCGCATTCTGTTCGATCCCGCCGGTCGCCAGTCGGTGCCGCCGGGAATCGAGGCCGCAACATCCTGGCGGCAGATCACGGCAAGCTTGCTTGATCCTGTCGGAAGTCCGGCTTGATTCCCTATACGCTCGTCGCGCCGGTCGGCGACCTGTTGCAGGCGGCGGGTCTAGCCAGAACCTTCACCGCCGAACCCATCAAAGGTGGCGGCAACAATCGGGTATTCCGGATCGAGGCCAATGGCCGTGTAGCGGCGCTCAAGATCTATTTCCATCACGCGGAGGACGGGCGCGATCGGCTCGGCACTGAATATGCCTTCGCGCGATTCGCCTGGGATTCGGGGTTGCGCATGTTGCCGGAACCGATCGCGGCGAATTTTGAGCATCGCATGGCGCTCTATGAATTCATTCCTGGGCGCCGGCTCGCCCCCAAGGAACTCGATGCCGCCGCCGTGGGCGAAGCACTTGCATTTTTCACTGCGCTTAACCGCAATCGAGCAGCCGCGCGCTATCTCGGCCCGGGCTCCGAAGCGTGCTTCAGCGTGGCGGAGCATCTCGCCACCGTCGACCGGCGGATTTCCCGACATCGCCAAATCACCGGAGCGGATGCCGAGGACGAGGCGGCACGTGACTTCGTTGCGACGCGACTCGAGCCGGCGTGGCGCGATTTGCGGGCGCGGATTGCGGCCCGCATTGGCGCGGCGCTCGAAGAGCCGCTACCGCCCGAATTACGCTGTATTTCACCTTCCGATTTCGGCTTTCACAATGCCATTCTGGTCGATAGCCGGCTGTGCTTCATTGATTTCGAATATGCAGGGTGGGACGATCCGGCGAAGCTGGTCGGTGATTTCTTCAATCAGGTGGAGATGCCGGTGCCGTCGAGCCATTTGCCCGCCTTCATCGATGCCGTTGCCGCGGCGTTAGACGATCCCGATGGGCGGATCGCGCGCCGGTCGAAGCTGTTGCTTCCCGTCTATACCATCAAATGGTGCTGCATCGTGCTTAACGAATTTCATGCGACGGGCAGCGCGCGGCGCCGCTTTGCCGCCGTCGGCGATCGGGACCGAAAGGCGAAGCAGGTTGCCAAGGCTCATGCCGCCTTCGCTCGTCTCGCGCCGCTTATCGCGCTTTCCCAGGAGTGTTCCAATGGCCTATGTTGATTTCATCAATAAGATTCACCGTTCGACCAATCGCAATTATCTCGAACGCGTCTGCGTGCACGACAAGGTCGCTTGCGCCGAGAAGGCGGTAAAGTTCGATTACGACTATTGGGACGGCGATCGCTCGACGGGCTATGGCGGCTATCGTTATGACGGGCGGTGGCGCGTCGTCGCCGAGGACATGGCGGCGCATTACCAGCTGAAGCCCGGCGCGCGGATTCTCGATGTCGGGGCCGGCAAGGGTTTCCTGCTCTACGATTTTGGTCAAGTTGTGCCGGATGCGAATCTCGCTGGCATCGATATTTCCCAATACGCTGTCGACCACGCCAAGGAAGAGGTAAAGCCGTTTATCCGTCAGGGAAGTGCCACCAAACTACCCTGGCCGGACGATTATTTCGACCTGATCTATTCGGTGACGACGCTACACAATCTCTATGTCTACGATCTCCATGCCGCGTTGCGCGAAATGGAGCGCGTGGCAAAGGGGCCGAAGCATCTCGTCATCGAGACCTACCGGAACGAACGCGAGAAGGTCAATCTCATGTACTGGCAGCTAACCTGCCGGATCTTCGCCACGCCGGAAGAATGGGATTGGCACTTCAAGACCGCCGGCTATACCGGCGATCATTCCTTCATCGTGTTCGAATAGGTCGCACCAGGCCGCGCTAGTTGCTTCGGAATTCGGCGACCACAGACGCAATTACACTTTCGACGGGACGCGGCGCCAAGCCGAGTTGCGCTTGCGTCCTTGCCATGCCGAGCGCGCCGTGACGCGGGATTTTTTGCAAGCCCAGCGATATTGCGTCCGCCTGCGCGGATCTGACCAGTACGGATGGTGCGCCGGCGGCCTCCGCCAGGGCGAGCGCCACGTCGCGATAGCTGATATCTCGATCGCCGGAGAGATGAAAAATGCCCTGGCGCCGCGATGTCGCGATGCTGACCAGGCCGGCCACCGCATCGTCGAGCGATACCGGCGCCAGCGGCAGATTGCCGAAGGCCTTGATGGCGTTTCCGCAAGACAATTGTTCATGCCAGCCGCGCAACAGCGGAAGAGTCGGCATCAGGACTTTGGTCAGGCGCAGCACCGCGCCGTGCTCGATGAGGCGCTCAATCCGAACCTTGTGCTCGGCATAGGGCGACAACGGCGCAACCGGACTGGCTTCGGCGGGGAATGGGTCGTCGCCGGAAAAGACAAGGCTCGTCGATGGAAATAGAACGAATGTACCGTTTTGCTGAAGCTGCCGAATGAGAGTTCCCGTCCGCTCGACATTGATCAGTTTCGCCCGCTTCGGGTTCGCAGCAACGGCGGCGCCCGAGGTAACGGCCGCGAGGACCAACGCCACATCGCATGGCGGCAAGTCGGGCCAACCCGATAGAGGCTCGGCGAGGTCAAGACGATCCCTCCCGCTTGCGCCGGGGCGTCTGGTCGTTTTGGCGACCTCCCATCCGCGGAGGTGAAAAGCGCGCGCCGCCTCAGCCCCGATGGCGCTGTCGCCGCCAATGATCAAGATCGATGGCATGGCACAGAGATTCTATCTGAAGTGGGAATCCGGCGTCATCCTGCTACTGTTGCCGTCTTGACGATATTGTTTCCTCATGGTCATGTGCCGCCATCACAAGTCGGGTAGAGGTCCATGGGAGCTGTTCTCTCAGAATCGACAGGCCGGCGTGCCATCTGGAGGCCGATGGCTCGAACGGGTGCGCATCGAGTACCTTATGACCGCTAGGGCAATTTTTCTCGACCGCGACGGCGTGCTCATTCTCCATCATATCCGCGACGGCAGACCCTTTTCCATCACCGCCGGCGAAGAGGCGGAGTTGTTCGACGGCGTGCGCGAGGCATGCAGCGAACTTGCGGCACTCGGTAATCTGTTGGTGATGGTAACAAACCAGCCCGAGGTCGCGGTCGGCAAGATACCGCGCCACTTCGTCGAGGAGACGAATGACTGGCTGACGCGAGAACTGGGTCTCGACGATGTCGAAGTTTGTTTCCATGACGACACCGTGGATTGCGCCTGCCGCAAGCCGAAGCCGGGCATGCTTCTCAACGCGGCATCGAAGCTGGGGCTTGACCTTGGCGCCTCGGTTATGGTCGGCGATCGCTGGCGCGACATCGCGGCTGGCAAGGCGGCGGGATGCCGCACCGTCCTCGTCGATCACGGCTACACCGACCGTGCTCCGGAACCGGCGGATCATGCGGTCCCATCGCTATGGGCGGCGATGCCGTGGTTCCGGACTCTCCCTCTTCCCTAAGCGCCAGCCGAATGCGGATCCTGCACGTGACAACGGCCCTCGATGTCGGCGGCGCGGAGATGATGATCTTGAAGCTGGCGAGCCACGCGCGCTTCACGAACAGCGTGCTGGCCTTGCTCAATTGGGGCCCGATGGGCGAACTGTTTCAAGAACAGAGAATTGGTGTCACTGCGCTCGGCTTACCCAAGCCGGGCGCCGTGATCGGAATGCCGCGCGAAGTCCATCGTGTGTTCAGGGCATTTCGGCCCGACATCATTCAGGGCTGGCTCTATCATGGCAATCTGCTGGCAAGCCTTCTGGGGCCGATCTATGGCATTCCGGTCCTTTGGAACATTCGCCAGTTGGTCCATGCGCCGGAGATTGAAAAGCGCCACACCCGGGCGACGCTGCGCATGCTGACATGGCTCCATCGCGTGCCACGGAGGATCATCTATAATTCGGAGATCGCGCGCGCGCAGCACGAAGCCATCGGGCTTCCGCACGATAAAGGCGTCGTCATTCCGAACGGATTCGACACCGAAAAATTCCGGCCGGATCCCGCTGCCCGCGCAGCGGTCCGCCAGGAACTCGGCATTTCCGAATCAGCCATTCTTGTCGGTCAGATCGGCCGAGACCACGTGATGAAGGCCCATGATGTCTTTCTAGGCGCCGCCAAAATCGTTGCCGACAAATCCCGGCAAACCTATTTCGTCATCGCCGGACGCGGCGTCGACCAGAATCAGCGGCTGTTCAATCTCCGCGCTCAACTCGGCCTGGTAGACAAGGTGCGCCTCTTAGGTCACCGCGCCGATGTCGAGCGGTTGACGGCCGCGCTCGACATTGCGTGCAATTCTTCGTTCACCGAGGCATTTTCAAACGCGATTGGTGAAGCCCTGGCGTGCGGACTGCCAGCCGTCGTGACGGAGGTCGGCGACTCCGTTCGGATCATCGGAGCGGCAGGTCGCCACGTTCCACCGAACAACGCCACGGCGCTGGCCGCGGCAATTCTAGAAATTGCCGGTTCTGATCGGGAGCGTGCCCGGCTTGGCTGCGAGGCGCGCAAGCGGGCCGTTGCGCTTTATAGCATTGGGCCGATATGCGATAGCTATGAAATTCTGTATCGCCACGTCGTTCCGGAGTAACTCGGATGCTGCAAGAAAGCGCGGCCGAAGGATATTACGCCGACAAGCTCGGCGTTTTGCGCCGCACATTTGCTGGTAAGAGCGTAACTCTCGGCAAAAATTCGCTCATCGTTGAGGAGCAGACCTATCCAATTGTGGACGACGTCATCATCCTGCTGCCTAAGATGCAATGGCCCTCGCGTTTGCAGGGCAGCGGTATGTCATCGGATCGTGACAACACAAAACGAGGAAGCTTTTCCGAGGAAATTCAGCATACTTTTGGCGTTCAGTGGAATAAGTTCTCCGTTCTCATGGAGGAGCATGAGAAAGAATTTGAGGAATATTTCGATCTAACAGGGACCGAGGGTTTCAAGGACCAAGTGCTCTGCGATCTAGGTTGCGGCATGGGACGCTGGAGCTACTTCCTTGCACCGCACTGCCGCAACATCATCCTGGTTGATTTCTCCGATGCGATCTTCGCCGCGCGTCACACGCTACGTGACGCGCCGAATGCGCTGTTCTTTATGGCTGACATCAATGCCTTGCCATTTGCAGCCGAATTCACCGATTTCCTGTTTTGCCTCGGTGTGCTTCACC
>JBOHLV010000260.1:0-3358 GCA_050729815.1 Allostellaceae bacterium
TTCTTCGAAAGCCGTTCGAGATCATCGCGAGTCATCCCATCCTGGAATCACACCGCGATTCCCGCGTCAATCAATATCTTGCGGCTCGACGCCAGTTCCTACCCTACCCATCGTCAACCCGGGTTGACCAATTACATTATTTGCTTGTCGGTCACGTCATCGAGCGGGTCGATTAAAGCCCGCATAAACTGGAATGCCTCGGTCAGACCGGCGCCCTTGTGATAATCGACCGTGAACTTGCGCCCGAAATCCACGGACCATAGCGCGATGGCGTGCATGGTGATCGATTGAAGCCCTAAATTCCGCTTCGGTCCTCTTGGAAGGGCATGAGATTTGATCTTTTCCTCCGCTGTGACCGCGAGCAATTCGAGCAAATTCATAAGATGGCTGTAAAGAAATCTGTTGTGCGACATCTTCCGTTGCGCCGCGATCAGTACGTCGCTCACCAATTTTTCATTCTGCGTCGCGCGCGCCGCCATGAAGAGGTCCGATGCAATATCGTCGTCCTCGAATTCCTTAACGAGTTTGGCAAAGCGCAAAGTTGCCTTTTCCAATCGACGATATCGTTTTCGCTGTTCTCGCTCCCAATCTTCGCCGTTATCGCCCCTCAAGTTGGCAATGTAAACATGCGCCATGTGGCGAAGCTCCTTCTTTACCTCGTCACTGAGATCGAACCTGAACCTCTTTGCGAGTTCCGTCAGGAATTCGTCGGAATAAGCGCGGTTGGCGATGTCGCCGGGGAATTCGTTGCCGTTATCAATCCGTGCTGGCATGGCAATTCGCCTTGGCTAAATCCGACGTATCTTCCGCTTTCGCCGCGTTCGGGGAGGGGCGGGGGAATCAGCCTCTTTCACGGGGGGGCTGGGCCGGAGCTTGGCGGGATTGACCAATGCCGGTCTCGGCGCGGTGTTCTCTTCCAGGCGTGCCCGCCGCCTTCGGTAGCGCGCCTTCGGCACCGCAACCGATTCAATGATGACCCTCAGATCGGGATCGATAACTGGAATATGGCCTTCGGGCACCTTCGCCGTTTCGTCGTCTTCGTCTTCCTCGGCGTCGCCCATTGCGGCGGAATTCGCCTTATCGGTCTCTTCCTCGTCACCGGTCTCTCCTGACCAGGCGCGATCCCCGGCGATTTCAAGGTAGCGCAGCATCATGTCGCTAAGGGCGTCGGTCATGGCCTTCCCGCCAGCCTTGAGCGGGCCGGGCTTTTCCAGCGCCGCATCGATGGCGGTTGCGAAGATCACCTGAACGGCCGCATCAATTTGACGCGGCGATTGACCCGTCCGTAGATGCCGGCCAAGCAGCCCGCGCGCGCACCGCGCAACCGTCGCACGGTATTCCCGAATCGGTTCCAAAATGAACGGGATTTTGGGCGCCAGTTTGAATGCCGCGCGGGTGAGGCCCGCCGTTCGTGGCTGGCCCATCTCGGTCACCACATGATGCACGATTCCGCGAACGATCCTTTCCGCCGGGGCACGGCGCCAATGCGCGGCGCTCAGCTTGTCCTTGGCGGCATCGGTGACCGCCCAGAACCGATCGCTTGTCGCTATCTCGATGAAGCGGTCCTTGCTCTTGTATCGCGTGTAGAAGGCGCCGACCGAGACCCCGGCCGCCTTGGCGATGCGTGACACGGAAACCCGCCGATCATCGCAATCATATTGGGCGAGTAGCGCGGTGCCACGTTCATAGAGGGCAGAGGTGCGTCCGTCCCGCAGCCCTCGCCTGATCCGGCGCTTGGCACCCCGAACGACCCGGCGAATGAGATCAGGCATCGAACACCAGATTCATATCTCGACGCTCAAAGATGCCGCAAAGGGTTCATTCGCGCAAGAAGTGAATCCGAATTCTGTTTTCATTATGGGAAGCCATTTTTGCCGGCTTCCGGTTCGTGACGATGCCCAATTGGCGTTCGGCCGCCATGGGATCGCCGCGAAGTGATCAGGTGGTTCCGGGCTTCGGCTGCATCACCACGAAACATTTCTCGATGATGCGGCGGAACGAGTCGCTCGTGGCCGCCCAATCGACCACATCGACCTTGAACGAAAGGTCGGAATCGCTCAACGCGTCGCGAAGGTCCGCCGTTCTCATCATGCCGAGCGGCTTCGCCGTCATCAATACCAGGTCCAAGTCGGAAGTTTTGCGTGCCTTTCCGGAAACGCGCGACCCGAAAGCCCGTACTTCCAATTCCGGGACGAATCGACGCAAGATTCCGGTGACTATCGCCAAGTCCGAAGGGTTTATGTGATCGTGATCATGCATTCCGCCGCTTAAGTTGGGCGAGGATGAACCGCATATCAGCGACAAATTCGTCAAGACCGGCAACCACCTCTTCGGCGCGGTCTTCGTTGTAGGTATGACTGGTGATATTTCGTTTCTCGCGGTAGGCCCGGAAGGGCAGCACCTCACGCACCAGGCCGGCATCGGCGGCAGTGCGGATGAAATCCATAAAGGGCAGTTGCGGCAATTCCGTTGGGCTTAGGGCGATTTCCGCTAACTGACGGCGCAACATCTTCATCGAAAGCTCGTAGGTGAATTCGAACGCCTGAATTGTCGCGGCGCGGAACTGTTTCCGCAATTTGAGCTGGTCCTGGAAAATCGGACGGGGGGTTAAGGTGTATTCCGCCGTGTAACGGAGGGATACGAGATGACGACGAGACGGCGGTTTACGAGTGAGTTCAAGGCTCGCGTGGCGCTTGAGGCATTGCGCGGGGACAAGACGGTCCAAGAGATCGCGTCGCGGCACAAGGTTCACCCGAACCAGGTGAGCACATGGAAGCGCCAAGCGATCGATGGCCTGACGGAAGTGTTTTCGAATGGCGCGGACCACGAGCGCCAGGATCGCGAAACCGAGGTTCGCGATCTTCATGCCAAGATCGGTCAGTTGACAGTGGAACGGGATTTTTTGGCCAGAGGGCTCAAGCGATGAGCCGTGGGGAACGCAAGGCGATGATCGTGCCTGACCGCCCCGGCTTGAGCTTGAGCCGTCAATGCCGGCTTCTTTCGATCAACCGGTCCTCGTTCTATTACGCGCCCCGAGGGGAGAGCCCGGAGAACTTGGCACTGATGCGCCGCATCGACGAACTGTTTCTGCGCTATCCCTTCTACGGCAGCCGCCAAATGAAGCACCAGTTGCGACGGGAGGGTGTTTCGGTCGGCCGTCACCGGGTTCGGCGCCTGATGCGGATCATGGGCCTGGAGGCGATCTACCAGGCGCCGAGAACCAGCCAGCCACATCCGGCACACCGCATCTATCCCTATCTGCTCCGCGATGTGGCGGTGGACCGCCCCGATCATGTCTGGTGCGCCGACATCACCTACATCCCGGTGCGGCGCGGGTTCCTCTATCTGGTCGCGATCA
>JBOHLV010000261.1:0-3301 GCA_050729815.1 Allostellaceae bacterium
GTATCTGACCGATAACGTCCACGCCAATCATCCCCCGACACCCTTCCCGGAAAAAGGAAGGGAGCCTGACACACCGCGTCAGAGGGGGTCGTTATTGGACGCGAAAACCGCCCCTCAGGGGGTCACTCTTGCGCGCGAATTTACACCGAAGCGCCCGGCACTGCGGACGCGATGGGCCGCCTTGGCGGCCGCGAGCAGTGCCTTGGACGGCACGCAGCCGGTATTGAGGCACTCGCCACCCATATGCCCTGCCTCGATCAGCACGGTGCGCGCACCCATGCGAGCGGCGCCCGACGCGACCGTCAGACCCGCAGAGCCGGCGCCGATGACGCAAAGATCGATCTTGCCGTCATCGCCCATGCGCTACTCGGGACGCGCGCTGCACGAGGCGCCGCCTAGCACGCAGAACTTGGCGCAATGTGGATGGTTGAGCTTCACCGGCCTCATGGCGTCGGCCAGGGTGGTGCCGAGATCGAAGCGGACGTCATAGGGCAGGAGCGTACAGGAGACGACCGTCGGGCGGTCGGCGCCCTTGTGCTTTACCACCATGCGCGAGCTGGCGCACATCACGTCGTTCGGATGCTTGCCGAGGATGCCCCAGCAATGTTCGGTGATCTCGGGAACGTCGGCGGCTTCGTCCATCTCGGGGAACAGCACGAGCCTGGCGGGGTCGTCCGCGTCGATCGGAATACCGAGCCGGGCGAAGAGCGCGCGATATCCCGCCCGAAGTGCCACCTCGCCTTCGTCCCACAGAAGCCGGCCCGCCACCGCCAGATCGAAACCGTTGCGCCACAGCCATCGCAGCCCCTCGATGGTAGGCTCCCAGCTTCGCGCGCCTCTGATCTGCTCGTGCCGTTCCGGCGTGTAGTGGTCGATCGAGACCCGGACCGCGAGCTTGCCGCGAAAGCACTGATGGAGCGCCCGCAGACCGGCCCCATGGCGGCGCATGGGCATCATGGCATTGGTCAAGACCAGGACGCGCCAGCCGCCAGCCAGCGCGTCCTCAAGCAGCGCGAGAATGTCCGGATTCATGAACGGCTCGCCGCCGGTGAAGCCGATCTCCCGCAACTCCGGCCGGCCGCGTGCCTCATCGAGAAAACGGCACACCTCCGCCCGTGTCAGATAGGACAGCCGGTCGTTGCGCGGGCTCGATTCGATATAGCAGCCGCGGCAGGCCAGGTTGCACAGCGTTCCGGTGTTGAACCACAGGGTCTGCAATCCTGTCAGCATCACCTCGGCGCGCCGCTCGCCGGTCACGGTAATGTTCGGATCGACAAATTTTCGTACCATCGCACGATCTTCGACCGGTGCCGACCCGGCAGCGGTGGTCTCGGAAGCAAAGCGGTTGTTGCGAGCCATGGTTCCTCTTCGCACTGGGACTCGATAGACGGAAATTTAGGCGCGTATATGGCAAGCCACGATCGTGGCTTGAAATCGTCCAGTATCGCTATCGGCAAGAGCGGAATTTGTATCGAGGGTCTTGCCCGGCAGGAGGCGCGCTTCGGCGAGATGCCGTTCGACGCGGCGTCGATCAGGCTCGGCGAGTTCGTGTTCGGCAAGGGCGGCGATCAGGCTCGGCGAGTTCGTGTTCGGCAAGGGCGGCGAGAAAGCGGGCGGCGGGCCAGCCTTCCTTGTCGGCCCGTTCGGCAAACTTCGGCCTTTCAGCAATCTGCTAATGCACCATCTTGCTCCCCTTCTGACGCGATCAAGGATGCATCGGCATGGACATCCTTGCGGCAAGGCTGGCCATAATCCAGATCGTCCCGGCCACCATGATGAACAGCACTAATGCCGAGAACAAGATAAGTAGCAGATCTTCGCGCTTTCGCCTGAACCCGATGTGCAGGAAAAAGCGGAAGTGGACAATCATCTGAATCAGCGCGAAGGCACCGATCGTGATCAACAGCGCCCTGCGCGCCATGACGCCCCAGTTCACCAGTGCGAAGGCCACCAGCGTCAACGCCAGCGCCAGGACGCCGCCCCAGACGTAGGAGCGGAACTCGCGCCGCTCGTCCTGATTCCCAGTTGGCTTGCCGCCGCTTCCTGTTTGCGCGCTCATGTCAGCCCCGCGAGATAAACCACGGTGAAAATCGCGATCCAGACGATGTCGAGGAAGTGCCAGAACAGCGCCAGTCGCATGATGCCGAGCTTCGTCTTGGTATCCAACCCATAGCGTGCAATCTGGCCGATCAGACAGATGAGCCAGATACCTCCGCAGGTAACATGTAGGCCATGCAGTGGCACCAGATCGAAAAAGGCCGACAGAAAGCCGCTACGCTCGGGTGCGCCGCCCTTGGCGATCATCGTGAGGAAATCGCGTACCTCAAAACCCAAAAAGCCCAGGCCCAGCACCAGCGTCACGATTAGCCACCCGATCAATCGCAGCGTGCTGTGCTTGTACTTCATTGCCAGCGAAGCCATGCCGAAGGTGAAACTGCTGGCCAGCAGCAGCAAGGTTTCGATGAAAACGCTCTTGATATCGTACAGGTCTCGCGGCCCGGGACCGCCCGCGGTGGCATGCACCGAGGTGACATATGTGGCGAATACCATTCCGAACAGGATGGCGTCGCTCATCAAGAACACCCAGAAACCGAATATGGTGGTTTGGACGTCGTCGTCGTCCTTGCCGTGACCGGAGCCCAGATTCAGGCCGGGATACTTGAAAGGTTCCAGGCTCATGGCGACACCCCGGAGGCCTCGTGTTGGGCCAGCCCCATATTGGCCGGCCGGGTTTCCACGGCGCGTGACACGGCGGGGGCACGCGCCACGGCGTCGAGCCAGCGCTGGTGTTCTTTCTTCACCTCGTCCGCGCTGATGATGCGGGTGGTGTTGCGCGCGAAACCGCGAATGATCATGCTCGCAACCGCAGCCGCGAACGACAGAATCACCAGCCACCAGATATGCCAGACCAGGCCGAAGGCGAGTGAGAAGCCAATCGCCGCGACCGCTGGGCCCAAAGCGCAGTTTTTCGGCAATTCGATATCCGTATAGGCCAGCGGCGGTTTGAAGGCCGTGCCTTCCTCTTTCGCCATGGTGAATGCGTCGCGGCCCGTTACCACCGGAATCACGGCGAAGTTGTATTCGGGCGCCGGCGCGGAGTTCGACCATTCCAGGCTTCGACCATCCCACGGATCGCCGGCAAACACGCGATTCTCGTCTCGATCCCTGATCGACACCCAGAGCTGCCATAGCAGCGCGCCCAGCGCGACAACCAACAGCATGGCGCCAACGAAGGCCACGATTTCCAGCGGCACGTAGGCTGCCTGCGCATAGGCCACGGTGCGTCGGGGCAGGCCCATAA
>JBOHLV010000262.1:0-10922 GCA_050729815.1 Allostellaceae bacterium
GGAACGCCGCCACGCAGGCCTTGCCCTTGCCAGGGGTCACGAAGATGACCGGCTTGTCGGCGCGGTCCAGGTCGATGAACACGGTGACGTAGGTGTGGCCGCGCTTGGCGGCGGTCTCGTCGAGGCCGACCGCGCGCACCGCGCCGAGATCGAGCTCGCCGACCGCGCGGCGGACGTAATGAGCGATCAGGCGCCACAGCCTCTTGTCGGTGATGCCCATGAAGCGCGCCGCCGCCAGCACCGGCATCTCGCGCACCAGGATCAGCGCCGCCTGCTCGAACAGCAGCGTGAACTTGCTGCCCGGCCGCGCCCACGGCACCGCCGTCCGCTTGACCCCGTGATCGGGGCAATCGATCCGCGGCACCCGCGCCGTGATGAAACACTGGTGCTGGAAGAAGTTCAGATGCTGCCAGGTGAAGCTGGCAAAGTCGTGCGCCTTGCAGGCGCGCTTACATTCCGGGCAGGCAAACAACGCGCTCCGCGTCGCCGTCACCTCCAGATGCAGCTCATGGGGCCGCTTCTCGCGATCCAGACGCTGGCCGGTCAGTTGCCACGGCTCGTTCAAGCCGAACCCGAGCGAGAACACATCCTTCGTTTCCATCCCGCCGCCCTCCATGTCGCCATCTTCGCAGCATGCAAGGCCCGACCATCCCTCTCAACCAAATGCCTTTCCACTCGGAACGTCGAGGAACCAATAATGATAACCGCAAATTGGGCAACGGCGGGAATTCGTTGTTCAGGCAGGGAGGTCGGGATGCGATTCTGGAACAAGTTAACATTCATTGCCGTGATATTCGCGGCGATGGGCGCCATGGCCATGGTGCCGGCGCACGCCGCACACAAATTCAAAATCTATTTGAGCATGAGCTATATCGGCAACGATTGGCAGGCCGAGGCGGCCAACGATCTGAAAGCGCTGGCGGCGTCAAAGGATTATCGCGACAAGGTGGACCTTCGGATTCAGGTCGCCGGCCCCAACGCGCAGCGTCAAGTCCAGCAGATCAACGCCATGGTCCAAGCTGGCGCCAACGCCATCGTGGTCTATCCGATCTCGCCGACCGCTCTGAACGGGGCGGTGAAGCATGCCTGCGCTCACCACGTCGTGATTGCGGCCTATGATTCGATCATCACCGAGCCCTGCGCCTACAACACCCACATCGATCAGTCGGCCTGGGGCCGGATCGCCGCCAAATGGCTCGCCAAGGCGATGCACGGCAAGGGCAACATCGTGATGATCACCGGCGTCGCCGGCACCACGGTCGATACCCTGCGCGTGGCGGCGGCGAAAAAGGTGTTCGCGAAATATCCCGGCATCCACGTCATTGCCAGCGGCAACGGCATGTGGAGCCAGGCGGTGGCGCGCACCGTGTTGTCGAACATTATCGCCACCCATCCCTGGAAAACGATCGACGGGCTGTGGATGGAGGCCGGCTGCTACACCGCTTACTCCATGATGAGCGAGTCGGGGATTCCGGATAACAAGCTGATCCCCTGCGCCGGCGAAGGCGGCAACGGCCATCGCATCCAGATGCTGCCGGAAGGCACAAAGGTGGAAGGCGCCCACGGCACCTACCGGCCGATGGGGGTGCGGAGCATTTCGCTGAGCTCGCAAATTTATCCCGGCGCCATGGCGCTCAAGATGGTGGTCGCCGTACTGGAGCACAAGAAAGTGCCGAAGCTGGTGATGTTGTCGCCGCGCCCGGTCACAAGCGCTGAGGTCAAGATGTGCAAGACCGGCAGTTGGAAAGAGATGGAGGACGGTTGCAATACCTTCCCGCCGTCGCTGGTACCGAACCCGGGCTGGTTCGCTTCTATCTATTCGCCGAAACTGCCCCAGCTCGGCTTCGAGGCCGCGCTGGTCGGCCAACCAGAGAATTAACCGGCTGACTCCGGCCGGTGGCACGCACACTTCGCGTTCGTGCCGCCGGCCGTCAATATTGTACCCTGTGATGATTGCGATCCGGTTGCGATCATGACCGAGACCGAATTCGCGCTTTCCGTTCATGATCTGCGCAAGGTATTCGGCGCCACCGTCGCTCTTGATGGCGCGACTTTCGCCGTCAAGAGCGGCTCGGTGCATGCGTTGCTCGGCGAGAACGGCGCCGGCAAATCCACCATTGTCAAGACATTGAGCGGGATGATCCCGCCCGATTCTGGTACCATTGAAATCTTCGGTCGACCTTGCGAGATCGCCAGCCCGCGTGACGCTCACGCGTTGGGTATTCAAACCGCCTTCCAGGAGATGATTCTGGTCCGCGACCTCACGGTCGTGCAGAACATGCTGCTGCCATATGAACCGGTAGGCCGCCTCGGCGGCGTGCAGCGGCGCGAAGCGCATAAGCTCGTCGTCGATCACCTCGTGGCGCTCGGCCTCCAAGACATTGACCCAAATCGCGAGGTGCGTGAGCTCGAACTGCCGCTCCGACAGAAGATCGAGATCGCGCGGTCCGTGCTGCGCAAACCCAAGATCCTGCTGCTTGACGAACCGACCTCGACCTTGTCCGGCGGCGACATCGACTGGCTCGGCGAGCGCATTGCCCGCCTCACGGCGCAAGGCACCACCGTGATCTTCATCTCGCACCGCATGCCCGAGGTGCGGCGATTCTGCGAATATCTCACGGTGCTGCGCAACGGCAAGGATGTCGGCAGCGGCCGGGTCGGCGAGATCAGCGATGATGAGGTGATCCGCATGATCGTCGGTCGCTCAATAGCCTCGACCTTTCCGCCGCGAACCGCGACGGTGCCGCGGGGCGGCGTGCCGGCGCTCGCCGCGCACGACATTTCGACCCATGGCCGTCTTGCCAACGCGTCCTTCGCCTTGGCGGAGGGCGAGGTGCTCGGCGTTGCCGGCCTCCAAGGCATGGGCCAGCTCGATCTCTTTTTGGGTTGCTTCGGCGTCATGCCGCTGCGCTCGGGGCGACTCGAAGTCTATGGTAAGGAAGTCCGGCTGATCTCGCCACAGGATGCGATCCGAGCCAACATCGGCATCAGCCTGGTGCCTGAGGACCGCAAGACCGAAGCATTGTTCCTGAAGCTCGACGGCCGGCGCAACGTGTCGCTGCCCGTGATCGACCGGTTCACCCGCTTTGGGCTCATCGACGGCCGCGCCGAGATCGATGCGGTCGGCCAGGTGCTCGATCGTGTCCAGGTCCAGCCTCGCGCGCTCTATACGCGCGTGTCAGCCTTCAGCGGAGGCAACCAGCAGAAGATCGCGGTGGCGAAATGGTTGCTCGCCGAGAGCCGGATATTACTTATGTACGATCCGACGCGGGGCGTCGACGTCGGCACCAAGCACGACATCTATGTCCTGATCCGGGACTTCGCCAGGGCGGGCGGATCGGTACTGCTGTTCTCGACCGAAATTCCCGAACTGGTCAATCTCTGCGACCGCGTCCTAGTTTTTTATGGCGGCCGCATCACGCGCGAGCTGGCGGGCGACGCTATCGCCGAAGAGACCATCATCCGCGCCGCCTTGGGCGAGACCCAAGCGGCGGACGTCCATCCCGCCGAGGTGAAATGATGGTCGCGGCCGCCTTGTTAAGCTGGCGGTCATCGCCGGGCGCGCGTTCCTTGGCGCGGAACGAGGGCGTGATCGTGATCACGGGAGTGTTCATTTTCCTCCTCCTCCTCGTCAGCATCATCAGCAACGGGTTCGGCTACTACGAGTTCAATTTCCTGAGCAGCGGCGGTGTCGCCCTGGCGCTCGCGGCGATGGGTCAGGCCCTGATCGTCCTGGTCGGCGGCTTCGATCTTTCGGTCGGCGCGACGGTCTCGCTGGTCAATTCCATCCTCGCGACCAACATGGGAGCGGGCGTCGGGTCGGAACTGTCCTGGAGCGTCGCGGCGCTCGCCATCGGCGGCGCGATCGGCGCCGTTAATGGCTTCTTCGTCGCCTTCCTGCGGGTTCAATCGATCGTGGTTACGTTGTCCACGATGTTTCTGGTACGCGGCCTAGCCTTGCTTGTGCTGCCCGATCCGGGCGGCAGCATCCCGCAAGACGTATCCGCGTTCTTCACCGGCAACGCCATTCCCAACGTCCTGCCGGCGGCAGTTGTCGTCATTCTGGTGGCGATCGCGGTCTGGATCGCGATCAAGCGGACCCGGTTCGGCACCGCGATTTATGCCGTCGGCAGCGACGAGGAATCGGCCAAAGCCGCCGGGGTTCGTGTGCGTTGGACCAAGTTTGCAACGTTCGTCATAGGCGGCGTCTTTTACGGCGCAGCCGGCCTTTTCGTCAGCGCCCAGTCAGGCGCCGGCGATCCCTTGGTCGGCAATCCCATGCTGCTCGAGACCTTCGCCGCCGTGGTGCTAGGCGGCACCATCCTCGGCGGCGGGCGGGGCGGCTGCGTCGGTCCGGTGTTTGGTGCCTACACCCTGATGCTGATGGTCAACATCCTCCTGGTGCTTAATGTCTCCGCCTATTACAGCACCGTGGTCGAAGGCGTCATCCTGATCCTCGCGGTGTTGGCCGGATCGCTGAGCCATGATTCGCCGATCGGTCATTACGTCGGGCAGAATCTCGAACGCTGGCGCGCGTGGCGCCGACACACCCTGCCATCGCAAATGCCGACCTTGCGTCGAACGGCGCAACGTCTCGTCCGCGCCGGCCCCGGCCGCTCAACCACGGCGAAGGAGTTTGCGAGGATCTCGTGGGTGCGGCGGAACGGTGAACTCCTCGGCTACGTGCTGCCGTCCTATCTGTGCACGATCGCGGTGTTGGTGGTGACGCAACTCGTCTTCGGCAACATGCTGACGAGTTGGCACTATTACGATTCATTGATCGTGCTCGGCTCGTTCCTCACCATCCTGGCGCTGGGCCAGGGCGCCGTGATTCTGAGCGGCGGTCTCGATCTCTCGGTGCCGTGGACCATCGGACTCTGCGGCATCCTGGCGGCGGGCTATATTCGCGGCTCTGATGGCGCGACGATCTGGGTGGTGCCGGCGGTGCTCGTGATCGGCGCGCTGATCGGTCTCTTCAACGGCCTCGGCGTGGTGTTTCTCGGTCTTGCCCCGATCGTCATGACGCTGGCGACCAATGGCATCCTTCAAGGCGCAGCGCTGGTTTACAGCAACGGCACGCCGGCCGGCTTCAGCTCGCCGTTCCTGCGCTGGGTGATGACCGGATCGCTGGGCGGCATGACGCCGGTGGTGGTGCTGGTCGTGGTGTTCGTCGTGATCGCGGTGGTGCTGCTGGGTCGGACGCCGTTCGGCCGTCGGCTCTACGCCGTCGGCAACAGCACGCGCGTCGCGAACCTGTCCGGCGTCGGCGTCGGTGGCACCCTGATCGGCGCCTATGTGTTGAGCGGCGTGTGTGCGGCGCTGGTCGGCATCCTGCTGACCGGCTTCAGCGGCCAGGCCAGCCTCGGAATGGGCGATGCGTATCTGTTGCCGTCGATCGCGGTCGTCGTGGTCGGCGGCACGCTGATCACCGGTGGCCGCGGTCATTACATCGGCATGCTTGGCGGTGTGCTGCTGCTGACCGCGTTGCAGACCCTGCTTGAGGGCACCACCCTGCCGGAAGCCATGCGCTCGATCATCTTCGGCGCCGTGGTATTGGGCGCGGTCGTCGCCCTGCGCGAGCGTTCGAGCTGAATTCCATCGTGGCCGCGTGGGGACCGACACGCGTAACGGCGACAGTGACAGGAGGAAACGATGCCAGATATCAGACATGAGGTTCATTACAAATCCCGCCTGCTGCCGTCCTTCGTCGTGCGCCCCCCCAATATTGATGCGATGATGCGCGCGGCCGTTACCGCCGGCCCGTCGGATCTTGCGGTGATCGACCGCGATCGGCGCATCAGCTATCGCGAGCTCGATGCGACGGTTGACCGAGTCGCCGCCAATCTCGCGCGGTGCGGCATCGGCAAGGGCGATCGCGTCGCGATCGTCCTCGGCAACAAGGCGGCCTTCATCGAGGCTTCGCTCGCCTGCAGCCGGCTCGGCGTTATTCAAGTGCCGATCAACATCCGACAGCGCAAACCCGAAAACGAATATGTCCTGAGCCATTCGGGCGCGGTCGCGCTGATTCATGAGGCCGACCTTCAAGATCAGATGCCCGATCCGGCGACAGTGCCGGCGCTGAAACACCGCTTCTCCGTCGATGGCGTGGCGCCGGGCGCGGCGCGCTATGAGACCCTGCTCGAGCCCGGCGATCCGCCTGCCGAGGTGGCGGTCGGCGAGGACGACCCCTACTGCATTCTCTACACCTCAGGCACGACCGGACGGCCCAAGGGCGCGGTCCTGACACATTACGGGGTGATTCATACCTGTCTCAACTATCAGTACGGGATGGGGTTGCGCGCGGGTGATCGCGCCATCCTGGCGGTGCCGGCCTCGCACGTCACGGGCTTGGTCGCGATCATTCTCGCCATGATTCAGGTGCGCGGCGCGACCGTGATGATGGCCGCGTTCAAGGCGCACGCTTTTCTTGAGCTGGTGGCGGCGGAGCAGGTCAACTACACCGTGGTGGTGCCAGCGATCTATAATCTCTGCCTGCTCGATCCGCAGATCGAGCGCTTCGACCTGTCGTCGTGGCGGATCGGCGGCTTTGGCGGTGCGCCGATGCCGGAATCGACCATAAAGCGGCTCAGCGAGAAGATTCGGGGTCTCACGTTGTTCAACGTCTATGGCGCGACCGAGACCACCTCGCCGGTGACGATGATGCCGCGTGGCCAGGCGCTGGCGCGTCTCGACACGGTCGGCAAGGTGCTGCCCTGCTGCGACATTCGCATCATGGATGAGGACGGGCACGAGGTCCCGCCAGGCGAATCGGGCGAGCTGTGGATCGCCGGCGCCGTGGTAGTGCCGGGCTATTGGAACAATCCCGATGCCGACGCCGCCAATTTCCTTCAGGGCTATTGGCGCTCGGGCGATCTCGGCTCGCTCGATGCCGAGGGCTATGTCCGGATCTTCGACCGCAAGAAGGACATGATCAACCGAGGCGGCTACAAGGTCTATTCCGCCGAGGTCGAGAATGTCTTGAGCCATCATCCGGCCATCGTTGAGGCGGCGGTGGTTGGTCGCCCGGACGAGGTGCTGGGCGAGCGTGTCCAGGCCTTCATCGTGCGCAAGGATGGCGGCGTCTCCGAAGCGGAGATCCAAAGCTTCTGCGCCGAGCGCCTTTCCGACTACAAGGTGCCCGACCGGATCGTGTTCCTCACCAACCCGCTTCCCCGCAACGCCAACGGCAAGGTGTTGAAGCCCGAGTTGCGCAAGCTGGTCGAGGCGGAGTTGAGGGCGAGCTAGCGGTAGCACTCGTAGGGAGGCTTCAATTTCAGCTTTCTTGCTTGCTGACTCCGATTCTGACACGCTCCGCAGCCGAACCAGGAGGAACTCTCGTGAAGTCAATCAGACGAATCGTGACGGCCAATGACGCCAACGGCAAGTCCGGAATCATGTCCGACGGATGGGCGACAAAAACGATCACCGTCCTGACCGAAATGTGGCTGACGGACGCGAATCCACCGGATCACCTGGACGGCATCGACCACGCCGAACGCTCAAATCAGCTGGCGCCTCCGACCAATGGGACCGTGTTTCGGTATTTTGAAATCGCGCCCGAGTCCGAGACCGCGAATCTGTCGGACGATGAGAAACGCAAGGCAAACAAGGACTGGTTCACCGCGATGAACGGTGCCCATCTACAGCCCGATGCCAGCGTGCATCCGGCAATGCACAAAACCCATACAACCGACTATATTATCCTCCTTTCAGGTGAGATCACCCTCGTCCTCGAAAGAGAAGAACGCACACTCAAGCCTTTTGACTGCGTGATCCAGCGGGGCACGAACCATGCGTGGGTAAACCGCGGTACGGAACCTGCTCTCCTCATGGCAGTGCTAGTGGACGATAGGAAAGGTGAGCGTTGAAGCGCTAAATCGACCGAGGTTACCAGAGTCAGCCTACCAAGCTTGAGCTGCCGTGAACGTCCGCTTCTTTCGCGCGATTGGATTGCGAGCTTGGACGGGGACTGTGCGTGTCAGGGTGTAAATTCGCGCGCAATTTTGTGCGAGAATTCATGGTTCAGACCCATCCCAAGCGTCCTCATCTCACCTTGCCACGGCGAGGCCCTACAGCACGATCGGCCGAATGAGATTGTGCAACATTCGGATTCCGCTAGCCGCCGCCAGGGCGGAACTGCGCGGATTGCTCGGCAATGGCCTGCTCGCAAGCTCGACGGTCAGTCGGCCCGCGGCGGACGATGCTTCGATGCGATGGATATTGTCCGAGATCGCGGGGTCCGCGACCAGCCGAACCCTCGTGCGCTCAAAGCCGAGTCCGGCCAAGGCGATGGTGGCGGCGACATTGGCGTTCTTCGGATAACAGCGGGCGGCGTCCCGCGCATTGCCTTCGAAAACGGCGATGGGCGACACGATTTCGTCGAGCGTGATGCGGTCCGCAGCAGGTGTCCCCTGCCACGCGTTGGGGGGCTTGCGCCCGATGTAGAGTACGTCATCGAGGCCAACTTCACGATGGGCGGCAAGCGCATCCATCGCCCCGACCGCACCGGAAAGAAGATGGAGCCGTGCACCCCCGCGCCGGGCGCATGCCGACAATTTCCGCCGCAGCGTGTCGTCGGCCAGTGCCCCGGTCGAGGCGAGCGCAACGTCCATGCCCCGGTCCAGGGCCTCGGGGACATGCGTCGCGACGGCGGCGTGGCCCGCGAGTTCGACGAGCAAATCGAGTTCGTGATCGATCTCGGCAACGGAGCCCACCACCTGAATGTTGGCGGGGAGAAGATTCCGGATGGTCGCGACCCGCTCGGGATGAACGAGGACATGGCCGATCGTCAATCCGCGAAACTCGCGAACGGCCGCAATGAGGTTCCTCGCCAGCGCGCCATATCCGATGATCGCGACGTGCTGCTCCTCGATACTCATCCCCGGACCGATCCGATCCGAGCCAGCGCCGCGCGACCGAGAAGGCCGTCGGCACGGCTCAGCGTCGCCATCATCTCAAAATGATTCGTGCCTTCCGCGACCAGAACCTCGACGGGCTTCGCCGCCGCGTTCACCGCGGCCGCGAAATCCCGGCCCTGCCGAATGAACTCCGGCGATTCGCGCGAACCCCATGCGACCGTCAACGGGGCCGAGAGACGATCGACGTGTCGTATCGGGCTCAGTCGCTGCACCATGTTGTCGTCGAACGCGACGTAGCGGCTGCGCGAGGAGAGGCGCACCGGATGGAGATCGTACATGCCACTGACGAGTACGCCGCCTTTGACGATATCGGGCGGCGCGCCGAGCGCCCGCCAATCGGCGGTCAACGCGACGGCCGCAAGATGGGCGCCCGAGGAATGACCCGCGAGATAGAGTCGCTCGGGTTCGCCGCCAAACCGCTCGGCATTGTCATGGAGCCAGAGGATCGCCCGCTGAACCTGCGACGCCATGACGCGAAGATCGCCCCCCACGTCCGGAGCCGCGGCGAAATCGAGCGCGACGTAATGAACGCCCGCGGCGACGAACATCTCGGCCGGGAACGCGTAATCGGCCGCCGCGCCGCCGCGCCAGGCACCGCCATGGACGAAGATCATCACCGGCGCCCGGTCGGATGCGGCACGGAAGACGTCGAGCCCTTCGGCCGGCGTCGGACCATAGGCGAAGTGGAGCGGCGGCCCGAGCCGATCGCGGCACCGGGCACTGGCGTCGGCGTAACTGGCCAACAACTCGTCGCGATTGGCCGCCCAGAATGTCTGGTCGTAGGCGGCGTCGAGCGCCACCTGATCGTAATCGCGGAAGACGGCAGTCATGAAATCAGTGCCGTTGGCGCGCGACAATCATCTTCGGATCGACGATTTTGCCTTTGTCGACGATGGTCCGGCCGTCGAGCTCGAAGGTGCAATCGCGCATCGGCACGTCGTAATGGCCACGGGTGGTACGGTTGCCGCCGCCCTCGCTGTTGGGTCCGGTCGAGAACAGGAAGTTTCCGGCGAAGACGCGCGCGGCGGCGCGCACCCGTTCCGGCGCATCGCCATTAAGGCCGAGCCAGTACCAGGGCGCCTGTGGATTGAGACCCCAGCCCAGATGCGATACCGCGAAGGGATCGCGGTCGTCCGGCGAGGCCTTGTTGTCCTCGAGCCAATCCTTCATCAATTTGGCGTCGAGCCCGCCTTCGATGGCGGTCACGAAGCCGTCACGGATTTCGAGCCGTACCGGGTCGATCACATAGCGGGCATAGGGCAGGATGACGATATCGCCAGGCTGGAAAACGACGCTGCCGTTGGCGCTGCCCTCGTTGGGAAAGGTATGGATATGGCCGGCGCCCCAATGATCGAAGCGACCGGGCAAATCGGCATAGCCATATTGGCTCATCACCGGAAAATCGCCGCAAGTCCAGGTGAGATCGGTGCCGGCCTCTGAGGTGACCCGCGCCCGCCGCGTCCTCGCATAGATTTGTTGCCCGTGGAGGACCGCCTCCTTGAGGCCCGGCGGCGAGATGAGTTGATCGAGATCGTCCGGCCCGTCGATAATCATCAGGACGCGCGCTCCGGCATTGCGCACCTCGCGCAGCCAGCTCGCGAACAGCGGCACATGGAAGATCACGATGAGATCGGCCCGGCGCAGCGCTTCGAGCGTGCCTTTGCATTGCCCGATCGTCGGCACCCCCACCTTGGTCCAGCCTGGGATCATGTTGACGCACATCTCGTAGATGTCGGCCCCCATCTCCTCGGCGGCGGCGAAGGAGGATTGGACATATTCCCGCCGCGTCGCGAGGTCGGTGACACAGGCGATCGTCTCGCCCGCGGCGACGTTGCACAGCTTGAACTCCTTGGCAAAGAGGGCGGTCAGCTTGCCGGGATTGAGTTCCTGGGGACGAAGGGCCGCCTGTTCCATGGTTCGCTATCCTTGCCGTGTTCAGCGAATTCAATGACGAATCATGTTCTATGCGACCGGAACCGCGCGCTTAGCAGCTCGGACCGAGCT
>JBOHLV010000263.1:0-4638 GCA_050729815.1 Allostellaceae bacterium
TGCTCGCCGGCCGCGGCGTGTCCCGCGGCGAGCCCATCGGTGCGATCGCCCGTTCGCTCGGCTATGAATCGGAAAGTGCGTTCAGCACCGCCTTCAAGCGTGTGATGGGCAGCACGCCGCGCCATCACGCGCGCTTGGCAGCGATTGCGACGGGAGGCCAACAGTCGACGGCCAGGGCGCCATCCACGTGACCGTCCTATCGCATGCGGCTTGCCTGGATCGCCTACCCATACCCGGACGAGCCCTGATCGGTACACCGGTGACCGCTTCAGACAAAGCCGTCATTCGAAGACGACGGGCCGAACGACCGCTTATACCAAATCTCATGGATCATGACGCATGGGCCCATTTCCGGCGGCCGATGGACATGATGCGCCATGGCTGTTCGGTGAGGCGGTTCCAGGCGAAGCAGCAGTGGTCGAGAATGTCGTCGTAGGATTTGAAGATGCGATTTGAGAGCCAGTTGCCGCGCTTGAACTGCCAGATGTTTTCGACCGGGTTGAGCTCCGGGCATTTCGGCGGCAGCGGCAGCAGGGTGATGTTGGCCGGCACGACGAGGGCAGCGGAGCCGTGCCACCCGGCCTGATCGAGCAGCAGCACGGCATAGGCGCCCGGCGCCACCGTGGCCGATATTTCGGCCAGATGCAGCGTCATGCCCTCGGTATTGCAGCGGGGCAGGACGAGGCTTGCCGCCTTGCCCTCATGAGGGCAGATGGCACCGTAGATGTAGGCCGACGTGGTCCGCTGGTCCTTGGGTGCCGATGGCCGTGTTCCACGCTTCGCCCAACAACGGGTGATCCCGCTCTTCTGAGCGCTGCCGCCGCGACCTGATCGACCTTTCGCACGCGTTGACGACCTTCGAGGCGCTCGACGTGCAGAAAGTCGTCGATCTCTTTGGCCGCTACCTTGCGACGACCGAGACGGCTATTTCCAGGGCGCAGGCAGAGCAGCGCATGTTCGAGAAGCTGAATGACCGCAACTTCATGGCCGATGTGCGCCCGCTGCTTGCCGCCGACGAGCGGGACACCTTCGACGAGGCGGCGGCGCGGGCATCCTTCATTGCCGTGTTCGACCGGATCGTCCGCCTGATCCCCGGAGCCGCCTGGGCGCGCACCGACGAGATGCGGGAACGGTTCAGTCTATAGACCGGCCAGTGACCGGCCACGAGCTCGGATGATGGTGGTCACCATCACCATCATCTTCTTCATCATCGCCACCATCGTGCCATCGTCGGCAACGTAGCTACTACCATCACCATACCGCTACTTCAGTCATCCTCGAATGCCTGCTTCCCCTTTGCGGCCCACAGGCTTCGCGCGAGATCACTTTGGTCACTTTGAAGCTTGTCGGCCATCCAGAGCAGCGCGCCGTCGATCATGGTGCGATCATCGCCGGTCAGGTCCACGATCCCGGCCTTGACGACGAGCCCACCGAGTTCGATCAGATGCCGCGTGCGCTTGCGGCGCTCGACTTGCCATGTTCGCATGTCATGCCGGGCCCGTACCGCCTGATGCCGATTGCGCGCCGCCCGGTCGCGACATAGCCGGGTCCATATCGCGGTCAGGCGCCGATGCAGTTCGCCGCGCCCGGCCTTGAAAGAATGCGGCGCCGCGTTTTGCCCATGCCTCCCTCTTTCCGGCATCCTTGGTTTCGGCCAGCACAATCAATGCGCCCGCCAGTTCGTCGGCGCTGAGGGCGTCGGCTCCGGTCGCGATGACCAGCTCGCCAAGTTGCTGCACCTTGCGGTTTTTGAGATCTCGCGCCTTGTCTTCGAGCGACTTCAGTTCCGCGTCAAAGTCTCGTGGCTTGCGCATCATGCCCTCCTTAAGCTGTCAACGGAGCGACGATAGGCGAGTGCCTGCCGGAATGCTGTAAGGTTGCCGGGACAGGTGAGGATGGGGTGGTCCCTCCCGAGAATTTTTCGAGGGAGGGCGCGCTTATACGTCGTTCCGACGTGCGCTTCGCGGTGTAGATGATCTGGTCGCGATGGCGATCTATCATCTTCACGTCAAGGTCATCGGCCGCACCTCCGGCGCCAGCGCGGTGGCGTCGGCCGCCTACCGCTCGGCCTCGCGATTGCGCGATGACCGGCTTGAGCGCAGTCACGATTTCTCCGCCAAGCGCGGCGTCGTCCATTCCGAGATCATGCTGCCGGAGGATGCACCGGAGGCGTGGAGCGACCGCGAACGGCTTTGGAACGATGTCGAGGCGTTCGAGGTCAGGAAGGACGCGCAGCTTGCCCGCGAGGTCGAATTCGCCCTTCCGCGCGAGATGACGCAGGCGCAGGGCATCGAACTCGCCCGCGACTTCGTGCAGGCCGAATTCGTGGACCGAGGCATGATCGCCGACCTCAATGTGCATTGGGATAGGGCCGAGGATGGGACGCCCAAACCCCACGCGCATGTCATGCTGACCATGCGCGCGGTGGACGAAAACGGCTTCGGCCCAAAGGTGCGGGATTGGAACCGCACCGAGATGGTCGAGCGCTGGCGCGAACGCTGGGCGGAGTTTGCCAACGAGCGGTTGGCCGAACTCGACATTGACGCGCGGATCGACCATCGCAGCCTGGAAGCCCAGGGCATCGCGCTGGAGCCGCAAAGCCAGATTGGCGCGCCCGCGCAGCGGATAGAGAGCGAAGGAATCGAGGCCGCCGACCGCGCGGAGATGCATCGCGAGATTGCGCGGGGCAATGGCGAGCGCATCATCGCCAATCCAGCCCTGGCGCTCGACGCCATCACGCATCAGCAATCCACGTTCACGCGGCGCGACATGGCGATGTTCGCGCACCGACACAGTGACGGGATCGAGCAATTCAACGGGGTCATGGGCGCGATGCGCAACGCCCCCGATCTGGTCGAACTGGGCAAGGACGGACGCGGCGAGGACCGATTCACCACAAGCGAGATGATCGAGGCGGAACAGCGCCTGCACCGCGCCGCCGAGATGATGGCAGAGAGGAAACGCCATGAGATCAATGGCAGAGACAGAGAGGCGGCGCTGGCGCGTGCGGAAGTGCGCGGTCTTGCCCTTTCGGCAGAGCAGGCCGACGCGCTGGCACATGTCACGGACGGGCGCGATCTGGGGATCGTGGTCGGTTATGCCGGGACGGGAAAGAGCGCGATGCTGGGCGTGGCGCGCGAAGCCTGGGAGGCGGCGGGCTATGAGGTCCGGGGCGTGGCGCTGTCCGGTATCGCCGCCGAGAACCTGGAAAGCGGATCGGGCATCGCTTCGCGCACCATCGCCAGCATGGAACACGGTTGGGGACAGGGCCGCGACAGGCTCACCGCGCGCGATGTTCTGGTGATCGACGAGGCGGGCATGGTCGGCACGCGCCAGTTGGAGCGCGTGCTGTCCCATGCCGCCGAGGCCGGTGCAAAGGTGGTGCTGGTCGGCGATCCGCAACAGTTGCAATCCATCGAGGCGGGCGCGGCGCTCCGCTCGATCTTTGAGCGCCATGGCGGGGCCGAGATCGGCGAGGTGCGGCGCCAGCGGGAGGATTGGCAGCGCGACGCCACGCGCGATCTGGCGACCAGCCGGACCGGCGATGCGATCCACGCCTATGACACGCATGGCATGGTGCACGAGGCCACGACCCGCGGAGAGGCGCGCGACGATTTGATCGACCGCTGGGATCGCGGCCGGCAAGCGTCGCCCGACCGGAGCCGCATCATCCTCACCCACACCAATGACGAGGTTCGTGCCCTCAACGAGGCCGCGCGCGAACGGATGCGGGCCGTCGGCGATCTGGGCGATGATTTGCGCCTGGTGGTCGAACGCGGCGAGCGCAGCTTCGCCAGCGGGGACCGCATCATGTTCCTGCAGAACGAGCGCGGCCTTGGCGTGAAGAACGGCACGCTCGGGACCATCGTTGAGGTCAGCGAACGATCCATGTCCGTACGCACCGACGATGGGCGCAACGTCTCGTTTGACCTCAAGGATTACGATCGCATCGACCACGGCTATGCCGCCACCATCCACAAGGCGCAGGGCATGACCCTGGACCGCACCCATGTTCTAGCGACGCCGGGCATGGACGCCCATGGCAGCTATGTCGCTCTCTCCCGGCACCGTGACGGCACGGACCTGCATTACGGCCGCGATGACTTTGCCGGTCAGGACCGGCTTGCCCGCACCCTGTCGCGCGACCGGGCCAAGGATATGGCGTCGGATTACGAGCGGCTTGATCCGGCGCAGGACTATGCCGAACGGCGCGGGATCGCCTTCCGCGCCCGTGTCGCCGACATCGTGCGCAAGGTCGTGCCGGAGAAGGTGCGCGGCATGTTCGACGGCCTGCGCCGGCCCGCCGATGGCGGACAGGGGCCGGAACGGGCAGCGCTGGAAAGGAAGGGGACGGAAGACCCCGAAGCGGCGCTGCGCCGTGCCCGCACCAAGGCGCTTATCGGCCATGCCCGCGCCGTGGATGCGATCTTCGAGATGCAGGAGCAGGGCGGCAAGGCCAGCCCGGAGCAGGTGAAGGAACTGCAGGAGGCCCGCAAGGTCTTCGAGGAGGTGCGGCCCTATGGCTCACACGATGCCGAAGCCGCCTACAAGAAGAACCCGGAACTCGCCCTGGAAGCCGCTTCGGGCAACCCCGCCCGCGCCATTCGCGCGCTCCAGCTCGAAACCGAAATCCGCACC
>JBOHLV010000264.1:0-2879 GCA_050729815.1 Allostellaceae bacterium
CGATCCCCGGGTCGCGCCCGGAGACGCCGCGGCTGGCGCGGTGGATCACGCCCGACAGGCCCAGGATGCGCTTGGCGCAGACATCGGCCAGCGTCACCGAACTGAGGTAAAGCTGGATTTGATTGCCCAGCTCTTCCCAGAGATCGTGGGTCAGGCAACGCTCCTTGTTGGCGGTGCAGCCCATCGGGTCGCCGGGACTGCACCGGGTCGCCCGGATCGGCTCGTCCACCGCCAGGATGATGTCGGAAATCCGCGTCTCGTCGGCGCCATGGCCGAGGAGATAGCCGCCGCCCGGCACGCGCACGCTCTTGACGAGGCTGGCGGCGCGCAGCTTGGCGAAGAGCTGCTCGAGATAGGAAAGCGAGATCGCCTGGCGCTCGGCAATGTCGGCGAGCACCACCGGCTGGCCATCGCTGTTCTTGGCGAGGTCGACCATCGCCATGACGGCATAGCGGCCCTTGGTGGAAAGGCGCATGGCGTCGCCCTCAGGCCTGGCGCCGCGCGGCGGACACGCGGGCCTGATCGAGCTCGCGTTCGAGTTCGGCGACCCGCTCGCGCAAGGTGGCCATATCGGCGCCGAGCCGGTCGATCTTGCAGGCGACCGGGTCCTCGGTCTCGTCGCACGGCGTGCCATAGGGCACGAAGGCCGGTTCGGGCTTAGGCGCGAGGTCCGCCGCGGTCACGACATGGATCGGCTCGAGCGTCTTGTCCCCGCCCAGGACCCGCGCCGGCACGCCGCCGACGCTGGCGCCGGGCTTGACCTCGCCGATGACCACGGCGTTGGCGCCGACCCGAGCGTTCTTGCCGATCGTGAAGCCGCCCAGAATCTTGGCGCCGGCGCCGACGATGACGCCGTCCTCGAGCGTCGGGTGACGCTTGCCCCGATTCAGCGTCGCGCCACCCAGCGTCACCTGTTGATAAAGCGTGACATCGTCCCCAATTTCAGTGGTCTCGCCGATGACCACGCCCATGCCGTGATCGATGAACAGCCGGCGCCCGATGCGGGCCGCCGGATGAATCTCGACCCCGGTGACGAAGCGGCCGGCCTGGGAGACGAAACGGCCGAGCAGATGAAATCCGTTGCGCCACAGAAGATTCGCCAGCCGATGCAGCCAGACGGCATGCAGGCCCGAATAACAGAACAGCACTTCGAGCCGCGAGCGCGCCGCCGGGTCGAGCCGCAGCACGTTATCGATGTCTTCGCGCAAGTTCTTCAATATCATGGCTTCCTGCCGTGCTATGGTGTTGTGGCCGGTGCGTCTCTAGGGCGCCGGAAGGGGTTTTGTTGTCCTCATATAGTGAATTTTAACGGCTTCCCCATGACCGCAGCAATCGAAAAAGACCAAGCACGTGACTCAGGTATAGGGTCGGACCATCGCCATGCCTGAAATTGTCATTGCCGGGCCGGACGGCCGCCTCGAAGGCCGCTATCACCATGCAAGGCAGCCCAATGCGCCGATCGCGCTGGTGCTGCACCCCCATCCGCAATATGGCGGCACCATGAACAACAAGGTGGTCTATACCACCTACCATGCCTTCGTCCGGCAGGGCTTCGCGGTGCTGCGCTTCAACTTCCGCGGGGTTGGCAGGAGCCAGGGCATCTTCGATCGCGGCGAGGGCGAGCTGTCGGACGCCGCCGCCGCGCTCGACTGGCTTCAGGGCTACAATCCCAACGCCTCGGCGTGCTGGATCGGCGGCTTCTCCTTCGGCGCCTGGATCGGTATGCAACTCCTGATGCGGCGGCCGGAGATCGACGGCTTCGTCTCGGTCGCGCCGCCCGCCAACATGTATGATTTCAGCTTCCTAGCGCCGTGCCCCTCCTCCGGCCTCGTCGTCCATGGCGACGAGGACCAGCTCGTCCCGATCGAGGCGATCCAGAAGCTGATCGACAAGCTGATGCATCAGCGCGACATCAAGATCACGTACGCCCTCGTGCCGGGCGCGGATCACTTCTTCATCGACCGGCTTGCCGAGCTCGATGAGGCGGTGCAGTCCTATATCGCCGCCAACCGGCGGACCAAGGCAGTCCTGTCCGGGCGATAGCCGCCGCCGTGGCCGCCGCGCTATTTCCTCGTCGTCGCGCGCTTGCGTCGGGCCGGTTTCATCGCCGGCGCCGCGGCAATCGCGGCCGGAAGCCGGGTCTCGCCCAGCGCGGTGGCCTCGGCCGTGAGCCAATGGTCGAGCGCCTTGCCGTCGGGACACCCCTCATTTTTCCACAAATGATAGGCGCGGATGGCAATGCCGATGTCGCGATTGGTATCCATAAAAGCGGTCTCCTTCACCTCGCCGCCGGCGATCCGGCGGGCAACCGAATTCGCATGGCGAAGTATCCAGCGACGGCCTGGGCCGATCCAGGCTTTTGTCGCGATTCGCTCCCTTATACCAAATCCCGCTGATGCGAACCGGTGGTTCGGCTCGGCGGGACCTCAATCGCCGGCGCTCGCATCCGCTCGCTTGGCTCCGCGCCATAGGGCGCGCGCTCGCACTTGCTCGCGATACCGCATCTCGACGAGTCATGCTCATCGGGATGCGGCATTATACCAAATCCCGCTGATGCGAACCGGTGGTTCGGCTCGGCGGGACCTCAATCGCCGGCGCTCGCACTTGCTCGCGATACCGCATCTCGACGAGTCATGCTGATCGGGATGCGGCATTACGCCATCGCTGGACCGCCGGCCGTGCCGCGCCGGTGCGACAAGGATGGCCGCCCGTTGCCATGGACTTGGCGGCGCAAGCCTCGGATAATGCCGCCATGAAAAGGGATCGGGGTGCGCCGGGCGGCGACGATGCGTCGCGGGAACCGGGCGAGCATCGCACGGGTCCGCTGCTGCGGCGCCTGTTCCGGGAGCATGTAAGGCACCATTGGCCGCGGCTTGGCG
>JBOHLV010000265.1:0-46458 GCA_050729815.1 Allostellaceae bacterium
ATCGTCGATCGCGATCGACCAGCGCTTGAGCTCCGCCGCGACCCGCCGGGCGAGCGCGCGGTCCGGCGTGACAAGCGCGGCGGTGCGGCCCGGCACCTCCAACGCCCGGCGCATCAGGAGGGCGATCACTTCGGCCTCTTCCTGGGCGCCGTCGCAATCGAGCCGGTAGAGCCCTTGGATGGCCCCCTTGTCGATGCCGGTGAGGCGGCGCCAGCGATCGGTCTCGGCCGCGGGCGCCAACGCCGCGCGGAGCAGCCTTCGGCGCGGTGCCGCGGGTCTTGTCTCAATTCCCGGCCAGAGCGCGACCGCCTCCGGAACGAGGCCGAACCGCCCCAGCAGCCGGGCATGGAGATGCTGGGGATGGGTCGGGTCGGCGGCGACGGCATCCATCCCGCCGATATCGAGATCGAGGCCGTCGAGCACGATTTCGCCCCGGGGCAGCCGCGCCACCGCGGCGACGACATCACCGACCGCTGCGATACCGGCCGCGAGGCCGGCCGCGATCACCGGCTCTTCGGGCGGCGCGCGCTGCCATGCCGCGATCCGCGCCGCGAGTACGCGGTTGCGCCGCTCGGCAGGGTCGAGCGCGGCCTGCTCCGCCAGCAATTTGGGCCAGGCCTCAGTGACGATGGCGAGGAATTTCAGCACCTCCTGCCAATGCTCGGCGAAGCGGTCGGGCGCCAGCTCGCGGAGCCGCGCGACATCGGCCCGCGCGGTGTGAATCTCGTCGAGGAAGTCGGCGAGCGCGCGAGCCAGCGGCACCGCCTGGCCCGGCAGCCATGGACCGGCGACACTCCCATCGCCCCATTTCTGGATGAGGCTCGCCAACAGCAATTGCCGCTTGAGCGGCGGCAGCGCCGGCGGAATGTCGATACCCCCCGCATCCCCGGCGAGGGCCAGCTCTTCGGCATCGAGATCGCCGACCGGCACCATCCGCGGCAGCAACAGCGCCCGGCCGGCGGAAGCGCGCAGGAATGCCTCGCCGAGGCTGCGCGCCGCGCGCCGGGTCGGCAACAGGATGGTAAGACGGGTCAGCGCCAACGGCTCGCCGCCGAAGCGGCGCATGAGGCCGGCGACCAGTGTGTCGAGAAACGGCAGTTCCTCCGGGATCGAATAGAGTGCCGGCATCGCCGCCTAGCGTTCGATGCGCCGCGAGGCGAGCCGCGCCTCGACCTTCGCAAGGCCTTGCGGGTTTTCGAGATGATACCATTCGCCATCATGCACGATGCCATAAAGCCGGCCGGCCGCGATCGCCCGCGTCCAATAAGGCTGGATCGCGAACCGGCCCGGCTCGGCGCCGGCGAAGAAACGACGATGGAGAAGCTGCACGGCAGCGAAATAATGCGGCGCGATTTCGGTCTCCTCGCGCCAGCGCAAATTGCCCATCGGGTCCATCATGAAATCGCCCGGCCCGTCGAGCCCAACCGCCGTCACGGTGCGCTGCATCAGGAGGAGGCCGTCCATCGCCGACGCATCGAAGGCGCGGGCAAGCCGCGTCAGCGCCGGCACCTTGCCATCGAGCCAGAACACATCGGCATTGACGACATAGAAGATTTCGCCGAGATGCTGCAGCGCCTCGAAGATACCGCCGCCGCTGTCAAGCAACTCCGGCTCGTCGGAGAGGACGATCTCGGCATCGCGACGCGCGGCAAGATGCGCCGCCAGCATCCCCGCCTTGTAATGAAGATTGACGACGATGCGCCGGACGCCGACCGCGACGAGCCGGTCGATGGCATGGTCGATGACCGGCCGGCCGCCGACATCGATCAGCGCTTTCGGCATGGTATCGGTGATCGGCCGCATCCTGGTGCCGAGGCCGGCGGCCTTGATCATCGCGGTCTGTGGCACCGTCATGCGGCGACCCCTTCGGGTATCCGCCGCCGCTCGGGCGGCATCTCGGCCGCGAACCATTGCCGCACCGGCGCGAGGGCGGGATGATCGAGATCCGTTTCCAAGAGCCGCCACATATGGGGAATGTGCTTGAGATATTGCGGCTTGCCGTCACGCAGCAGGAGGCGGGCGAATTGGCCGATATTCTTGGCATGGCGTTGCGCCCCCATCACCCGATAGGAGGCAGCGAAGCCGTCCCGGTCGAGCGCCGGAAAGGCGGCGAGGTAGCGCGCGACCATCGCCTCCCGCAAGGGCGGCGGCACGAGGCGCCGCTCATCCTCCAAGAGCGAGACGAGATCATAGCTTGCCGGCCCGATCACGGCGTCCTGAAAATCGAGCAACCCGCAGGCGGCGAGGCCGTCGCAGCCCTGGAGTCGCATCAGATTATCGACATGGAAATCGCGCAGCACGAGCGCCGCGGGCGCGCCCGCCGCCAGCGGCAACACCCGGCGCCAGGCATCGAGATAGGCCGCGCGGCTATCCGCCGGCGCCGGCGTGCCCATGACCCCGCGCCAATACCAATCGACGAACCGCACCGCCTCGTCGAGCAGTTTCGTCTCATCGTAAGCGGGGATACCCGACGCCTGCGCGACATCGAACCGGCGATGGAGGGCGATCAAGACATCGACGGCAAGCGCGTAAAGCGCGGCTTCATCTTCGCCAGCGGCGAGGAGGCGGGTATAGGTGCCGTCGCCGAAATCCTCGAGCAGCAGCAGCCCACGCTCAATATCGGTCGCGAAGATCTGGGGCGCGCTGAGGCCGATCCCGTGCAGCAGCCGTCCCACGGCAATAAATGGCCGGACATCCTCCTGGGGCGGCGGCGCATCCATCAGCACGGCGCCGCGGGCGCCGTCGGTGAGGCGGAAATAGCGGCGGAAGGAGGCGTCCATGGCGAGCGGCGCCGACACCGCGCCGGCCCAGCCGGCGGCGGCAAGAAATGTGTCGATCAGCACCGCGCGGTCAGCCATGGCGAAGCCCCTCCACAACATGGCGCCAGCGCGGCGAGGCGTCGAGCGTCGCCACCCGGCGCCGTGGCGCATCCCCCGGCGCGAGCGTGATCTGGAGCCGCTCCCTCGGCAACAGGGCCGCGATGCGCTCGGGCCATTCGATCAGCGAAATACCCTCGGCAAAGGCATCCTCGATGCCGAGCTCATAGGCCTCTTCGGCATCATCGAGGCGATAGAGATCGAAATGCCAGATCGCCGGCTTGCCGGGCACAGCATAGGTCTCGACGAGGGTGAAGGTCGGGCTCGGCACCTCGACCTCGACGCCGCCCACGGCACGGATGAAGCCGCGGGCGAGCGTCGTCTTGCCGCTGCCGAGCGGTCCATGGAGCGCGATCACATCGCCCGCCCGCGCCTCGGCCGCAAGCCGCGCCGCCAACCGCATCGTCGCCCTTTCATCGGCCAGTTCGAGAATGACGTGCATACCCTCGGCTCTCATAATCCGTTTCGGCCGCGCCCGGCAATAGATGCCGCGACGCTAGCCAGGCCGCGCCGGGACGGGCTAGAACAGGAACCCGATGCAGAAACGCGACGTCGCCATCATCGGGGCCGGGCCGGTCGGGCTCTTCGCCGTATTCGAATGCGGCATGCTGGGCCTCTCCTCCCATGTGATCGACGTGCTCGACATGCCGGGCGGGCAATGTGCCGCGCTCTATCCCGAAAAGCCGATCTACGACATCCCGGGCTATCCCGAGATCGCGGCGCAGGCGTTGATCGAGCGGCTGGCCGAGCAGGCGGCGCCCTTCACCCCACTTTATCATTTGGGCCATCGCGTCGAGAAGCTGACGCGTCTTGGCGAAGGCGGTTTCCGGCTCGAGACCGATGCCGGCGCGGCGATCGAAGCGGGCGCCGTCCTCATCGCCGCCGGGGTCGGCGCCTTCGGCCCCAACCGGCCGCCGCTCGACGGCATCGAGGCCTTCGAGGGCCGGAGCGTGTTCTATCTCGTCCGGCGGCGGGAGGATTTCCGCGACCGCCGCGTGGTGATCGCCGGCGGCGGCGATTCGGCGGTGGATTGGGCGTTATCGCTGGCCGAGGTCGCGGCGCAGATCATGCTGGTACATCGGCGGGAGAAATTCCGCGCCGCGCCGGAATCCCTGGCGCGGCTGAAGCGTCTTGCCGATTCGGGTCGGATCGAACTGGTGGTGCCTTATCAGCTCCACGCCGTCGAGGGCGCGAATGGCGATCTCGACGCCGTCATCGTCGCCGATCTCGATGGCCGGACGCGACGGCTCGCGGCCGACCGGCTCCTGCCGTTCTTCGGCCTTTCGATGAATCTTGGGCCGATCACGGAGTGGGGCCTGGCCCTCGACCAGCACCATATCGAAATCGATCCCGCGACCGCGGCCACTTCGGTGCCCGGCATCTTCGCGATCGGCGACATCGCCCATTACCGCGCCAAATTGAAGCTGATCCTTTCGGGCTTCGCTGAAGCGGCACAGGCGGCCCGCGCGATCTTTGCGCTGGTGCGGCCGGGCGAGGCCCTCCACTTCCAATATTCGACGACGACCGGGGTACCGCCGCTTCAGGCGGATTGAGGGCTGGGCTCGGCGACGGCCGGCACGCGCGCGGGCGCCTCATCCTCCTGCCCGGCATCCGGCAGATGGCACACCACGGCGGTGCCGATGCCGGTGACGGAATCGAGTTCGACCCGGCCGCCATGCAATTCGATGATGCTCTTGACGAGGGCGAGGCCGAGCCCGGCGCCGCCGCCGCGGGTCGGCGCGGTGCCGCGCTCGAATTTCTCGAACACGCGATCGACATCGCCGGCCGGAACGCCCTGCCCGGTATCGGAGACGCTGATCGCAACGCCGTCATCGCCGCGCCGCGCCGCCAGCGTCACCTCGCCGCCCGGCGGGGTGAATTTGAAGGCGTTCGAGAGCAGGTTGAACAAGGCCTGTTTCAACCGCCGCGGATCGGCGTCGATGCGGCCGATATCCTCGGGGCAGTCGAGCCGGAAGCGCAGTTCGCCGTGCCGGGCGCGCTCCTGCGCCAGGGTGCGCAGGCTGACGAGGAGGAGGCGCAAATCGACCGCTTCCCGCTCCAGGCTGAAATGCCCCGCCTCGATCGAGGAAAGATCGAGAATGTCGCCGATCAGCGCGGCCAGGGATTGCGCACTTTCGAGGATACCGGCGCCGTATTCATGCTGGCGCTCGTTGAGCTTGCCGAAATACTCGCCCTCCAGAAGCTCGGCAAAGCCGCTGATGACATTCAAGGGCGTGCGCAGCTCGTAGGAGACGTTGGCGATGAACTCGCTCTTCAGCCGATCCGCCGCTTCGAGCGCGTCGTTGCGCTCCGCGAGCGCGGTTTGAAGCCGGGTCGAATCGGTGATGTCGAGATAGAGGAAGAGGTGATTGCCGTCCGGCAGCTTCAGCATCGCGAATTGCAGGATCGCGCCGTCCTTGCGGGCGATGCGCTCGCCGATCGCCGGCTCGTTCATATAGCGCGCGACCAGCGTGCGGCGCTGCGCCGGCCAGTCCGCGCCGTCATCGAGGAGGGCGCGCGATCGGTCGACGATCTCGCTCAGATGCGGCTCGCCGCCGAGGGCGTCGGGCGCGAGCCGCCACATCGCGGCGAACGCCGGGTTCCACAGCTTCAAGCGGCCGTCGGTGCCGAACACCGCGACCCCTTCCTTCAGATTGTCGAGCGTCTCGCGCTGTACCTCGGTCAGGGTGTTGAAGGAGCGCTCGAGCGCCAGCCGGTCCGTTACATCCTCATAAACGAAAATCAGGCCGCCGAAGGGATGCGGCGCGACGTCCATCCGCAGCGTGCGGCCGTCGGGAAGATGCGTCATTTCCTCGCGCGGCTTGATGAGCGAGGTGAACAACGCCGCGACGCCGCGCTTGTAGGCGGGGAAATCGACCTGCTCCGGCAACCGGCGCAGCTCGCGCAGCCGCTCCAGCAATTCGTCGATCGGGGGCTGAGTTTGGAGCCAGTCGGGATCGACCTGCCACAGCGCCGCAAAGGCGTGATTGAAGAAGCTGAGCCGCTGGTCGGCGCCGAAGATCGCGATGGCGACGGCGAGATGCTCCAACACCTCGGCATGGGCATCGGTATGACGGCGAAGCTCGGCTTCGAGGCTTTCGAGATCGGTGAAATCGCGGGCGAAGCCGACCATGCGGTCGGAATGGGGGAGCGGCACCTCGGTGATTTCAAGAAATCGTCGCGCGCCGCCGATCACGATGTGATGGCTTTCGCGTTGCGTCGCGTTGACGGTGCGGGCGCGCATGGCCAACGCCTTGCCGTCCTCGCCGAGGATTCCGGGCGCCAGCTCCCGCTGTTCGGCAATCGCCGCATCGCGGCCGGCATCGACCGCGCGCGCGTAGGCCTCGTTGCCCTCGATCAGGGCGAGATCCGACTTGCGCCGATGCCAGACCGGCAGCGGTAGCGCATCGAGCGTGCCGGCGGTGACGGCGACCCGCGCCATCATGCCGGCGATCTGCGCCGACGAGACCTCGCGTTCCTGCTCCGCCGCCGCGAGTTCCGCGAGATAATTGTCGCGTTCTGCGCGCAGCCCGCGAAAGGCGCGCGTGCGCTGAAGCATGATCGCGAAAATGGCGATCAACACGACAACGACGATCAGAATGACGAACAGCCGGATATCCAAAGGTTGCTCCGACCCGATCTCCCATACGAGACGACGCGCACCCGCGCGCCATCGAACCGGATGATACTAAAGCCAATTAATGAAGAAACCGTTCGAACACAATACCAGGATTGAAGTTTCCCGCTGCGTCAGTCTACAGTCCTTGGTTGAAATCGTCGAGCAGGTTCGCGATCTGCGTGTCGTCAATCTGATCCATGATGGCATGGGCGCGTTGCGTCGCGGCGCGCAGATCGAGCGCGCGGATGCGTGCCTTGACCCGGCCGATATTGGCCGGCGCCATCGACAGATCGCGCAGGCCAAGGCCGAGCAGCAGCGCGGTATAGCGCGGATCGCCCGCCATCTCGCCACAGAGATTGACCGGAATCCGCCCCCGAAGCGCCGCCTCAATCGAGAATTGGATGAGGCGCAGCACCGCCGGGTGCAAGGGATTGTAGAGATAGGCCACCTGCTCATCGCCGCGGTCGATCGCGAGGGTGTATTGGATGAGGTCGTTGGTGCCGATGGAAAAGAACTCCGCCTCGGCGGCCAGCGCATCCGCGGCCAGCGCGGCGCCCGGAATCTCGATCATGATCCCCAAGGGTGGCAGCGGGTCGGGCGGATCAATGCCGCGCCGCCGGAGCCGGCGGGCCGCGAGGGTGAGCGCCGCGCGCACCAGGCGGATCTCCTCGACCTGCGACACCATCGGCACCAGGATGCGCACCTCGCCCAGGGCCGCCGCGCGCAACATCGCGGCGAGCTGCACGTCGAGGATCCGCCGGTCCTTCAAGGCGAGCCGCACCGCGCGCAGCCCCAAGGCCGGATTGGGGCCTTCGGTCGACAAGGTGCCGGCGATCTTATCGCCGCCGACATCGAGGGTGCGCAGAGTCACCGGCCGGCCCTCCATTCCGCGCACCAGGGCGGCATAGACGGCGAACTGATCCTCTTCGCCGGGCAGGTCGTCGCGGTTCATGTAGAGAAATTCGGTGCGCACGAGGCCGAGGCCGTGGGCACCCGCGGCGAGGGCGAGCTCGCGCTCCCGCGGCAATTCGAGATTGGCCTCGAGGGTGATCTCGACGCCGTCCCGGGTCACCGCCGGCAGGCGCCGGAAGCGGTTCAGCCGGCGCCGTTCCTGGTCGAGCGCCTCGCGCTGCTGTGCATAATGCGCGCGGGTCGCCGGCGTCGGGTTGAAGATCACCCGGCCGAGCGTGCCATCGACGATGATGCTGTCACCGTGCTCCACCTCGGCAAGAAGACCCGCCACCCCCAGCACCGCCGGCAGGCCCAGGGCGCGCGCCATGATCGCGGTATGACCTTCGGCACCGCCGAGCACGGTCGCGAACGCGGCGACCCGCGCCGGATCGATGAGCGCGGTATCGGCGGGGGTCAGCTCCTCGGCGACGATGACGGTCCCCACCGGCAGATGCTGCAACGCTGCATAGGGTGTCTTGGTGAGGTTGCGGATGAGCCGCGCGCCGACGATGCGGATATCGTCGCCGCGGGCCGCGAGATAGGCGTCATCCATCGCGGCGAAGCTGGTGCCGATCGCGCCGAGCTCCATCTGCACCGCGCGTTCGGCATTGACATGCGCCTCGGCGATGCGCCGGTCGGCGCCGCGCACCAGCCGCGAATGGCTCAGCATCGCCATGTGCGCATCGAGCAGAAAGCCGGCTTCCTCGGTGGCGGCGCCAGGCAGCGCGGCGGCCTTCACCTTGAGCTTGCGCAACTGTTTCAGCGACAAGGCGACCGCATCGGCAAGCCGTTTACGCTCGGCCTCGATCCCGGTCGGGGCGATCCGATAGTCCGGCACCGCAATGGCGCCGTCATCGCTGATGAAGGTGGTGCCGATCGCAACCCCGGGCGAAATCCCGAGGCCGGCGAGAATCCGTTCGCCCCGCTCAGCCTTCATCGAAGCCGCCATCGACGAGGGCCGCCAGGGCATGGAGCGCCGCCTCGGCATCGGGGCCGGTGGCGCCCAGCACGATGAGGGTGCCCGGTCCCGCCGCCAACATCATCAACCCCATGATCGAGCGTCCCGAAACCTCGGTCCCGTTCTTGGCGACGGTAACTTCGGCATCGAATTCCCACGCCAATTTGACGAACTTCGCGGCGGCGCGGGCATGAAGGCCGCGCTGGTTGCGGATGGTGACGGTGCGCCGCGACGGCTGCGCGGCATCGCTCATTCGCGCACGTCGGCGAGGAGCTGGGAGGCGACGTTGATGTACTTGCGTCCGGCCTCCTGCGCACCGCGGACGGCATTGGCGAGGATCTCGTTCTGGCGCAGGCTGGCAAGCTTGATCAGCATCGGCAGATTGACCCCGGCGATCACCTCGATCTTGCCCTTGTCCATGATCGAGATGGCGAGGTTCGAGGGGGTGCCACCAAACATATCGGTCAGCAGCACCACGCCCTGGCCCTCCTCCACCTCGGCGACGGCATGAAGAATGTCCTGACGGCGTTTTTCCATGTCGTCCTCGGGGCCGATGCAGACGGCGGCGATCGCTTGCTGCGCGCCGACGACATGTTCCAAGGCGGCGATGAACTCGGCGGCGAGACGGCCGTGCGTCACCAGAACCATTCCAATCATGGATTATTTCCCTGTACCGGAAAAGTCGGCGCCTCGGTCGAGATCACGGTGATCGACCTCGACACGAAAGCCGAGCGCCGCAAGCCGTGCCCCGAGTCGGGCCGCCACGTGGACCGAGCGGTGTCGTCCGCCGGTGCAGCCGACGGCGATGGTGAGATAGCTCTTGCCCTCGCCTTCGTAGCGCGGCAGGAGGCCGCCGAGCCAACCCACCAGCCCTTCGAAAAAGGCGGCGTAATCGGGGTCCGCCTCGATATAGGCGGCGACGTCCGGATCACGCCCGGTAAGCGGCTCCAGCGCGGCGACATAATGCGGGTTGCGCAGAAAGCGGACATCAAGGACCAGATCGGCGTCGCGCGGCAAGCCATGACGATAGGAAAAGGAGGCTACGAAGATCGCGATACCGGGGACGGCATCGATCGCGAAATGGCCATGGAGCAGTCGCTTCAAGTCGCCCGGGCTGAGGGCGGTGGTATCGATAACCAGATCGGCCCGGGCGCGCAAGGGCGAAACCAGCCGGCGTTCGAGCGCGATGCCGTCACTCACCGGGCGATCGCCGGCCATCGGATGGCGATGCCGGGTCTCGGTATAGCGGTGGATGAGGCGATCATCCGCGCAATCGAGGAAAACGAGTGCGACGGCTTTGTCGATTTCGGCGTCGAACCGGCCCAAGGCGGCGAGCATGGCGTCGGCGGCGAAATCACGACCCCGGATCGGAATCCCGAGCGCCAAGGGCACGCCCGCCGGATGCGCGCCCAAGAGCGCCGGCCCCAGGGACAAGGGCAGATTGTCCGCCGTCTCATAGCCCAGATCCTCGAGCGCCTTGAGGGCGGTCGAGCGCCCGGCGCCGGAAAGTCCCGTGACAATCACCAGACGGGCGACCGGCCGATCGCCCTCGTCACTCGGCGGCATCGGCAAGACCCGAAGCCAACCGCCGCACCAACTGCCGCAACTTGGCCGGGGCCGAGGCCTCGAACGGCGCCACGGCGACAGACGGGAAGTCGTATTCGAAAAAGCGGCACCAGGCTGGTTCGGGCAGGCGTTCGATCTGCGCAGCCGGCCGCAACTCAACGACGAGTCGAAGCGCCACATCCTGTCGCCACGGCAGATCAAGAATGCCGACCCCGCGCACTTCCAGCCGCCCGGCGATGGCGGCCGGCGCCGTCATCGTCACCCGCCCCCGATCAAGATGCAGCTCGGTCTGATCATCGGCCACCAGCACCGCACCACCATCGATGAGGCGCAAGGCAAGATCGGATTTTCCACTGCCCGACGGCCCGCGCAACAAGACGCCCGCGCCCTCGAACAGGACGGCGCTGCCATGAATGCGGATCATGGTTTGCCTAGGTGCGCCGCCCACGGCACAAAGTCAATGGCGGGACGCGTCACGCCGCGGGCAGCCGGATCACGAAGCGGGCGCCGATCAGGCGCCCGTCACGGTCATAGCGGTTATCGGCCCGGATGATGCCGCGATGGCTGTCGACGATCTGCGTCGAAATCGACAGGCCGAGCCCGGAATGCGTGCCGAATTTCTCGCCGCTCGGCCGCTCGGAATAGAATCGTTCGAAGATCGCTTCGAGCTTGCCCTCGGGAATCCCGGGACCGTCATCGTCGATGGTGACGACGACCTTGCCCAGTTGGCGCGAGGCCGTGATCCGGATGTCGCCGCCCTCGGGGCTGAAGGAAATGGCGTTTGCGATGATGTTGCGGAACACTTGGACGAGGCGGTCCTCATGGCCCATCACCTCAAGATCGGCACCGGCGGTATTGCGCGGGCCAGGCCGGCTGAGATGGAGCCGCGGCGCGTTCTCGCCGGTGACGGTTGCGCGATGGACCTCGACCAGCGCATCGAGCAGCGGCGCGATCTTGACCGTCGACATGGCCGAGCGCGACAGCTCGGCATCGAGACGCGACGCTTCCGAGATGTCGTTGATGAGCCGCGTCAGCCGCTCGATATCGTCGAGCACGAGGTGGAGCAGCTTCTGTCGTTTCTCGGGATCGTCGATCCGCACGGCAGTTTCGATCGCGCTCCTGACCGAGCCGAGCGGATTCTTAAGCTCGTGCGCGACATCGACGGCAAAGCGTTCGATCGCGTCCATGCGTTGCCACAACGCGCCGGTCATGTCGTGGAGCGCGTGCGCAAGCTCGCCGATTTCGTCGTGACGCCGGTCATAGGCGGGGATTGCGACATGGCGGCCATGGCCGCGCCGCACCTGCTCCGCGGCGTCGGCGAGACGGCGAAGCGGCCGCGCGATCGTTTGCGCGAGATAGAGCGACAACAATACCGTAATCACGAAGGCGATGGCGAAGGCTTCGAGGATGGTGACGCGGACCCCCTGCAACGCATGCTCGACCCGGCCGCTCTTCGAGGTCAGGAGCAGCGCCCCCAAGACCTTGTGATAGCGCCGGATCGGCACCGCGACGGACAGCACCAAGCCATTGTCGGGGCGACGTCGGACGGCATCGGCGATATCGCCGAACAGCGCGAGGCGGACCTCGGGGTAATTGCCCGGACTCTCGATCGGCAGACTCTCCTCATGGGGATAGCCGCCGGGCAGAAAGTTAACGATCGCGTTGTAGATCCGCGTCGCAAAACGCGTCATGCCGCCGCCTGGCACCGGCGGCGGCAACACCGTGACCTTGACGCCGCCGGTGCTCTCGACCCCGCTGGTATCGACGAACATGCGCCCCTCGGGATCGAACAGCCGCGCGCGGGTCTTGGTCGGCGTGACCAGCCGCAGGGCCATCTGGCGCGCCAACTCGGTCGAGAGATGATCGCCGCTCGTGGTTTCGGATACCGCCCCTTCGCCCACGGCGGCCGCGAACACCTGCGCTTCGGTCTTGAGCGAAGCGAGTTGGGTATCGACCAGGCTGCGCTGATAGCCGCCGAGCTCAAGGAGGCCGAAGCCCAGAACGGCAAGCGCCAGAATATTGACGGCGAGAATTCGCTTCGTCAGCGGCGAGAGTCGCGAGGGGCGTCGGGGAATCTCGCGCTCGCGGACCGCGATCTCGTCGGGGGCGACGGGAAACTGCTGCTCCCCGCCGTCATCCGTCGCGGTAACGATATCCGACGCCATAGAGGGTTTCGATTTGCGCGAATTCCGAATCGACCAGCTTGAACTTCTTGCGCAGGCGCTTGATATGGCTGTCGATGGTGCGATCATCGACGTAGATATGCTCGCCATAGGCGCCGTCCATGAGCTGGTCCCTGCTCTTGACGTGGCCGGGGCGCAGCGCCAGCGATTTCAGGATCAGGAACTCGGTCACGGTGAGGTCGACGTTCTCGTTTCGCCAACTGCACTGGTGACGGCTGGGGTCGAGGCTCAAGTCCCCGCGTTGGATCACCGGCTCGCCATCGACGGCGCCGTGCTGCAATTCGCCGCGGCGCAGGAGGGCGCGGATACGCTCGACCAAGAGCCGTTGCGAGAACGGCTTTTTGATATAATCGTCGGCGCCCATGCGCAGACCCAGCACCTCATCCACTTCGTCATCCTTCGAGGTCAGAAAGATGACCGGCATGGCACTGTGCTTTCGCAGTTGCGAGAGCAACTCCATGCCATCCATTCGCGGCATTTTTATGTCGAGAATGGCGAGGTCGGCCGGCCGCTGAGTCAAGGTTTTCAAGGCCTCGGCGCCGTCGGAAAAGGTGCGAACCTGAAAACCCTCAGCTTCGAGGGCCATCGCCACCGAGGTCAGAATGTTGCGGTCGTCGTCAACAATCACAATGGAATTGGCCAAGCAAGTGCTCCCTTTGCCATCGGCCTGCCCCCGCCGGCTCGAATCCACAAATCTTGAGACCACGCCGTGATGCGTCGCTCCCACCGCTCGCGGCTGCCGGCACGCATATTGCCGCACCGTGCCGCCCGACGCCTGGCGCGTCCCGCCATCGGTCGGAATCCGACCATGGCGGCGCGCCACCGTCAACTTATTCCTAGGGGGCCGATCCAGGGGCGCATGGGTCGCGGGATTTGGCCGCATTGCCTCGATCGAACGAGACGCGCTAGTCTAGCCGGTGTTTTCTAGATACTCTTGACGTCGACGCCCGATGGCGCCAACCGAAAGGGCAAGGATCAACAGCAATAAAGGTCCGGCCAGGGACGTTGTATTGCCACCTCAGAAAAAAGGGGATCGCCTTGAGGCAAGCCATCCATACCGTGACGGGCACCGCCAGTCATTACGGTCTCGACAAGGAGGGCGTGCGCCATGCCGCCGCCCAACATTGGAACCTCACCGCGCCGGTGCTCTATGAGCATGCGATCCGGCGCCATGAGGGCGAAATCGCGGCCGGCGGCGCCTTTGTCGCGCGCACTGGCAAATTCACCGGCCGCACGCCGCGCGACAAATATTTCGTCGAGGAAGCGTCGAGCAAAAACGACATCTGGTGGGGCGGCTTCAACAAACCGATCAGCGAGACCGTGTTCGAGCGCCAGCTCGAGCGCGTGCGGTCCTATTTCCAGGGTCGCGAACTGTTCGTCCAGGATCTCCATGGCGGCGCCGATCCCGCCTATCGCCTCAAGGTGCGGGTGGTCAGCGACAGCGCCTGGCATTCGCTGTTCGTGCGCAACATGTTCATCCGGCCCAAGGTCCAGGATCTGGCCGACTTCGTGCCCGATTTCACGATCCTTCACGCGCCGCATTTCTTCGGCGATCAGGCGGCCGATGGGACCGCGTCCGACACCTTCGTCTTCGTCAATTTCGGCCGCCGGCTCGTCCTCATCGGCGGCACCCAATATGCCGGTGAAATCAAGAAATGCGTATTCGGCTATCTGAATTTCATGCTGCCGGCGAAGGGCGTGCTGTCGATGCATTGCTCGGTCAATGTCGGGCCGCGCGGCGACAGCGCCGTATTCTTCGGCCTTTCCGGCACCGGCAAGACGACGCTGTCGGCGGACGGCGCGCGGACCTTGATCGGCGATGACGAGCACGGCTGGAGCGATCGCGGTCTCTTCAATTTCGAGGGCGGCTGCTATGCCAAGGCGATCAATCTATCCGCCGCGCACGAGCCGGAAATCTACGCCGCGACGCATCGGTTTGGGACCGTCCTCGAAAATGTCGTGATCGATCCGTTGACCCGGGTGCCGGATCTGACGGATTCCAGCCTCACTGAAAATACCCGCGCCTGCTACCCGCTCGACTTCATTCCCAACGCCGATATCGGCGGCATGGCGCCGCACCCCGAGAACGTCATCATGCTGACGGCGGACGCGTTCGGCGTGCTACCGCCGATCGCGCGCCTCACGCCGGAGCAGGCGATGTATCATTTCCTGTCCGGTTATACCGCCCAGGTCGCCGGCACCGAACTCGGCATCACCGAACCCAAGGCGACGTTCTCGACCTGCTTCGGCGCGCCCTTCATGCCGCGCCATCCCTCGGTCTATGCCAAGATGCTGGGCGAGCGCATCGCCACCACCGGCGCCGCCTGCTGGCTCGTCAACACCGACTGGTCGGGCGGGGCCTATGGCGTCGGCAGCCGGATGAAGATCGCGCACACCCGCGCCATGGTGCGGGCGGCGCTGGCCGGCAAACTGAAGGAGGTGCCGTTGCGCAAGGAGCCGTTCTTCGGCCTTCATGTGCCGGAAACCGTGCCGGAAGTGCCGAGCGACGTGTTGACGGCGCGCAACACCTGGGCGAACAAGCAGGCCTATGACCAGACCGCGCGCGACCTTACCAAACGGTTCGAAATGAACTTCAAGGAGTTCGAGGAATATGTCGGGCCGGACGTGAAAGAGGCCGGAATCTACGCCGCGGCCTGATCGCGTTCGGGCGCCGGCCAGAGCGGAGGGCGGCCGGCACGCGAGCCGAGCCGTCGCCGCAGGCCCGTGAGCGGCAGTTCGAGGCCGTAATAGGACAGCGCCGCGGCCGCGAAGGTGGCGACCAGCGCGACCGCCGCGACCGCGAGATGCGGCCGGCCGGCGAATTCGTACCGGACCGCCTCCGCCACCGCCAGATGCCAGACATAGAGCGAATAACTGAGCCGGCCGATCCAGGTGAGCGGCGCCGTATTGAGGAGCCAATTGAGCGGCGCATAGCGACCGCTGAACATCACGGCGCTGAGCCCGATCGCGATCGTGCCGGCCAATAACGTGTAGCGCCAGGTCTCGCGGAAGAACGGCGCGCGGTCGGCGAAGCAGAAGATCAGGAGGGCGAGGGCGACCGCGACCGGCGCCGGCCCGATCAGCCATTGCAGCAGCGCGCGTCCCTTCGGCAATTCGCACAAGCCCGCGATCAGCACGCCGAACGCGATCGCATCGAGGCGCAATTCGGTACGCAGATAAAAATACTCCGTGCCGAGCAACCCCGGATGATCGATCGCGGCGACGAGCCTCAGGGCGAGCGGCACCAGGCACGCGACCACCGCCAGTGCGACGACCGCCCCTGGCCTGCCGCGCACCAGCAGCAACAGGGCCGGGAACACGATATAGAACTGCTCCTCGATCGACAGCGACCAGAAATGGGTGAACGGCATCGTCACGGTGATATGCGCCACGCTGTAATGCGCGAAGAGGTAGTTCGCAAAATAGAACAGGGCCGAGATCGGCTCCCGCCAATCGAGTTTGCCCGGCGCGGCCAGCGCGAAGACCAGGATCACCAATGCGGTATAGACGAGGACCGCGGGATAGAGCCGGACGATGCGGCGCAGATAGAAGGCGCCGAGCGAGATGGTCCGGCGCGCCTTCAGCTCGGCCAGCAACAGGCGGGTGATGAGGAAGCCGCTGATGACAAAAAAGACGAGGACGCCGAAGCCGCCGGGAAACCAGCGATCGTCGATGAGATGCGCGCCCAGCACCAGCATGATAGCGACGGCGCGCAGGCCGTCGAGGCCCGGCACCCGCCCGGCGCGTGCCGCCATATCGGCGCAAGAAAGATGTGCTACCTTCATTGATCGAAGCGGTGAAATAGGAGTGTCACCTTCGGACGCCATGGGCGCCAAGTGCTAGGGCGAATTGGTTAGGAGTTCGTTCAGAAATCGGCCAAAACGCTGGGGTTTCGGCACGACGGTAACAAAATAATTCGCCCTTTCCCCTGTTACGAGAACATCTATATAATTATTACAACCCAAGGACGTTTCGAGATGGGTGCGGCACCGGGGCGCGATTGAGCCGGGCATTGCTTCTGCCGCTCGTCTGGGCCGGGCGCGAGCTGCGCGGCGGGCTCAAGGGCTTCGGCATTTTTCTCGCCTGTCTGGCGCTCGGCGTCGCCGTGATCGCCGGCGTCGGCTCGATCGCGGCCTCGATCTCGGCCGGGCTCGCCGACAATGCCAAGGCGCTCCTCGGCGGCGATGTCGCGTTGCGTCTCGTCCACCGCCCCGCGACCCCGCCCGAAATCGCCGCCATGACGGCGGCCGGCACGGTGTCGCGCGTCGCTGAGATGCGCGCCATGGCCCGAAATGAGAATGGGCGCGAGGTCAGCCTTATCGAGCTGCGCGCCGTCGATGCCGCCTATCCGCTTTACGGCAAGGTCGCGCTCGACCCGGCCCTATCGCTGCATCGGGCAATCGCGAAGCGCGACGGAGGGTGGGGCGCGGTTGCGGCGCCCGGTCTTATCGCGCGGCTCCATCTCAAGATCGGCGATATGATCCGGATCGGCGATGCGCGCCTCGTCTTGCGCGCCGAGCTCATTGCCGAACCGGACACCACCGGCGCCGGTTTCGCCCTCGGCCCCAAAGTGCTGATCGCGCCGCAAGCCCTTGCCGCGACCGGCCTCGTCCTGCCCGGCACCCTCATCGATTATGCCTATCGCATCCGGTTTCCGCCGAATCGGGATGTCGATGGCTGGATCGCGCGGCTCAAGGCGAGATTTCCCGAAGCCGGCTGGCGCATCCGCAAGCCCGGCGAGGCGGCGGCGAACCTTTCCCGGCTGCTCGACCGGGTCAGCCTGTTCCTGACGCTGGTCGGGCTTACCGCGCTGCTCGTCGGCGGGGTCGGCATCGCCAATGCGGTGCGTGCCCATCTTTCAACCAAGCTCGCCACCATCGCGGTGATGCGGTCCCTGGGCGCGCCGGGCCGGACGATCTTCGCGACCTATATCATCCAGACCCTGGTCCTGGCGGCGCTCGGCATCGCGATCGGCCTCGTGCTCGGCGCCGCGATTCCGCTGGCGACGCTGCCCTTCCTGCCCGCGTCGCTGGTGCCGAGCCGGCTCGGCCTCTATCCGGCGCCGCTGGCGCTCGCGGCGCTGTTCGGCGTGCTGACGGTGCTCGCCTTCGCGCTGTGGCCGATCGCGGCGGCGTGCGAGACCGGACCCGCGGCGCTGTTCCGCGCCAGCATCGAGCCGCCGGCCGCGCCGCCACGCTGGCCCTATCGCCTCGCGACCGGGTTGTTCGCGCTGGCGCTTGCCGCGCTCGCCATCATGAGCGCCGTCGATCATTGGATCGCTTTCTGGTTCATTGTCGGCGCGGTGGGCACGCTGTTGCTGTTCCGGCTGGTGGCAGAGGCGCTGATGGGACTGGCGCGGCATCTTCATCCGCGCGGCGTGCTGACGCGGCTCGCGCTCGGCAATATCGATCGGCGCGGCGCCCCCACCGGCGCCATCGTCGCCTCGCTCGGCCTCGGCCTCGCAGTGCTGGTGGCGATCGCGCTCACCGAAGCGAATTTCTCGCGCCTCCTCGACCAGGAACTGCCGAACCGCGCGCCGACTTTTTTCTTCATCGATCTGCAACCCGACCAGAAGCCGGCGTTCGACCGTCTGTTGAACGCGACGCCGGGCGCCCGGGAACTCCAGGCGACGCCGAGCCTGCGCGGCCGCATCCTGAAGCTCAACGGCATTCCGGCGGGCACGGCGAACGTCGCGCCGGATGCGCGCTGGATCCTCCGATCCGACCGCGGCCTCACCTATGCCGCGCGGGTGCCGAAAGGCTCGCGCATCGTCGCCGGGAGATGGTGGCCGGCGGATTATCACGGGCCCCCGCTGGTCTCGATGGATGCCGGCATCGCGCGGGGCCTCGGCCTCAAGCGCGGCGACACCATCACGGTCGATGTGCTGGGCCATGCGCTGACGGCGCGGCTTGCGAGTCTGCGCGCCATCGACTGGGCCTCGCTTGGCATCAATTTCATCATGGTGTTCTCGCCCGGCGCGCTCGCCGGGATGCCGCAGACCTATATCGTGACGGCGCGCACGACACCCTCGGCCGAAGCACCCTTGGAGCGCGCCGTCGCGGCGCAATTTCCCAACATTACCGCCATTCCGGTGCGCCAGGTGCTGGACCAGATCGGCGGCATCGTCGCCGCGATCGGGGTCGCGCTTCGGGCGACGGCGGCGATCGCGGTCATCGCCGGGATGCTGGTGCTGGCCGGCGCGGTGGCGGCGGGCCAGCGCAGGCGCGTCTATGAGGCGGTGCTGCTAAAAGTGCTGGGCGCGACCCGCGGCATGGTAACGCGCGCCTTCCTGATCGAATTCGGCATCATCGGCATCGCGACCGCGGCGATCGCGATCGCGATCGGCAGCCTCGCCGCCGATTTCGTGCTGACCCGGGCGATGCAGGCGGATTTCGTCTTCGTCCCCGGCATCGCCGCGGGTGCCGGCATCCTCGGCGCGGCAATCACCCTCGCCATCGGCTATTGGGCCACCTGGCGGGCCCTTGGCACCCAAGCCGCGCCCTATCTCGCCAATGAATGAAATGAATGATCGCGGCCGGGACAAGATCGTTGACCCCCGGAAGGGGCCGTGATCTCTTTTCGCCGATCCGCCATGAAGCGCACCAGCATCCATATCGACAGCTTCAAGCATGCGAACCCGATTCCGGCGGCGACCCGGCTCGGCCCGCTGCTGGTGTCGAGCGTCATCGTCGGCCGCGATCCCGCCACCAGCCAGCTCCCCGACCGTCTCGAAGCGCAATGCGCTCACATCTTCACCCATGTCCGCGCGATATTGGCCAAGGCCGGGGCGAAGCCCGAGGATGTCGTGAAGATGGAGTTCTGGGTGCCAGATCCGGCACAGGGCCGGGCCGTGATCAACGCCGAATGGACCCGGATGTTTCCCGATTTGGACGCCTGCCCGGCGCGCCACACCCATGCCGGGGGGCCGGGCGAACAGCGGATCAGTGCGACCTTCATGGCCTATATCGACCCCGATCGCCGGTAACCCGGGCGGCGATGAACCATTGGCGGCGCGACAAGTTATCGCGCCCCGAATGACGTGCATGGCGCGGGTTTAATTTGATATTCCCCGCCTTCGGGTCCGGGATGGGCACGCAAATATGCAAGAGAACGAGGTTTTCGGGGTGGCGGAAGCGGAAAAGAGACCGACGAGGCGCGTCCCGATCACGGTTCGGGCCGTGCCGCGAGCGCGAAATCGCCTGTTCGCGATCATGCTGGCGTTCGCCGCGTTCGCCGCCTTCGCGATCGCGATCGGCACCAGCCTTCTGCTCCATTATTCCCAGGCCCACCATCATGCGCTCTTCCACATCCTCTAGCCGGGCCGTGCGCGCCGTGACGCGGCGCCAGGCGTTAGGCGCGTTCGGCGCCGGTGCCGTCGTCCTCTCGCTCGCCGGCTGCGATAGCGATCCGAAATGGCACAACATGAACGTCACCGGCACCTCGCCGTCGCTGGCGTTCACCCTGACCCGGACCTCCGACGGCAAGGAAGTCACCGAAGCCGATTATCGCGGCAAGATCGTGCTGCTCTATTTCGGCTATACCAACTGTCCCGATGTCTGCCCGACCACCCTCTTCCATATCGACCAGATCCTGAAGAAGCTCGGTCCTGCGGCAAAGCCGATCCGGGTTCTGTTCGTCACCGTCGATCCCCATCGCGACTCGCTGACGCAGCTCAAGGCCTATGTCGCCAATTTCGGCCCCCAGGTCGATGGGTTGCGCGGCACGGCGGACCAGCTCGCCGCACTCGCCCGGCGCTATCGGGTGGTCTATTCGGTCTCCCCCGCGACCAAGAGCCACCCTTACGAGGTCTCGCATAGCTCGGCGATCTATGTCTTCGACACCAGCGGCCGGGCGCGGCTTCTGATCCCGTCGCTCGCCACCACCAAGCCCGACATCGCCGGCACCGCCGCCGATCTGAAGCGCCTCGTCGAGGAAAAGCACCCGCCCGGATTCTTTAGCCGCCTCATGAGCTGGGTGTGAGGTCGGCGCTACTTGCCGCCGACGCCATGCACCGGGAAGCTTGCCGTGAGGGTGCCGCCATCGGCGAATTTGAGCGTCACTGGCACCGAATTGCCACGGCGAACCGCTTTGGTCGGCTTCATGCACATGAGGTGATAGCCGCCCGGCGCGAAGGTGAGCGTGCCATGGGCCGGCACGGGAATCCGCTTCTGCATGATCATGTGATCGACGCCGTTCTTGTCGACGCTCTTGTGCAGCATCAGCGTGCCGCAAGCCGACGATTGGGCGCCGGTGAGTGTCCGCACCGCCGCGCCGTCGTTCTTCAAGGTGAAATAGCCGGCGGCGGGACGCGAGGGGATGATGGTGCGCATCCAGGGATGATGGAGGCTCATTCCCGGCTCGGCGGCACGCACCACGCTACCGGCCAGCGACAGCGCCGCGACCAGTGCCAGCGCGCTAGCGCCCCGTCCAACCGCGCGCCAATTCCGCCAATGCCGCTGCATCATGATCGGTCTCCGTTGTGGTCTCTTCGTGAATCCTGAGCGCATTCACCACCAGCACCACGGCGATCGCGCTCATCATCGCCGGGGGAATCCAGATGACGATGCCGCCGATATGCTGATCGTTGAGCGCGCTGATGTTGGAGAACAGGCGCCCGCACAGATCGTAATAGGGATAGAGATCCTGCTGCGAGAAGGTGAGCGCCGCGCCGAGAATGATCTGTGGAAACATGACGGCGAAGGCGAGCGCGACGCGCGCGCCGTAACCGATCCGCGCCGGCGGCTTCGGCCGTGGATCGAGCACCAGCCACCAGAACAGGATGCCGTCGACCACCATGGTCCAGTTCATGACGGCATAGAGCTTGGCGTTGATCATCGCGTCGAAATGCACCGCCGGAATGAGCCAGAAATAGAACGAGCCGACGAACACCACCGGCGCCACCACCGGGTGCTGGATGACGCGCATCGCGCCGCGGGCCGGCCACGAGCGGGTGGCGCGCCGCAGGAAGGCCGGCATGCCGCGCCGGATCGGGCCGCCGGCACAGCCGAGCGCGATCAGGAACGGGCCGATATGGTGCATCACGACATGCTGAATGCGGTTCAAGAAAAACATATGCTGCGACCAGTATTCGTATCGCGTCTGCAGCACCGCATAGATGATGGCGACGCCGATGAGGAACATGATCTGGCGCCAGCGCGGCAGCCGTTCCGCCACCGGGGTCGAGGCGAGGCCGCGAAAGAACCACAACAGCGCGAGCGTGGTCGCAAGATATTCGACCGGGGCGAAATCCCACGGCGCCCACACCGGCATCAGCGCGGGGTGGACGGCGGAAAGCCACCACAGGATGCCGCCCAGCACCAGGATGACGGCATAGGCGGCACGGTCGACGGCCTCCGGCGACCACCGGCGGGCGGCACGGCCGGTCGGCCAGTTGCTGATCATCGCCCAGCCCTAGGCGCCGAAATCCGCTTTGTCAAAGCGCGAAATGGCGCGGCGCCGGGGTGTTCCCGATGATCGACATCGCCTTCGGCATCGTGGCGGCGGCGGCGCTCATCGGCGCCATCCTCGCGGTGCTTTATGCCCGCGGCCCCGAGGCGAAGCGCGTGCCCTGGCCGGTGCCGGCGGGCCATGGCGTGATCGGTGCCGTCGGACTCGCGGTGCTGGCCTCCGCGCTGCGCCACGGCATCGGCCTCGGTGCGGCGCGGATGGGGGTGAGCGGCTTCGGCATCACCGCGGCAGTGCTGATCGGCGTCGCCCTGCTCCTCGGCCTCGTGATCGCGGCGACCAGCCTTCGCGGCAAGCGCCCGGGCGGCGCGGTCGTCGCGATTCATGCCGCGGTCGCCATTGCCGGCTTCACCCTGCTGCTCACCATCGTCGCCTTGGCCTAGATTTCCGCCGGCTCGAGCGGCGGCCGGCCGAGGATCATGTCGGACGCCTTTTCCGCGATCATGATGGTCGGCGCGTTGGTGTTGCCGCCGATGATGGTCGGCATCACCGAGGCATCGACGACACGCAAACCCTCGATCCCGCGCACCTGCAAGCGCTCGTCCACCACGGCGTCCGCCCCCTGGCCCATCCGGCAGGTGCCGACGGCATGGAAGGCGGTGCGCACATCGGAGCGAATGAAATCGTCGAGCTGTTCATCGGTGACGAGAGGGTCGCCGGGGCTCGCCTCGCGATCGACGAGGCCGGCGAGCGCGCCATGGCGGACGAGATCGCGCGACATCCGGATCGCGGCGCGCAGCGGCGGCAAATCCTCCGGCCGGTCGAGGAGGTTGAAGGTGATGCGCGGCTTGGCGAGCGGATCGGCGGAGCGCAAACCGATCCAGCCGCGGCTTTCGGGATGAAGCAGGACGGCGCGGATCGAGAGGAAATGCCCGTCCGCCTTGCGCCAGACCGGGAACCAGAGATTGGCGAACAGCCGCACCGGCGAGATGAGGAATTGGAGATCCGGCCGCTCCAGCCCGTCCCGCGAGCGCGCGAACAGCATCCCCGTCACCGGCAGGCCGGCGAGCGGGCCGGTGCCGGTGAACCACCATCGCGCCAAGGAGCGCGCGACGCGGTCGGCGCGGAGCTGGTTCACGAAGCTCACCGGCCGGTTCAGCACGACATCGATCCCGGTCGAGGCATGGTCCTGAAGGTTGCGGCCGACGCCGGAGAGGTCGAGGAGCGGCGTGATGCCGTGGCGGCGCAACTCCTCCGCCGGGCCGATGCCGGACAGCATCAGGAGATGCGGCGAATTGATCGCGCCGCCGCACAAGATCACCTCGCGCCGGGCGCGGGCGACCGCGAGGGCGCCATCGCGCCGATATTCGACGCCGACGGCGCGGCCCTTCTCCATCATGACCCGCATCGCCTGGGCATGGGTCATGACGCGCAGATTGGGCCGGCCGCGCGCGGGTTTGAGGAACGTGACGGCGGTACTGCCGCGGCGGCCGCCGATCGTGGTGAAGTCGGGGACGCCGAAGCCTTCGGGGCTGGCCCCGTGAAAATCCTCGGTCTCGGGATGGCCGGCCTCGCGTGCCGCCGCGCGCACGAGATCATACATCTTGTAGCGCCGATCATGACGCGAGACCTTGAGCGGCCCCGTGCCGCCGTGATAGACGCCCTCGCCCCGCCAATCGGTCTCGGCACGGCGGTAATAGGGCAGAATGTCCGGATAGCTCCAGCCGGCATTGCCGAGCTGGCGCCATTGGTCGTAATCGCGCGGATGGCCGCGGGCATAGAGCATGCCGTTGATCGCCGAGGAACCACCCAGCACCTTGCCGCGCGGCACCGGGATGAAGCGACCGCCCAGATGTGGCTCGACCTCGCCGTCATAGCCCCAGCCATATTGATGCCCGAACCACAGCTTTGGTGCATAGAGCGGGATTTTGAGCGCCAGCGCCCTCGCCTCGCCGCCGGCCTCCAGGAGCAGGACCGAGACATCGCGCTCGGCCGAAAGCCGGTTGGCGAGCACGCAGCCGGCCGAGCCGGCGCCGACGATGATGTAATCGAACTCCGCCATGCGCCGCATTCACCATCCTCGCTCGAGGTTAAACCGGGCCGGCAGATGCGCTTTCGAGGCCGCGATAGCGATTGACCGGCCGTCGCGCGAAAACATAATATCTTTCCTCAGCGATCACCAAGCAACCACGAACGAGAGGGTCAGGCGAGAGAGATGCCGAGCCACCAACATAAATTCCTGATTCCCTTGAACGAGCAGTTGCCGGCCGATCCGCGGCGCAAATCGAAGCTGATCGATCTCGACGAGGCGGGGAAGATCATCGCGACGAAGAAGATTTTCTCGATTGCGGGGTCGCATTCGGCCGATGCCGCGATGAGCCTCATCCGCGCCGCGATCCGCGCCGGCGCCACGGGCATGACCCTGATCCCGCCGATCACGACTTCGCTGGCGGCGGATTTGCCGATCGCGGCCGGGATGCTGAAAAAACTCTATCTCTCCTATGTCGGGTTCGAGGTGTTTGGCATGGCGCCGGCGTTCCGCAAGGCGGCAGAGACGCAATCCCTTGAGATCATCGAGGCGGACGAGCCGTTCATCCTCCTCGGCACTCAGGCGGCGGCCGGCGGCAAGCCCTTCAACGCCGTCAAATACATCTATGACGGCACCGACCATCAGCGCCTCAATCCCGAGCTGAAACAATTGATCGATCCCTTCACCGGGGAGAAGGTGTGGGCGATCCCGCCGCTGCGCGCCGATGTCTTCATCATGCACGCCCAGGCCTGCGACGAGTACGGCAACGCCCAATGCTGGGGCGGCACCGGGCAGGAGCGCGACAAGGCGAAGGCGGCCGATATGGTGATCGTGGAGGCGGACGAGATCGTCGGGTCGGAAGTGATCGAGAAGGACCCCGGCCATACCACGGTGCCGGGCCTCTGGGTCGATTACGTCGTCCATGCCCCATTCGGCGCGCACCCGACCTTCTCCTCCAACAATTACGCGGTCGATGAGGATCACCTCAAAATCTATATCGATCTCGCGCGGGCCGGCCGGGCACAGGAATATATCGACAAATACGTGCTCGAGCCGAAGGACCATTACGACTATCTCGAACGGGTCGGCGGCATGCGGCGGCTCACCCAATTGCGTTCCCAGATCGCAGTGCGGAGCTGACCCATGGCAGCACAACTCGCCTATCCCGGAACCGACCAGTATTCGATGGCCGAATTCATGACGATCATCCTCGCCCGCCAGGCCGGCGGCGAGGGTGAGGCGACCGGCGGCGGCGGCGCCAATCAAGCGGTGGCGCTGGCCGCGAACCGCTTGGCGCAGATCACGGTGCGGCCGGACCTCTGGCTTTTTACGGGCGGCGCCGGCGTCTATAATGGCAAGTTCGATACCTTGCCGATCGGCACCTGGGACCCGCGCTGCGGCCATGGCGCCGAATGCAAGATCTATATCGCCGATGTCGTCGATGGCGGCACCCGCGGCGGCCGCTCCGGCCAGGGCACCGGGCGGATGAAGGCCGCCGGCTCCGGCGGCTTCGGCGGCATCCAGGTCGACAAATTCGGCAACCTCAACATGATCGGCATCGGCGGCCCGCATCCGAAGCTGAAGGTCCGCGGGCCCGGCACGGTCGGCACCATCTGGATGGGCTCGGCGCCGAGCAATGTCTATGTCGAGCATCATTCGAAGCGCGTCTTCGTCGAGAAATGCGATTACATCAGCGGCCCCGGCTGGCTCGAAGGCGGCGACAGCCGGCATAAATTGCTGAACGGCCGCGACGGGCCGGAATATATCTGGACGCCGATCTGTGTCTTCGATTTCACGGAAGTGGAGCATCAGGCGCGCATCGCCTCGGTCCATCCCGGCTACACCGTCGCCGACGTGATCGCCAATACCGGCTTCGCGCCGGTGGTCGAGGGCGCGGTGCCGACCACCACGCCACCCACCCTATGGGAATTGGAGGCGCTACGCACCAAAGTGGATCGCAACGGCGTATTGAAGAAACGGCGCATGACGGTGGGAATTTAGGCACTTCCTTCACCGTCACCCGCTCGCTGGACCCGCGGGTCCATCGTTAAATGATGGATGCCCGGGTCAAGCCCGGGCATGACGAAAAGGTGATTTGAGCGAGGAGGAAGAATTGGAAACGATCGGCGATACCTTGGCGCATCAGGCGCGCGTCAGGCCCGATCAGGAGGCCCTCAAAGTCGGCGACCGCCGCGTCACCTGGCGCGAACTCGATGCCGGCGCGAACCGGGTCGCCAACATGCTGCTCGGGCTCGGCGCACGCCACGGCGACCGCGTCCTCATGATGCTCGGCAATTCGATCCCGTTCGTCGAGATCTATTACGGCCTCGCCAAGATCGGCTGCATCTCGGCGCCGGTGATGCCGCGCTCGGTCGTAAGCGAAGTCGAGTTCATCGCCAATCGTCTCGGCTGCCGGTTCGCGTTCGCCGAGGCGGATTCGGCGCCGATCGTCGCCGAGGTCGCGGCCAAGGTGCCGACCATCGAGGCGATGATCGGCATCGGCGCGGGCCACGGCCTCGGCCATGATTACGATGTTCTCAAAGCCGCCGCCGCCGCCGCCGAGCCGGGGATCGACGTCTCGCCCGATGACGGACTCACCACCAAATTCACCAGCGGCACCACCGGCCTCCCCAAGGGGTGCCTGCGCTCCCACCGCAATTTCATCATGGCGGCGGCGACACTTCTGATGGAAATTCCGCTCCATGACGCGGATTGCGCCATCATCGCCAACCCCTTGGCCGCCGGCATGGCGATCTCGCAGCTCACCATGTTCATCCTCAAGGGCGTTCGTATCGTCATGGAGGAGCGGTTCGAACCGGCGGAATATCTCAGCATCGTCGATCGCGAGCGGCCGACCCTGCTCTATATGATGGACACGATGATGCGGCGCTGCTTTCCGCTGCCGCAATTCGAGACCACCGATTTTTCGAGCGTGCGGCTCTATCACGGCGCCGCCTCGCGCGAGGTGATCGACCGGTTGCGGGGCCGTCCAAGTTTCAAGGCCGGTTTCTCCTTCGGCTATGCTTCCTCGGAGGCGGGCGGCCTCGTCTCGTTCCTGTTGCCGGAACATTACCGCCGCGCCCTCGACGAGCCGGAAACCTACGGCTATCTCCTCGCCACCGCCGGGAAGGAAGGGCCGCTCTCGCGGATCGAATGCCTCGACGACAATCTGCGCCCGGTGCCTCAAGGCGAGATCGGCGAGCTGGCGGTAAGCGGCCCCACCCTCTTCAAGGGCTATTGGCAGCAGCCGGAGGAGACGGCGAAGGTGCTGCGCCAAGGCTGGCTTCTCACCGGCGATCTCGCCATGAAAGATCGCGAGGGATTCATCCATATCCGCGGCCGCAAGCGCGACATGATCAAATCGGGCGGCATCAACGTCTATCCCGCCGAAATCGAGCCGGTACTGATGAGCCACGCCAAGGTCGCCGAGGCGGCGGTGGTCGGTGTTCCCGATGACGAATGGGGCGAGCGCGTGGTCGCCTTCGTCGTCGCCCGGGAGCCCGTCACCGAAGCCGAATTGATCGATTTCTGCCGCGACAAGCTCGCCGGCTACAAGCGGCCGAAACAGATATTGTTTCTCGACACGATGCCGATGCGCGCCGGCAAGGTGGTGAAGCGTGAGCTCGTCCGCCTGGTCACCGGGGATCACGGAAGCTGACCCGCGGCACAAAAATTTACGCCAAATCGTTTCGTTAACCCCTCGTTAAGCATATTCGGCACAGAATGCTGATTGCGCGCCCTGCCGCCCAGCGGCCGGCGTGCGAGGCGGTACAGCGAGGCGGGCGGCAACACCATGGGGCTCTTTCGTTTTCGGCGCGGCATCGGCGAGAAAATCATGATCGGCTTCGTCGCCATGGCGATGCTGATCATTGCGATGGGCGTCTATGGCTTTCACGTCCTGACGGCGGCGGCCTATATCGTCGCCAACACCTATGACCGGCCGATGATGACGGTGAATCACGCCCAGTCCGCGGCGCAGACCTTCACCGCCATGGAACGGGAGCGGTTTCGCCGCGCCACCGCCCCGCCGGCCCAGAAATTCGCGATCGATGCCGAGATTCCCCGCCTGGCGGCACGCTTTCGCACCGACCTCGCCATCGCCAGGAACCGCGCCCCGACCGACACCGAACGCGCCATCATCGCCAATATCGGCCACAACGCCGCGCAATGGGAGCGGCGATGGGCCGCGCACGACGCCACGAGCCGCGCCGCCCTCAACCGTCTTTCGGATGCGGTCGCGACCTCGTTCGACCGTCTCATCGACATGACCGCGGCCGACAGCCGCGTCGAGCGGGGCCGGGCGCTCGCGGTGTTCGTCCGATATGAATACACGACGGTCGCGACGGTACTGATCGCCCTCCTCGCGGCGGCGTTCATCACCTATATCCTGGCGCGCCACATCGTCCAACCGCTAGCGACCGCGGCCAAGGTGGCCGACCGCATCGCCAGCGGCCAGCTCGACACCGTGATCCCTCGCGGCTTCGACGACGAGACCGGCGTCCTCCTTCATTCGATGAGCGTGATGCGCGACGCCATCCGAACCATGATGGCGCGCGAGCGAACGCAGCGCCGATCGGCGCAGACGCGGCTCGTCGACGCGCTCGAAAGCTCGCACGAGGGCATGGTGCTGGTCGACGCCAACGGCAATATCGTCATCGCCAACAGCCAGATCGGCGAATTCTTCCGCCAAGCGGCGCGCTCTTTCGTCGCCGGCGTCGAGTTCGCCGCGGTCGAGCCGATGATGGCCGAGGCGCTGCTCGATCCCGCGACGGCGCCGAAATTCATGTCGCTGCCGGCGACGGGCAGCGAATTCCAGCTTGCCGACGATCGCTGGGTGCGGGTCAGCCGCAGCCAGACCCAGGATGGCGGCGCGTTCTTCTTCTTTACCGATTTCACCGAGGTAAAGGAGCGCGAGCAACGCTATCGCGAGGCGCAGCTCCAAGCCGAGGAGGCGAACCAAGCCAAATCGAGCTTCCTTGCCAATATGAGCCACGAGTTGAGGACGCCCCTGAACGCGATCATCGGCTTCTCCGAGATCATGCAGAAGGAGATGTACGGCGCGGTCGGCGACAAGCATTATTCGTCCTATATCCACGACATCCTGCAAAGTGGCAAGCATCTGCTCGCCATCATCAATGGCGTGCTCGACCTCGCCAAGAGCCAGTCGGGCAAGCTCGATATTCGTCGCGAGCCGGTCGAGATGCGCGAGGTGCTCGATGATTGCGTCGCCATGATGCGCGAGCAATGCGCGCGCGGTGGCCTCAGCCTCGATTACGACGAGCCGCGTTTACCGCTGATGGTCTCGGGCGAGCCGGCGAAGCTTCGCCAGATCTTGCTCAACCTGCTCTCGAACGCGGTCAAGTTCACCGAGCCGGGCGGGCACATCGCGCTCCGCGCCGAGGCCGACGCCGGCATGGTCGGGGTCGAGGTCGCCGATACCGGCATCGGCATGGCGCCCGACGAGATTCCGGTGGCGCTGACGCCGTTCGGCCAAGTGGACAGCCGCCTCGCCCGCCGCTATGAGGGCACCGGCCTCGGCCTGCCGCTCGCCAAGCAACTCACCGAGCTGCATGGCGGCTCGCTCAAGCTGACGAGCGAGCCCGGTCACGGCACGAGGGTGCGGATCGCGCTTCCCGAGGTGATGGCCGACGCCGCGATCGAGACCGTCGCCGCCTGACGCCTGGCGCCGCGCGCCCTTCGCCTCCTTGCATCGGCGCCCTTTTGCCCGCACCATGGGCTGGGGAGAGAGGCGTCAATGCCGCCACCGTTTCATGCCGACCATGTCGGCAGCCTCATCCGTCCGCGCCCCCTGCTTCAGGCCCGCCATGACAAGAGGCGCGGCCTGATCGACGAGGCTGCGCTGCGCCGGATCGAGGATGACGCGATCCGCGACGCCGTGCGCCGCCAGGAAGCGGTCGGGCTTCGCGGCATCACCGACGGCGAGTTTCGCCGCGATTCCTGGCATTGGGATTTCTATCGCCAGATCGGCGGCATCACGGAACTCGACCGGCTGGTGGCGCCGCCGACCACCAGCCAGGGCGTGTTCCAATTCACCGCGAGCGCGCTTCACGCGGCGCGACGGCTCCATCTCGACCACACCATCTTCGCCGACGATTTCGCCTTTCTCCAAAGGGAGACCCAAGGCACCGCCAAGATCACGATTCCGGCGCCGGGCGTGCTGCATCGCCGCGGCGGACCGCAGCTCATCGATCCCGCCGTCTATCCCGATCTCGCGCTGTTCTGGTCGGACCTCGCGCAGGTCTATGGCGCCGAGATCGAAGGGCTCGGACGGCTCGGCTGCCGCTATCTTCAGCTCGACGACACCAGCTTCGCGGCGCTGTGCGACCCCGTGCAGCGTGCGGAGGTGACGCGCCTCGGCGTCGATGGCGAGCACATCCATCTCGCCTATATCGAGCTCTTGAACGCGGCGCTTAGCCAGAAGCCCGCCGACATGGCGGTGATGCTACATACCTGCCGCGGCAATTTCCGCGGCACCGGCTTTGCCGAAGGGGGCTATGACTTCGTCGCCGAGACGCTGTTCGCGGGGCTGGCAGTCGACGGCTTCTTCCTCGAATTCGACGATGCCCGGGCCGGCGGCTTCGCGCCCTTGCGCTTCGTGCCGAAGGGCAGGAAAGTGGTGCTGGGCCTGGTCTCAACCAAGCGCGGTGCGGTCGAGGAACGGGATGAATTGAAGCGCCGCATCGACGCGGCGGCGAAGATCGTGCCGATGAAGCAGCTCTGCCTTTCCCCGCAATGCGGCTTCGCCTCGGTCGCGGCCGCCGAGGCGATGACGGAGAGTGAGCAATGGCGGAAGCTCGAACGCGTCGTCGAAACCGCGCGCGAGGTGTGGGGCGAGACCCAATGACAAGGGAGTGAGCGAATTGGAGCATGTGGAAGGCAAGGTCGCGTTCGTGACCGGCGGCGCCAGCGGCATCGGCTTCGGCATGGCGCAGGTGTTCCTGCGGAACGGCATGAAAGTGGTGATCGCCGATGTGAGGCAGGATCATCTCGACGCCGCGGCGGCCGAACTCAAGGGCGCCAACAACGTCCACTTCATCCGCCTCGACGTCACCGACCGCGCCGCGATGGCGGCGGCCGCCGACGAGGCCGAGCGCGTCTCCGGCAAGGTTCATGTGCTGTGCAACAATGCCGGGGTCGGGATTCTCGGCGGCGCCAGGACGGCGACCTTTGACGATTGGGATTGGGGTATCGGCGTCAATCTCGGCGGCGTCGTCAACGGCATCGAGACCTTCATGCCGCGGCTCCTCGCCCATGGCGAAGGCGGCCATATCGTCAATACCGCCTCGATGGCGGGCGTGCTGCCGGGCGCCGGCGCCACCATCTATGTCACGGCGAAGGCGGCGGTGGTCGGCCTCTCGGAGAGCCTCAGGGCGGAACTCGCCCCCGACCATATCGGCGTCACCGTGCTGTGCCCCGGCCCGATCACCACCAACATCCATGAGGTGGCGAAGCTGCGGCCCGAGAAATATCGCAACACCGGACTCGGCGAAATCGAAAGCGCGCTGGCGACGCGCGCGCCGTCCCCGGTGTGGATGGACCCGATCCTGGTCGGCGAGATGGTGATGGACGCGATCCGCCGCGACCTCCTCTTCATCTTCACCCATAACGAGTTCAAGGAAGGCGTGCGCCAGCGCTTCGAGGCGACGCTCGCCGCGTTTCCGCGCGGGCCGGTCGATGAAGAAAAGGCAAAACGGTTCGGCTTCCCGGTCGCGAATCCGATGTACACCGAGATGCTGGCCGCCGATCCCGAGCCGGCGAAATCTGGCGAGGACGATCGCTAGTCAGCGCGCGCCGCCGCCGCCGCGGGGCTTGGCGATGAAGACATGTGCGCTCGCATAGGCGAGCCACAGCCGATGATGCCGCAGATAGCCGAGCCCGATGAGCGCGTCGATCCCGGGTGGCAAGGGCGCCACTGGCAGCAGCGGGTCGCGCACCAGATCATCGCCAACGCGCAGAGCCTCGAACCGGTGAAGGCGGATTGCGACCTTGGGAGCCGCGAAGCCGCCGATCCGGGCGATTCGATCCCGCGCCAGCATTCGAGCCGTGACCCCGGTTCGCCGGGCGGCACGCGCGCCGACGATGATTGCGGCGGTGGTGCCGGTGTCGATGGCCGCGGCGATCGGGTGACCGTCGAGGGTGATCGGGATCATTAGCTGATTGCGGCGGCGCGCGGCCGGCGCGCGCAGATAGGGGAACGACCAGGGCGGCGTCGCGCCGGCGCAGGGACGCGCGCGATAGAGCGTCATGGTCCGGCGCGGCAGATCGAGGTCGATATCGTAGCGCGACAGGATGTCGGCACCGAGCATGCCGTCGGGCCGTGCGCCCCCGGAACCGGCGAGGAGATGCGGGTCGACCGCCACCCGATGATCGCGAATGACGAGCCCGCCGAGCCGCAGGCGACCGATCGTGGCCGTCACGGTGGTCAGCGCCGCGCCAACACCGTTGAGCCGGGCCTGGCGCCGGAAGTCGAACGCAATGCCGAGACGTTTTAATGCCGCGGTGCTCAAGACCGACGTTTCCGCGCCGGTATCAAGCACGAAGACCATCGGTGTGCCGTCGATCTCGGGCGACACCAGGGCAAGAGTTCCGCCGGTCTCCACCGGAATCTCGGCTTGACGCACGAGGCGGCACGAGACCCGGCCCGATTGACAGGCGCCGAGGCTGAGCGCCGCCAAGAGGGCGAGGAGCGTACCGCCAAACCGGACCATTCAGAATTCAGGCCCGCCGCGCCGCCGGCAGGCGCACGCCCGGCGCCAAACGCTCCACCAGCACCTCGCGGCGATAGCGCATGAGGCGCGCCGGCCGGCCGCCGGTCTCGCTGCGCGTCTCACCGGTTTCCTCGACCAGGCCCTGGCCCTCGACGAGGCGGCGGAAATTCTGCTTGTGAAGACGCACGCCGGCCAGCGCCTCTACCCCGCGCTGCAATTCGGAAAGCGTGAAGGAAGGCGGCATCAGCTCGAACACCACCGGGCGGTATTTGATCTTGCCGCGCAGGCGCGCGATCGCGGTCGCGAGGACGCGGCGATGGTCGATCGCCATGGCGATGCCGGTCACCCGCTCCGGCAGCGGTGCGCCCTCACCGCGATCGCCCCGCCGCTCCGGCACGAGGCCCGCCTCATAGAGCATTTCATAGCGTTCCAAGACGCGCTCCTCGTTCCAGCGCGCGCCGCCGAGGCCGAAATTGAGCCGCAGCCGCTCCTCGCGGAGCTGGCCGCCGGCGGCTGCCCAGTTCCCGACGCGCTGCTCGATGGCGTCGATCTGCGCCGGGCGGCCGGCACGCCAATCCTCCCATGGAAAATAGCGATACCAGCTCTGCCATGACGCCGCGGCGGTGCCGGCGGGCCGCGCCGCATGGACGAGCGCGAGATAGGCCATCGACAGCGCCCGGCCGGCACCGGCGCCATCGGTCTCGCGGCGGTCGCGATCGCCGAAGGTATAGAGCTGCTCGACATAGCCCAGTGCCTGATGGGTCTGGCGCTCGACCCAGTTGCGCAGGCCCGCCTCGAGCGTGCGGTGCCGCGCCTCGAACGGACCCGAAGGCAAGGCGTCGAGGCCGCTTGGCGTGCGGATCACCAGGATGCGCGGCTCGTCGCCGGTGGCGGCGACGATCGCGGCGCAGAGGCCGATGGCAAGCGCGGCCGGTTCGGCCGTATCGAGCGCCGGATCGCTCACCCCTCCGGCATCCCCGCCCGGCGAAGCGCGTCGTAGAGCGTCGGCACATAGTCTCGGCCAATCGTGGCATTCGCCTTGAGCGCAGCGATCGTCCGGGCCATCGGATCGGTGCGGGAATAGCCGGCAAGCGCGGTTTGCGCCTCCGCCATGCGGCCGACCAGAACCAGCGCCGCCGCCAGCACCAGACGTGACCAAGAGAAGCCGGGATTGAGCGCGATGCTCCGATTCAGCGCCTCGACCGCGGCCGCGTATTCGCCGAGGGCAAAACGCGCCTGGCCGATACCGAAATGACCGAGGAAGAGACCCGGATCACGTGGGCTCAACCGAATCGATTCATCGAAATGCCGCAGGGCCTCGCGCGGCCGGCCGGAAAAGCTCTTGGCGAAGCCCATCTCAGTGTGAGCCCAGGCGTAATTGCCGTTGCCGCGCAGCGCCGCCTCGTATTCGATGATGGCCTCGTCGAAACGCAACTGTACCCGGCGCGCGAAGCCCATGACGAAATGGCATTCGTGGTTTTGCGGGTCGAGTGCCAGCGCGCGCGCCGCCAGGGTCTCGCCTCGCGCCAAATCGCCCGCCATGTCCTCGCTCCAAAGCGAGGTCACGCCACCGATCAGCGCCTCCGACGCGCCGCATAGGGCCGCCACATTGTCGCGGTCGAGCCGCAGCGCCGCCTCGAAGAGCTTGAGGCCGGCGTCGTTATGCTCGCGCGACAGGCCGCGATTGGCGGCGGCGCGGGCGCGCAGCACCAGATCGAGCGCGTCGGGATTGGCCTTGGCCCGGCTGCGGCGCGTTTCCGCCTCGACAAGCTGCACGTTGAGCACGCCGGCGAGTTCGAGGGTGACGGCGTCCTGCAGCGCGAAGAGATCGGTAAGGTCGCGGTCGAACCGATCGGCCCAGAGATGGGCGCCGGTCTCGGCATCGATGAACTGAACATTGACGCGGACGCGGCTACCCGCCTTGCGGACGCTGCCTTCCAAGGCGTAACGCACACCAAGCTCGCGGCCGATCGCCTTCACGTCGGCGGCCTTGCCCTTCCAGGTGAAAGCGGTGTTGCGGGCGATCACGAACGCCCCCGGCATGCGCGACAATTCGGTCGTCAGGTCCTCGGTCAGGCCATCGACGAAATATTCCTGTTCGGCATCGCCCGACATGTTGGCGAACGGCAAGACGACGATGCTGAGCCGCGGCAGCGACGCCCCGCCCGGCGATTCCGCCGTTGCCGGCGAGGACGCCGGCAACGATTCCGCAGGCGCGACCCCATAGACCCGCACGGGACGCGCGATGTTTTTGAGACTCCGTTCGCCGAGATCGGCGAAGGCGATGTCGATCCGGTCGCGTACCTGGCGCCAGGCATCCTCGGAAAGACAGATGCCGCCCGGCTCCGCGATGCCTTCGAGCCGGGCCGCGATGTTGACGCCGTCGCCGAAAAGATCGCCGTCGCCCTCCACCAGCACATCGCCGAGATGAATCCCGATCCTGAGGCGAATCTGCCGATCGGGCGGGATGCCGGCGCCGCGCTTCGCCAACTCGCCCTGCACCGTGACCGCGGCGCGCACCGCATCGACCACGCTCGCGAATTCGATCAGCATCCCGTCCCCCGCGGTCTTGACGGTGCGGCCGTGATGGGCGGCGATCGTCGGGTCGAGCAGCTCGTGGCGCAACGCGCGCAGCCGTGCCACAGTCCCTTCCTCATCGGCGCCGGCAAGCCGGCTATAGCCGACGACATCCGATGCGAGAATGGCGGCGAGCTTGCGGGTCTCGGTCATAGGGAACCTCTCGCGGCACCATAACACAATGCCGGGGCGGCGAAACGGCGCCAGGACCGGACCGACGGGAAAGCGGCCGGGAGGGACGGCATGGCGGCCACTGCGGGCTTCGCTTGACGGATGTCGGCGCCGCCAATTAGGTTATAGAAAATATCGCTTTCAGGGCCGGCACTGGTGTCGGCGCGCCTTTTCCGACGGGAGGAAACCAAGATGCGGATGAGACTCGGCCTGGCGGCCGCCGCGGCAATGATGGTTGCGGCGGTCAGCGCGCACGCGCAATTTTCCAATCATATGATCAAACTCGGCATCCTCGACGATTTTTCGGGCATCTATTGCGTCGGCAACGGCAATTGCAATGGGCCGATCGTCGCGACTCAGATCGCGGTGGATCAGTTCCATGGCAAGATCGACGGCGTGCCGATCGTCGTCGTCCATGGCGACCATCAGGACAAGCCCGATATCGGCGTCTCGATCGCCGAGCGCTGGTACGATCGCGAGCATGTCGACGCCATTCTTGATGTGGTCAACTCGGCGGTCGCGCTCGCGGTGCAGAATGTCGCCCGCCAGCGCCACAAGGCGGTGCTCTACAGCATGGCCGGCTCCTCCGAATTGACCGGCACGCAATGCGCCCCCTATAGCGCGCAATGGACCTATGATACCTATCAGTTCGGCAAGGCGATGGGCGAGGCGGTGCCGTATCTCGGCAAGACCTGGTACATCATCGGCGCCGACTACAATTTCAGCCACCTGCTTTCCAATTCGACGGCGGCGGCGGTTAAGAAGGCGGGCGGCAAGGTGCTCGGCATCGTCTATCACCCCTTCAATGTCTCGGACATGTCGTCCTTCATCCTTCAGGCCCAGGCCTCGGGGGCGAAGGTGCTGGCGCTCACCGACGCCGGCCCCCCCATGAACAACGCCATCAAGACGGCTCAACAATTCGGCCTGCTCGCTCAGGGCATGAAGATCGTACCGCTCAGCCTCGACATTCCGTTCATCAAGAGCGATGGCGGTCTTTCGGTGCTACACGGCGCGATCATGTCGCTGCCGTGGTATCCCGGCGCCAATCGGCCGAAATCGGAATGGTTCGCGAAGCAGTACCAGATGCGTGAGAAGGGCATGGCGCCCTATCTCATGGCTGGACTCTATTCCGCTGTTCATACCTATCTTTTGGCGGCGCAAGCGACCCATTCGGACAATCCAGCGAAGATCTTTCCCTGGATGCAGCATCATGTCGTCGACGATGCCTTTACGAAGCATGGCATCCTGCGGCCAGACGGGCGCATGGTCCACAGCGTCTTCCTGGTCCAGGTGAAGACCCCGAAGGAATCGAAGGGGCCCCACGATCTCGTGAAACTGCTCGCGACGATCCCCGGCAAAAAGGCGTTCCGCCCGATGGATCAGGGCCATTGCCCTTACATCAAAGACGCGGGCAAATAGCGGGCTTTAGGGGCGGCAGCGGCGGCACGAACCGCCACTGCCGCCCCTCGGTCATGCCTCTCTCTCATGAGTGACTCCGCCGTTCTCCTGCGCACCGAGGCGCTGACCAAATCCTTTGCCGGCTTCGTCGCGGTGCAGAATATCAGTCTCGATGTGCGGCGCGGCAGCATTCACGCCCTCATCGGCCCCAACGGCGCCGGCAAGACCACGTTCTTCAACCTCCTGACCCGGTTCCTGTCGCCAACCAGTGGCCATATCTATTTCAAGGACAAGGAGATTACCTACAGCAAGCCGTACGACATCGCACGGCGCGGCATCGTGCGTTCGTTCCAGCTCTCGGCGGTATTTCCGCACCTCTCCGTCTTGGACAATGTGCGCGTCGCCTTGCAGCGGTTCCGGCCCTACAATTACGCATTCTGGCGCTCCGAAGGGGTATTGAGCGAGTTGAACGATCGGGCGCGCGCGCTCCTGGCCGAGGTCGGCCTCGAAAACCAACAGGATCTGGTTGCGGCCGAGCTGCCCTATGGCCGCAAGCGGGCGCTCGAGCTCGCGACCACGCTCGCCCTCGAACCCGAGCTCATGCTGCTCGATGAGCCGACCGCGGGCATGGCGCATGAAGATATCGGCCGCATCGTCGAGCTGATCCGCCGCGTCGCCCAGAACCGCACGGTACTGATGGTCGAGCACAATCTCGGGGTCGTCGCCGATCTCTCCCATCGCATCACGGTGATGCAGCGCGGCGAGATTCTGGCCGACGGCAGCTATGACGAGGTGTCAAAGAATCCGGCGGTGATCGAGGCCTACATGGGCACGAGCCATGCCGCCTGAGGTGCTCGAAATCGCCGGCCTCAATGGCCATTACGGCGAAAGCCACGTGCTCCACGGCGTCGACCTCAAGATCGGCGAGGGCGAGATTGTCACCATCGTCGGCCGCAACGGCGTCGGCAAGACCACCACCTTGCGCGCGGTCATGGGCATCCTGGCGAAGCGCGAGGGCTCGATCAAGGTGATGGGCACCGAGACCATCCGCTTCCAGCCCGAGCGCGTGGCGCGGCTCGGAGTCGGCTATGTGCCGGAGGAGCGCGGCATCTTTTCGAGCCTCACCGTCAGCGAGAATCTGACGCTGCCGCCGGTACTGGCGCCGGGCGGGATGACGCTCGACGAGCTCCATCGCCTGTTTCCCAATCTGAAGGAACGGGCCAAGAGCCCGGGCAGCAAGCTCTCGGGCGGCGAGCAGCAGATGCTGGCGATCGCCCGCATCCTCAGGACCGGCGCGCAGTTCCTGCTGCTCGACGAACCGACCGAGGGCCTGGCGCCGGTCATCGTGCAGCATATCCGCCTCGTGCTCGACACCATCAAGCAGAAAGGCCTGACCGTGCTGCTGGTCGAGCAGAATTTCCGCTTTGCGGCCGATGTCGCCGACCGCCATTATGTCATGGAGAACGGCCGGGTCGTCGACATGATCACCAAGGCCGAGATCGCCGGCAAGATGGAACGGCTCGAGGAATATCTCGGGGTCTAGAGGGGAGGGTGACTGGCCATGTCGGCCATGGCGCTGTTCGCGCAATTACTGGTGGGGCTGATCAACGGCTCGTTCTATGCGATGCTGAGCCTTGGCATCGCGATCATTTTCGGTCTCCTCGGCGTCATCAACGCGGCGCAGGGCGTGTTCTACATGCTGGGCGCGTTCTTCGCCTGGATGCTCCTCCAATATGCCGGGATCGGCTATTGGCCGGCGCTGGTCGTGGCACCGATCGCGGTCGCCATCGTCGGTGTCGTGATGGAGCGCACCATCATCCGTCACATCTATCATCTCGACCATCTTTACGGCCTGCTGCTGACGCTCGGGCTTTATGAGATCATCCAGGGTCTGTTCGTCCATTGGTACGGCACCTCCGGCCAGCCCTATCCGAACCCCGAGCCGCTGACCGGCGGTTATAATCTCGGCTTCATGTTCATGCCGCAGTACCGCGCCTGGGTCGTGGTGGCGTCGCTGATCCTGTGCTTCGGCACCTGGTACGCCATCGAGAAGACCCGGCTCGGCGCCTATCTGCGGGCGGCGACGGAGAACCCGACCCTGGTGCGCGCCTTCGGCATCAATGTGCCGCTGATGGTGACGATGGCGTTCGGCGGCGGCGTCGCGCTTGCCGGGGTCGCCGGCGTGCTGGCCGCGCCGATCTATTCCGTCAATCCGATGATGGGCGGCGACATCCTGGTGCCGGTGTTCGCGGTGGTCGTAATCGGCGGCTTCGGCTCGATCCTCGGCTCGATCGTCTCCGGCCTTTCCCTCGGCGTGCTCGAAGGCCTATCCAAGGTGTTCTATCCCGAAGCCTCCAACATGGTCATCTTTGCCATCATGATCGCGGTGCTGATGGTGAAGCCGGCCGGGCTGTTCGGGCGGGAGCACTAGAATGGCGCTCGACATCGGCGCGCTCCCCCGGCACGAAGCGAAGGGAAGTAGCCTCGAATGGGTGTGGATGGCGATCGGCGTCGTCATCCTGATCGCCGCGCCGTTCTTCGTCTATCCGGTGTTCCTGATGGAGATGCTGTGCATGGCCCTCTTCGCCTGTGCCTTCAATCTCCTCATCGGCGGTGGCGGCCTTTTGTCCTTCGGCCATGCCGCCTTCTTCGGCGGCGCCGGCTATATCGCGGCCGAGACGGCAAAGGCATTCGGCTTCCCCTTTGAACTCGCGATCCTGGCCGGCACCGTGACCGCGGCCTTTCTCGGCTTCATTGCCGGCATCATCGCGATCCGGCGCAGCGGCCTCATCTTCGCGATGGTGACGCTGGCCTTGGCCGAAGTGGTCTATTTCCTCGCCCTTCGTCTACCCTTCACCCATGCCGAGGACGGCATCCAGGGGGTGCCGCGCGGCTGGCTCTTCGGCATCGTCAATCTCAACAACAACATGGCGATGTATTACACAACCGCCGGTATCTTCTTCCTTGGCTATCTTCTGGTGCGCCGGGTGTGGATGTCGCCCTTCGGCCAAGTCTTGCGCGCGATCAAGGACAATCAGCCACGCATGATCTCGCTGGGCTTCCCCGTCGATCGCTACAAGCTGATGAATTTCGTGCTGTCGGCGACGCTCGCCGGGGTCGCCGGCTCCTTGAAGGCGATCGCGCTCGGCCTCGTCACGCTGACCGATGTCGATTTCACGACGTCGGTCGCGGTCTTGCTGATGGTGCTCTTGGGCGGCATGGGGACGTTGATGGGGCCGGTCGTCGGCGCCATCATCGTCGTCGCGATGGACGAATATCTCGCCGGCATCGGCGTGCCGGTGCCGGTGGTGATCGGCGTCATCATCGTCCTCATCATTCTCGTCTTCCGCCGCGGCCTCGTCGGCGAATTCCTCTACTACCTGCGGAAGTTCCGGACACGGCGCGCCGCCCCGGGATAGGTGCGACGCTTTATTGCTTCTGTGCCGCCTCGGCAATCGCGGCGGCATAATCCTTGAGCGCCGGCGTCTTGCCCTTGAATTTGTCGCGCGGAACGCGGTCGGCGACCCATTGCTGGCGCGCCGCCGTCGCGGCGGTCATCAAGGGATCGAGTCCAATCTCCGCCACCGTCTTCGCCGCCTCGCGCATTTCGGCGGCGCGGCGCTCGCCATGCTCGATGACGCGACCCATCATATATTCGGATTGGCCGCGCCAATCCTTGCCCTTGAAATATTCATCAAGGGTCGGGATGACATAATCCTCGACACCATAGGCGACCGCGGCCGTCATCGCCTCGATGACGAGCGCCTCGATCCCTTTGATCATCACGCTGCGGCACATCTTCATCGCCGAGACGAATCCGACCTCGCGATCGAACGGCTCGATCCGGAAGCCGAACGGGATGAGCCGCTCGGCGACGACCCGGCTCCATCTGCCGCCGATCGCCATCGGCACCCTGATGCCGTGGGGCGGCACCGGCGCCATCACCGCGACATCGACATAGCGCCCTCCGGCGCCCTCGATCAGCGCCGCCGCCGCGCGCTTGGTGCCGGGCGAATCGGAATTGATGTCGAGATAATATTGCGCCGGCGTGATGTAGCCCGCCGCGGTCCGCGCCGCTTCCAGGGCCGAGGTCGCGGTGACGGCGGCGATGATGATTTCCGACCCCGCCGCCGCCTCTTGTGGCGTCGGCGCGGGATGGACGCCGAGGCGTTTTGCCTTTGCCATCATGTCGGGCGCAAAGTCGGCGCGGTCGAACTTGATGTCATAGGTGGCGACGCTTTGCGCCCCGGCCGTGACGAGGCCCGCCGCCAGGATCGACCCGGCCTCGCCGAAGCCGATAAGCGTCGCCGAGAGCGACGGCGCAGTCATGCCGCGGCCGCCTTACTTCGCGCTCTCCAGCGCCGTTTTGAATTTCTTCAGAAGGTCCGGATCGGCCAGCACCGTATCCTGGCCCCTCACCGGGTCGGTAACGGCGTCATAAAGGCTATGCGCCCATTTCCATTCATTGGCTGGGCGGACATGGCCGTCGCTGCCGACCTGGTCGAGGCCCCAATAGATTTCGAGCCGATGGCCGTCGGGATCGCGAAACTCGACCGCGATCTGGACGCCGGCGCGGCGCCGGCCTTCGAAATCGACCTGGACGTGGTGCTTGTGGAGATGCGTCGCCGCGCGCAGCACCTCGTCGAGGGTGCCGACCTCGAAGGCGAAATGATTGAGCTCGATGCTCTTCGATTCATGCGGCATGCCGCCGACCAGGGCGACGCCGTGATGGTCCGAACTGAAGCGCATGAACACCATGCCGCCGGGCATCATGTCCTCCTTATAGACGTCGGAGACCTTGAAGCCCAACACCTCGGTATAGAATTTGACCGAGCGGTCCATGTCGGTGACATTCAAGACGACATGGCCGATCTTCTGGATGCGGAACGGCAGGCCTGGCGGCCTTGTATAGGTTTTCAGCTTATCGGGTTCGATCTTCGACATCGCGGCGGCTCCTTCGGGATGGGCTTTCTCATAAAGTAGCGACTGCCGCGCCCCCGCGCAAATGCGGGAACGCCGTGCCAGACCTCCCGTTGCCGAGAACCCGCGCTGCTATTAGAATCTGTGCATGATGCCCCCGATCATCGGCCTGACGCTCGACAGGGAGCCGCCGGGTGGTTTTTCGAAGACCCATCCCTGGTACGCCATCCGCGAGAATTATTGCGAGGCGGTGGCGCGCGCCGGCGGGTTGCCGATCCTGTTGCCGCATGAACCGGCGCGGGTGGCGGACTATCTCGCCCTCATCGACGGGCTGGTCGTCACCGGCGGCGCCTTCGATGTCGATCCCGCCTTGTTCGGCGCCTCATCCCGGCACGCCACGGTGACGACCAAGAACCACCGCACGGCATTCGAGCTTGCGATCACCAGCGGCGCGGTCGCGGCGGAGAAGGCCGTGCTCGGCATTTGCGGCGGCATGCAGCTCTTGAACGTCGCCCTCGGCGGCACGCTCATTCAGCATATTCCCGACGAATTCCCGGGTGCGCTCGCCCATGAGCAGCCCAATCCCCGCACCGAGCCCGGCCACACCATCCGCATCGAGCCCGGCACCCTGCTCCACCGTGTCACCCGCATGGACGAGATGCCGGTCAACAGCGCCCATCATCAGGCGGTGAAGGACGCGGCGCCCGGCCTCGTTATCGATGCGCGCGCGCCGGATGGCATCATCGAAGGCATCGAAGACCCGCGCCGGCGCTTCGTCATCGGCGTCGAATGGCACCCGGAATATGCGATCTCCCCGGGCGATGCGCGGATTTTCATGGCGCTGATCGCGGCCGCGACGCGGGTATGAGCGAGCGGATCGCGAAACGGTTGGCGCGGGCGGGCCTGTGCTCGCGCCGCGAGGCCGAGCGCTGGATCGCCGCCGGCCGCGTTGCGGTCGATGGCGACGTGCTGGCGAGCCCGGCCCGCGATGTCGATGACCAAAGCCGGATCGAGGTCGATGGCAAGCTGCTCCCCGCCGCGGCGGCGACGCGGCTGTGGCGCTATCACAAGCCCGCGGGACTCGTCACGACCCATAAGGACGAGGCCGGCCGGCCGGCCGTCTTCGACCATCTGCCGCCCGGCCTGCCGCGAGTGATCTCGGTCGGGCGGCTCGACCTCAATTCGGAAGGTCTATTGCTTTTGACCAATGACGGCGCCCTTGCCCGCGCGCTCGAATTGCCGGCACGGGGCTGGCGCCGGCGCTATCGCGTTCGGGTCCATGGCGCGGTGACGGCCGAACAACTGGCGGCGCTGGGGCGCGGCTTGCGCCTCGACGGCACCCAGTACGGCCCGATCACGGCCGCGCTCGATCGCGTCCAAGGCGCCAATGCCTGGCTCACCTTGAGCCTCGAAGAGGGCAAGAACCGCGAAATCCGCAAGGTGCTTGCGCATCTCGAACTCCAGGTGACGCGGCTCATCCGCATCGCCTATGGCCCGTTCCAGTTGGGCGACCTGCCGCGCGGCGCCGCCGCCGAGGTGCCACGCGGCATCATGCGTGCAGAACTCGGCCACAAATTGGTGCCACCTCTTGCGCATCATCGCCGGCCGGCATAGGGGCCGCGCGCTTCGCGTGTCGCCGGGCGGCGCGGTGCGGCCGACCGCGGCGCGGACGCGGGAGGCGCTGTTCGACATTCTCTCCCATGCCGGCTTTGCCGAGCGCGACCGCATCGCCGATGCGCGGGTGCTCGACGCCTTCGCGGGGAGCGGCGCACTCGGCCTCGAAGCCCTGTCGCGTGGCGCCGCGGCCGCAACCTTCCTCGAACGCGACCGCGCCACCCGCCTGCTGCTTGAAGCGAACATCCGGCATCTCGGCGAAGAGGCCCGCGCCACGGTGCTCGCCGCCAATGCGCTCTACCCGCCGCGCGCCGCGAGCCTGTGCGATCTCGTGCTGATGGACCCGCCTTATGGCGAGGATGTCGCGGCGCCGGCGCTGGTGGCGCTCGCCGCCCAGGGCTGGATCGCGCCGGGCGCGATCATCGCGCTCGAATTGCCGGCTAAGCCCGATTTCGCCCCGCCCGCCGGCTTCGCGCTTCTCGATGAGCGGCGCTATGGCCGGGCGCGGCTCTTGTTTCTCAGCCATGCCGGTTAGGAAGCGCGCTTGCCGAGGCGCAGCATCGTGTCATAGGCCTCAAGGAGGCTCTCCATCACCACCTCTTTGGTGAAGAGTCGGCGATAGGTTTCGGTGCCGCCTGATATGAGCCGTTGGCGCAAATCGGCATCGCCGACGAGCCGGCGGATCGCCGCGGCGAGCGTCGGCGGATCATCGATCGGCACCAGGAGACCGTCGGCCTCGTCGGTGACATAGGCGGCGGCACCGGCGGCGCGGGTCGCGATCAGCGGCCGACCGACGCTCCACGTCTCCGGAATGACGGCGCCGAACGGCTCATACCGGCTCGGCAGCGCCACGATGTCGGCCGCCGCATAGAGGGCGGCACGGTCGGTGCGCCAGCCGAGGAACCGCACCCGGTCATCGAGTTGGAGGGTATGCGACAGCGCCGCATATCGCGCCCGCTCCGGCCCCTCGCCGGCAAGCCACAGATAGACGCCCGGACACTCCGCAACAGCGGTGAGGATCGTGTCGATGCCCTTCTTTTCATGAAGCCGCGACATGACGAGGAGGAGCGGCGCATCGGCCGGCGTCTCGAGCGACGCCCGATCGGCCGCCGGCGCCGGCGCCATGGTGCCGAAGACATGGACCAGAAAAGCCCGCTCCCGCGCCACGCCGTTCTCGACGAGGTAATCGACGATGCCGCGGGTGACGCCGATTTGGAAATCGACCTGGCGATAATATTTGAGGTCGTAATAACCGCCGAGCCAGCCCGCGACCGGGCACGGCATATCTGCCGGCACGAAGGAGGCGGCGCGCGCCATCCAGGCATGGACGAGGTCGGCCTTGAACGAAGCTGCCTCGCGCCGGATCATCGCGCGGCCGCCGCGCCAGCGATCGAGCCGGGAAAAGCCGAAGTGCCGCGCCGGCACCCCGGCCGCGGCAAAGCGGCGAAGCGCCAAGGCATGCGGCCGGGTCACGACCCGCTGTTCGATGCCGCGCTCGGCGAGCGCCGTGATCGCGTCCTGGGCGAAGGTCTCGGCGCCGCCGAATTCGCCGCCGGCAATGACATGGAGCAGGCGCAATGGGGGGCGCGCGTCAGATCGTCTTGGTCGCGCCGCCTTCCATATCGATGAGCGCACCCTGGAAGAGGCTGCCCTTAGTCGAGACGATGAAGCCGACGAGATGGGCGATGTCTTCCGGCTCGCCCATGCGGGTGACGCGTGCCGCCTTCACCATCCGGGCGATGGCGGCATCGACGGTGATGCCTTCGGTCTTCGCCGTTTCTTCGAGCCAGCGCATCTGGCGGTCGGTGCGCACCGGGCCGGGATTGATGGCATTGACCTGAACGCCGTCGGCGATGCCCTGCTCCGCCATCGCCTTGGTGAAGGCGAGACAGGCGGCATTGACCGAGCCGCCGATGGTGAAATGCGCGGCGGGCGTGCGGGCGCCGATGCCGATGATGTTGACGATCGAGCCGCGCCGCGCCTTCAGCTCCGGCCAGGCGGCACGGGTGAGCCGCACGCTGCAATAATATTTCAAGGCGAAGCCGTCGATGAATTGGTCGTCGGTGAGGGTGAGGAAATCGCCCCGCTGGGTCGCGCCGGCATTGTTGACGACGATGTCGATCCGGCCCCATTGCCGCAGCGCCGCGGCGGCGAGCTTCGCCGGCGCCTCCGGCTCACGAAGATCGAGCGCGATCGATGCCGCCTCGCCCTTGCCATTGCGGATGGCGCCGACCGCTTCTTCGAGCGCGGCCGGGTCGCGCGCCGAGATCATCACCTTGGCGCCGTCCCGCGCCAGCCCCTCTGCGATCGCGCGGCCGATGCCCTTGCTGCCGCCGGTGACGACCGCGACCTTCCCCGAAAGCTCCGCCATTCCTGCCTCCCCGTTCTGCATCCCGATACCGGCCGGGGGTTTACCATTCCCGCCGCGCCTTGGCCACCTTCGGCGCGGCGTCCCGGCTTAGAGAACGGCGAAATAGCGGAAGATCGAATGGTCGGCCCGGCGGTCAGCCGCGCCGACGAAGAGCGTGCGGCCGAGCCAGTCATGCGGGCCGACCGGCGCCTCGAACGTCGGCGCAATACGCATGTAATATTGATCGGGATCGACCGGCTCCAGCGCTTCCATCCGGCGCAACACGTCAGGCGGGGCGTGGCGGAAGCCGCGATTCTTGATGACGATCAGCGTCCCGTCCGAGGCTTCAAGGAGATATTTGGCATCGAACTCGACGACGCCGTTGGGCCACCAGCTCGCATAATCGCCGCCGCTGTCGGGGACGACCCGGCCGGTGAGCCGCGGCCCCGAAATCTCGCCGCCCTAGGTCGGGGTGAAGCCGCGTCGCACCCCGCTCGGCAACAGGCCGATCTGGGTTCTGGACGCGAACCGGACCAGGATTTGAAAAACGAATTCGAGCCGCGTGTCCATCGCCGTGCCTCCCTTAGCTGCGGTCGCCGCCGAGCAGGCTGCCCAGAATGCCACCGACCGCGGCCGCGCCGACCGCGGTGCCGACCGTGCCCGAACTCGTCCCGCCGCCCTGCGCCGGCATGTGCAACGCAATCTCCTCGGCGAGATTGATGATCGGCATGCTTTGCAGCATGACATGGCCCGGTCCGGTCACGGTGGCAAGAAAAAGACCTTCACCGCCAAAGAGGATATTCTTGAAGCCGGGCACCATCTGGATATCGAAATTGATGCCGGGGTCCATGACGCCCAGATGCCCGGCATGAACCAGCAGCTTCTCGCCTGCGGCGAGATCGCGCTCCACCAATTCGCCGGAAAGGTCGAGAAACACCGTGCCCGGCCCGGTCACCTGTTGCAGGATGAAGCCTTGGCCACCGAACAGACCGGCGCCGATCCGTTTCTGCCAAGCAACCGAGAAAGTCACAGACTTTTCGGCGCAAAGAAATGTCTCTTTCCGGCAAATCAAGGATTGGCCGGCTTCGAGCTTCATCGGCACGATCTTGCCG
>JBOHLV010000266.1:0-38480 GCA_050729815.1 Allostellaceae bacterium
GCTTCAATGCGTCAACCGAGCGCTTGGTGATCTTGCCCTGCATAGCCCTTGCCCCTATGCCCCGGGATCGGCAAAGAATGTGGTCCTAGGTATCACCTAGGTATCACCAAACGTCAAGTCACCGGAAACAGCCGGCTAAAATTTGCGCCATAAACCTTTGATCTATCGTAAAGTCGGATACTGTGGAAGGGTGCCGGAAACCGCATATTTCCGATTCGTAATCAGTAGGTCCGCGGTTCGAATCCGCGCGTCGGCACCAACCAAATCATCGGCGATCTTGCTGTAAGCTCGCGCACGAGAATGTTGCAATTGCGGGCGCGCTCGACATGATCATCGTAGGGTTCCAGGTGGACGGAAGAAATGGCTAAAGGCAAGACACGGATCGCGATCCTCGGCGCGTCGGGCTATACCGGGGCCGAACTGTTGCGCCTCCTCGCGCATCATCCCTATGCCGAGATCAGGGCGCTGACCGCCGACCGCCAGGCGGGAAAGGAGATCGGTGCCGTATTCCCGCATTTGCGCATCCGCGACCTGCCGCGCCTTCAAACCATCGCCGAGGTCGATTGGAGCGCCGTCGATCTCGTCTTCTGCTGCCTGCCGCACGGCACCACGCAGGAGGTGATCGCCGGTCTGCCGAAAAACCTGCGCATCCTCGATCTCTCGGCCGATTTTCGCCTCGCCGATCCGGCGCTCTATGAGGAATGGTACGGCCACGCCCACCGCGCGGTCGCGCTTCAGGAAGAGGCGGTCTATGGCCTCACCGAGGTCACGCGTCACGCCATCGCCAATGCCCGCCTCGTCGCAGTGCCGGGTTGTTATCCCACGGGCGCGCAATTGCCGCTGATCCCGCTGGTGCGCGAAGCCGTCATCGATGCCGACGACATCGTGATCGACGCCAAATCCGGCGTCACCGGCGCCGGGCGTAGCGCCAAAGAATCGAACCTGTTCGCCGAAGTGTCGGAAGGCATCACCGCCTATGGCGTCGCCCGCCATCGCCACATGCCGGAGATCGAGCAGGGCCTGTCGCGGGCCGCCGGCCGGCCGATTGAGGTCAGCTTCACCCCGCACCTCATGCCGATGAATCGCGGCATCCTCTCGACGATCTATGTCCGCATGGCGCGAGGCGCGACTATGACCGATCTGCGGCGAATCCTTGAAGACGCCTATCGGGACGCGCATTTCGTCCGTGTTCTTGAGGACGGCGCGCTTCCCGCGACCCACCACGTCCGCGGCTCCAATTATTGCCTCATCGGCTTGGCGCAGGATCGGCTTTCAGGCCGCGCCATCGTGATTTCCGCCATCGACAATCTCGTCAAGGGCGCCTCGGGCCAGGCGGTGCAGGACATGAATGTCATGCTCGGCCTCGACGAAGCCGCCGGCCTCGACCAGGAGCCGCTATTCCCATGAGCATCATCCGCGCCTATGGCGAGTTCACCCCGAAGGTTCATCCCACCGGCTGGATCGCCGAGAACGCCGCCCTTATCGGCGATGTCGAGATCGCAGAGGGTGCCGGCATCTGGTATGGCTGCGTGCTGCGCGGCGATTCGGGCGGCATCCGCATCGGCCGCAATTCCAATGTCCAGGACAATTCGGTGATGCATGAGGGCGTCACGGTCGGCGCCAACATCACCATCGGCCACATGGCGCTCATCCATGCCTGCGTGCTCGAGGACAATTGCTTCATCGGCATGAAGGCTTGCGTGATGGATGGCGCCGTGGTCGAGGCGGGCGCGATGGTCGCGGCGGGCGCGCTCGTCACGCCGGGTAAGCGGGTCCCGAAGGGTCAGCTCTGGGCCGGCGCGCCAGCGAAATTCATGCGCGAGCTGCGCGAGGCGGACTATGCCGTGATGAAGGCGAGTGCGCACTACTACACCGAGCTCGCCCGCAAATATCGTGGCTGAACGCTAACCCGCGCGGCGCAAGGGGAGTGTCGCCGCCGCGTGATCGTCGTAGCGCTGGTGCGCCCGCTCGACGCGGGCCTGGTTAAGCCGCGCCCAGTCGCCCAACGCGCGCACCGGAACCAGCAGATCGCGGCCGAGATCGGTCAACTCGTATTCCACCTGTGGCGGAATCGTCGGAAACACGGTGCGGGTGACGAAACCGTTGCGCTCGAGGCCGCGCAGCGTGACGGTCAGCATCTTCTGCGAAATGCCGCCGATGAGGCGGCGCAGTTCGCTGAACCGCTTCGGTCCGTCGCCGAGATACATGATGGTCAGCACCGTCCACCTGTCGCCGACGCGGGCGAGGATCTCGCTGACACCGCGACAATCGGCGGGGAGGTTCAGGTAACTGCGTTTCAAATAAGTGCCTCCTTCACGTTCGCTCGCGGTTACTTATATGGTGGTGGTCACTTAGCTATACCAACTTGCCATCGGAGTTCCCATGAGCAATCTCAGGATCGGCATCATCATCGGCAGCACGCGGCCGGGGCGCAACGCGGAGGCGGTGGCCCGCTGGGTTCACGACCTGGCGAAGCAGCGGGACGACGCCGAATTCGAGTTGGTCGACCTCCAGGACCACGATCTGCCGCTGCTCGACGAGGCGGCGCCGCCTTCTTTGGGCCAATACGCCAATCGGCACACCAAGGAATGGGCGGCGAAGATCGCCGCCTTCGACGCCTTCGTCTTCGTCACGCCCGAGTACAACCACGGCGTTCCGGGCGCGCTCAAGAACGCCATCGATTACCTCTATGCCGAATGGAACAACAAGGCCGCGGGCTTCGTCGGCTTCGGTAGCGCCGGCGGTGTCAGGGCGGTGGAACAGCTTCGTCTCATCATGGCCGAGACGCAGGTCGCGACCGTGCGCGCGCAGGTGGCGCTATCGCTGTTCACCGATTTCGAGAATTTCCGCAGCTTCAAGCCAGCCGCGATGCACGAGACCTATCTCAAGGCGATGCTCGACCAACTCGTCGCCTGGGGCGGCGCCTTGAAGCACCTTCGCGAGAAATAGCAGGCGGTCCTCTCATGCGGAAAAGAGGTCCGGAGGGTCGGCGTCGCTGGCAGGGACGACATCGCTAACGCCGATGCCGTGATGCGCCAGAGGCGCATTATTATGTCGAGCTGGCGAAAAAATACCGCCAGACTTGATTGACACCTGAATCACATCGGGTCGAAGAGGTCCGGCGGGTCGGCGTCGCCGGCGGGGGCGACATCGCCGATGCCGATGCCGATGAGGCGGAAGGCGCGGTGGCCATCGGCCTCGCGGCGCAGCAAGAGGAGGCCGTGCTCCCGGATCACGGCGGCGCGCCGGGTCGGATGGGAAAGGTGGGTCTGACGGGTGAGGCTCTTGAAGTCGGCGGTCTTGAGCTTCAGGACGATGGTCCGGCCGGCGAGGCCGGCGCGGTCGAGCCGGTCGGCCAATTGCCGGGCGAGGGCGTCGAGTTCGGCCGCCAGCGGCTCGAACGCTTTGAGGTCGCGGGCGAAGGTGGTTTCGGTCGATACGCTCTTGGTCGGGCGGTCCGGGATGATTTGGCGCGGGTCCTCGCCCTGGACAAGGTGGGCGAGGCGGCGGCCGAACGTGCCGAAGCGGGCGATCAGCTCGTCCTCCGGCATCGCTTGCAGGTCGGCGATCCGGGTGATGCCGGCCTCGGTCATATGCCGCGCCGTGGCTTGGCCAACGCCGTGAATCGCCGCGACCGGCAAGGGCGCCAGGAAATTCGTCGCCTCGGCCCGGCCGATGGTGGTGAAGCCGCGCGGCTTGTTGTGGCCGGAGGCGAGCTTCGCCAGGAATTTGTTATAGCTGAGGCCGACCGTGACGGTGACGCCGACGCGCTGCTCGATGCTGCGGGCGAGGCGGGCGAGGAGCAGTGCCGCCGGCCGGTCATAGCGCCGCGCCTCGGGCGATAGGTCGAGATAGGCCTCGTCGAGCGAGACCGGCTCGACCAGCGGCGTCGCCTGGAGGAAGAGGGTGCGGATTTCGCGGCTGACGGCGCGGTATTTCGCCATGTTGGGCGGGACCACGACCGCCGCGGGACAGAGTTGGAGCGCCCGGTACATCGGCATCGCCGAGCGCGGCCCGAATTGCCGGGCGATATAGCAGGCGGTGACGACGACACCGCGGCCGCCGGCATGACCGACGATCACCGGCCGGTCGGCGAGCGCGGGGTTGTCGCGCTTCTCGACCGAGGCATAAAAGGCGTCGCAATCGATATGGGCGGTCCACAGGTCTTGAAGCTCGGGATGATTGACGAGACGGGTCGAGCCGCAGGCCGGACAGCGGTCGCGCTCATGCGGTTCCCAATGGGCGCAATCGCGGCACAAGGTGGCGGCCGCCATTGCCCGGCCTTCGGGTTCAGCCAGACTTGCCGCGCCGGCGGTGCGGCGGCGGTGGCAGCCCGGCGACCATCTCGGCGAACCATCCCATGCCTTCGAGGTGCCGGCACGCGATTGCGATGGCGCCGGTTATCGGCACCGCCAGAAACAGGCCGCCGATGCCCCAGATGATGCCCCAGAAGGTCAAGGAGAGGATGATGGCGAGCGGCGAGAGATTGAGTGACCGGCCCAGCATCACCGGCTCGACGATGTTGGTAAGAAAGAGATGCGCCCCGCCGAGAATAACGAGGATGGTCAGCGCCGGCGCAAGCGTCTCGAACTGCGCCAGCGCCATCAGTGCGGGGAGCGCGGTGCCGATGGCCCCAACTGTCGGGACATAGGTGAGGATGAAGATGATGAGTGCCCAGAAGCCGGCGAATTCGACGTGAAGGAACGACAGCAGCCCATAGCACAGCGCCCCCATGATCACGCTGAGGATGGTGCAGACGCCGAGATAGGATTGAATTTGCCGGGCGATCGCCCGCGCCACTTGCTGGCTTTCCGCTTGCGTGCCGGGATGCTTTTCGAGGCGCAGGAGCTTGCCCGGCAAATGGCGCTGCTCCGCGAGGAGAAAGCCGACGAAGATGACCGCGAGTGTGAGCTCGATAAGCCCGTTACCGACCATGGTCGCGGCGCTGCCGAGCAGGCTCGCGATATTCGATTGCTTCGCCAGCGCCTTGAAATCGACCATCGGCAGGAGGTGCTCGAGCGGCACCTGGGCGGTCCAGAGGCGCTGGAGGCGCGCCGCGTATTTCGGCACCTCGGTCGCGAGCGCGGCGGCTTCGTTGGCCAGTACCAGCGCGATGAGATAGAGCGCGGCGCCGATTAGCGCGAACGCCGCGAGCCAGGCAAGCCAGGCCGGAAAATACCAGCGCCGCAAGAGCGATGTCAGCGCATTCAACACCGCCCAGAGCAACAATGCGAAGGCGAGCGGCACCAACAGCGGCCGGCCATAGACGAGAAGGCCCAGGATCACGGCGGTCGCGATGAGGCCGTAGGCGAGTCGACGATCGTCGATTCTCATGGCGCGTCCGTTGGGCCGCGATGGCCGATCCCGTCCCGGTCAGCTCGCCTGTACCATGACATAAGAGCCGGGGGCGTCCTCGATCGGCTTGAGCCTGCCGCCGCCGGGCTGGCGGGCCGGCACCATCTCGCCGGCATATTGCCGGATCCAGCTCTCCCATACCGGCCACCAGCTATCGGGATGATAGGTTGCGGTGGCGAACCAGGCCTCGGCATCGGGCGGCAGCTTCGCGTTCTCCCAATGGCCGTATTTGGTCGTGGGCGGCGGGTTGACGACGCCGGCGATATGGCCCGAAGCCGAGAGCACGAATTTCCGCGGCCCCTTGAAGATTTGCGTCGCGGCATAGGTCGATTTCCACGGCGCGATATGATCCTCCTTGGTCGACAGGAAAAAAGCGGGAATTGTCACCTTGCGCAGATCGATCGGCACGTTGTTGAGCCGCAGCGCGCCCGGGATCACCAGCTTGTTCTCCTGATACATGTTGCGCAGGTAGAAGCTGTGCATCGCGCCGGGCATGCGGGTCGAATCGCTGTTCCAATAGAGCAGATCGAAGGGGAACGGCTCCTTGCCGAGCAGGTAATTGTTCACCACGAACGACCAGATGAGGTCGTTGGCGCGCAGCATGTTGAAGGTCGTCGCCATGTCGGCGCCTTCGAGATAGCCGTGGCTTTTCATGCGGTCGTCGAGGAATTCGAGCTGTGCTTCATCGATGAAGACCGACAGCTCGCCCGCCTCCTTGAAGTCGGTCAACGACACGAAGAAGGTGGCCGAAGCGACGCGGTCGTCGTCGGTCGCCGCCATATAGGCGAGGGTCGCGGCAAGCAGCGTGCCGCCGAGGCAATAGCCGATGACGTTGGCCTGGCGCTCGCCGGTGGCGGCCGCGATCGCGTCGAGCGCGGCGAGCGGCCCGTCCCGCATGTAATCCTCGAAGGTCTTGCCGGCGAGGTGCTCGTCGGGATTGACCCAGGACACCATGAAGACGGTATGGCCCTCGGCCACCGCCCAGCGCACGAAGGAATTATCGGGCCTCAGATCGAGGATATAATATTTGTTGATCCAGGGCGGGATGACGAGCAGCGGACGCTGCTGCACCGTCTCCGTCGTCGGCGCGTATTGGATGAGTTGCAGGAGATCGTTCTGGAACACCACCTTGCCCGGCGCGGTGGCGATGTTCTTGCCGATCTTGAAGGCGTCGGGATCGGTCATCCTGATCATGAGACGGCCTTTGCCGCGCTCCAGATCCTCGAGCAAATGCTCGAGCCCGTGGATCAGATTTTCCCCGCCGGTCTCCAGCGTCGTGCGCAGCACCTGAGGGTTGGTCAGGACGAAATTCGACGGCGCCATCGCATCGACGAACTGTCGTGTATAAAAATCTACTTTGCGCGCTGTCTTGCCGTCGAGCCCGTCGACCTCCCGCACCGTGCTCTGAAGCCAGCGCGCGGTAAGGAGATAGCTCTGCTTGATGAAATCGAAGACCGCGCTTTCTTCCCAGGCGTCGTCGCGAAAGCGCCGATCGCCGGGCGCCGGCTCGACCAGGGGCGGTGCCGATTCGCCGAGCAGGCGCTGGGTCGCGCGCTGCCACAAAGCGAGGTAGTCCTGCCACAGCGTCATCTGGGCCTGGAACAGCTTTGCCGGGTCCGCCATCATCCGTTGGGTCATCTCGATGAATGCGCCGGCGATGTTGAGCGGGTCCACGGGCAGCGGCGAATCATGAGCCTGCCGTTCCATGAAATCGCGCACCAGAAGTTGACTGCGCCGGGCGATTTCCGCCATGCTTTGCGACCATTGGGCCGGGTCGGGCATTTTGATGTCGGGGCGGGTGTCGTCGTTCATCGCGGCCTTCTCGATGGTTGGGATATGGCGCTGCCTATGGATAATGGCCACTCCGGCCAGTCGGCACCATGATATATAATGGCGGCCAGCCGTCGAATCGATTAGACAGCGCGGTCGGCCGTCCAACTTTGGTTGGGCCATATATGGTGTGCCGGGCCTGGGCTGCCAGGCGCTGGCGGCGAATCGATCGGGTGGCACGGGAGAGCGGGCGTGATGGAACGAGAGCGGCGAAGCGGTCCTCGGGGCCTCCGGGTCGTGGTGGTGCTGTGGCTGGCGGCGATGGGGCTTGCCGGCTGCTCTGATACGCATTCGGTCGGCAATCCGGTCGATTGGGCGCGCGGCCTCGTCGGCCTGTCGCCACAGAATGCCGAGGTCAAGAACGCCCCCTATAGCAAGGCTATGAAACAGGGCAGCAAGGAGCCTTACCCCAACCTTGCCAGCGTGCCGCCGCCGCCCGAAACGTCGATGACCCGGATCGACCGCGACAAGCTGGCGCAAAGCCTGATCGCCGATCGTCGCAACGCCGACTATACCGCCGAGGAACTGCGCCCCGGCCAGAATATGGCGGCGCCGCCGCCGGCCGTGACCGCCATGACCGCTACCCCCGCGCCGGTAGCAGCGCCCTCGATCGCCACCAAATCGGGACCGCCGCTGCGCTCGCCGACGATTGCCAACCTGCCCAAGGGCGAGATGCCGAAAGCGCCACCGCCGACGCCGGCCGGGATTCGCCACGACCAGAAGCTCGGCGCCGCCGCGCCGGCGCCGACCCACCGGCACCGGCCCTCGAACCTGATCGCGGAAGTCCGTGAGGGGCCGGGCGGCACCATTCCCGCTGCCGACCGGGCGCGGCTCGCCGGCATCGCGCGGCGGGCGCTGCGCAATCACGCCCGCATCCGTGTCGTCGGGCATGGCGACGCGTCGGGAAGAGGGTCGCTAGCCCAGCGCAAGTTCCTCAGCTTCGATGCCGCACTCAATAACGCCAAGGCGGTGGCGGTGGCATTGACGCGGCTCGGCGTTCCGGCTGACCGGATCGATGTCGAGACGGCGGCGACCACCGATGCGTCGAACCGCGCCGATATCTATCTCATCGATTGACAGGCCGGGGCCGGGACGCGACATGACACGGCCCCAGCGCATCGCGATTGCCGGCCTCGGCACGGTCGGCGCCGGCACGGTCTCGCTGTTGCGCGACAACGAAGCCGAGATTACCCGGCGCGCCGGCCGGGCGCTCCAGATTGTTGCCGTCAGCGCCCGCGATGCGTCGCGACGGCGCGGCATCGACCTTGCCGGGATCGACTGGCATGACGATGCCGTGGCGCTCGCCGCGCGGCCCGATATCGATGTCGTGGTCGAGCTTATCGGCGGCAGCGATGGCGTCGCGCGGAAGGTGGTCGAGACCGCGCTTCATCACAAGAAGCATGTCGTCTCGGCCAACAAGGCGCTGTTGGCGCATCACGGCACCGGTCTTGCCCGGGCCGCCGAGGCCGCCGGCGTCACGCTCGGTTTCGAGGCGTCGGTGGCCGGCGGCATCCCGATCCTCAAGGTGCTGCGTGAGGGGCTCGCCGCCAACCGTATCACGCGCATCTATGGCATCCTCAACGGCACCTGCAACTATATCCTCACCTCGATGCGGGACGAGCATCGCGAATTCGCGGACACCCTCGCCGAGGCCCAGCGCCTCGGTTATGCCGAGGCCGATCCCGGCTTCGATATCGACGGCATCGACACCGCGCACAAACTGGCGCTGCTATCGGCGGTGGCGTTCGGCGGCGCGGTCGATCTCGCCGGTGTTCATGTCGAGGGCATCCGTCATGTCTCGGCGGCGGACATCGCCTTTGCCGACGAACTCGGCTATTCCATCAAGCTCCTTGGCGTGGCGCGGCCGGTTGCCGGTGCCGTGGACGGCGCGGTGGGTATTGAGCAGCGCGTCCATCCCACGATGGTGCCGCGCGCGGCACCGATCGCACACGTCGAGGGGGTGTTCAACGCCGTGGTGGTGGAGGGTGATCGCATCGGACGGTTGATGCTGGAAGGACGCGGCGCCGGCGCCGAACCGACCGCCTCGGCGGTGGTTGCGGACCTTATCGACATCGCTGCCGGCCGTGGCACGACAAGTTTCGGCGTGCCGGCGGCAACGCTGCGCGCGCTCGAGGCCGTGCCGATGGCCCGCCATCGCGGCGCCTATTACATGCGCCTTGCCGTGCTCGATCAGCCGGGTGTCATCGCCGACATCGCCGCCGCGCTGCGCGATCAGGCGGTGTCGATGGAGCAGATGCTGCAACGCGGTCGCGCGTCCGACGGCGCCGGCGTGCCGGTGGTCATCACGACGCATGAGACCGAGGAGGCCGCGATGCGCCGGGCGGTTGCGCAAATCGAAAGCTTGGCGACGGTGCTTGAGCCGCCGCGTTTGATTCGCATCGAAAATCTCTGAAGGATGAGGCAATGGCCATGAGTGAGGGCATGGATCGCAATCTGGTGATGGAAGCGGTGCGCGTGACCGAGGTGGCGGCGCTGTCGGCGTCGCTGCAGATCGGACGGGGCGATGAAAAGGCCGCCGACCAGGCTGCGGTCGATGCCATGCGCCGCGCGCTCAACGCCCTCTCTATCAAGGGCACGGTGGTGATTGGCGAGGGCGAGCGCGACGAGGCGCCGATGCTCTATATCGGCGAGTCGGTCGGCACCGGCGAGGGGCCGCGCATCGACATCGCGCTCGATCCCCTGGAAGGCACCACCATCACCGCCAAGGCCGGCGCCAACGCGCTTGCCGTGCTCGCCATGTCCGAAGCGGGCGGCCTGCTCCATGCGCCCGATGTCTATATGGACAAGATCGCGGTCGGGCCGGGCTTCGAGGGGGTGGTCGATCTCGACGAAACCCCGGCGTCCAATCTGCGCAATCTCGCGGCGGCGAAGAAACGGGATGTCTCCGACCTCACCGTTTGCGTGCTCGACCGCCCGCGCCATTCCGACCTCATCGCCAAACTGCGCGACGCCGGCGCCCGGGTGATGCTGATCTCGGACGGCGATGTCGCCGGCATCATCGCGACGACGCGGCCCGAATGCGGGGTCGATCTCTATCTCGGCGCGGGCGGCGCGCCGGAAGGCGTGCTGGCCGCCGCGGCCTTGCGCTGTGTCGGCGGCTTCATGCAGGGCCGGCTCCTGTTCCGCAACGACGATGAACGCGGCCGCGCCCAACGCGCCGGCATTACCGATCTTTCGCGCAAATACGGCCTGACCGACCTTGCCAAGGGCGAGGTGTTGTTCGCCGCCACCGGTGTCACCGACGGCACTATGCTGAAGGGTGTAAAGCGATTTGCCGGCGGCGCCGCCACCCATTCCCTGGTGATGCGCTCGAAATCCGGATCGGTGCGTGTCGTCGAGACGCGCCACGACTTCGCCCGCAATCGCGACATGGCATCGTTCGCGCGATGAGCGATCGGTGACGGACGCGGGAAGCTTTCTCGGAGTAGAGCGTTCCTTGCGCGGACTGCGCTGGCGCCCGCGCGGCGGTGATGATCGCCTAGGCCTGACGCTGGCGCAGCGCCAGGGCGTGCCGGAATTGATCGGCCGGATTCTCGCGGCCCGCGGTATCGGCATCGAGGAGGCGGACGCCTTCCTCCATCCAACTTTGCGCCGCATGCTGCCCGATCCGCTGCGGTTGAAGGATATGGATCGGGCGGTGGCGCGGCTCGTCCACGCAGTCGAGGCGGACGAAACCATCGCCATCTTCGGTGATTACGATGTCGACGGCGCTACTTCGGCGGCGCTTCTGCGGCGCTATCTCGCCGCCGTCGGTGCCCGCACCCTGATCTACATCCCCGATCGCCAGCGCGAAGGCTATGGCCCCAACGCGCCCGCGCTCATGGCCTTGCAAGGGCAGGGCGCCCGCGTCGTCGTCACCGTCGATTGTGGCGCGACCGCGCATGCCCCGCTCGCCGCCGCGGCGCGGGCCGGGCTCGATGTCATCGTCGTCGACCACCATGTTGGCGAGCCGGCGCTGCCCGAAGCGCTCGCCATCATCAATCCCAACCGGCTCGACGAGGCGGGGTCGCTCGGCATGCTGGCCGCGGTCGGGGTCGCGTTCCTGCTTGTCGTCGGGCTCAACCGTGCGCTGCGTGAGCATGGCCGGTTCAAGGACCGGGTCGAGCCCGATCTGCTTGACCTCCTCGATCTCGTCGCGCTCGGTACGATCTGCGATGTCGTGCCGCTGATCGGACCGAACCGTGCCTTGGTGACGCAGGGACTGAAGGTGCTTGGCCGGCGCTGCAATCCTGGTCTCGCGGCGCTCGCCGATGTTGCCGGCCTCGACGAACGGCTCGACGCCTATCATGCCGGGTTCATGCTGGGGCCGCGGGTCAATGCCGGCGGCCGGGTCGGCGAGGCCGGACTGGGCGCGCGCCTGCTTGCGACGGACGATGCGGCCGAGGCGCGGGAGCTGGCCGGGCGGCTCGATGTCTTCAATCGCGAACGGCGCGAGATCGAGGCACAGGTGCTGGACGAGGCGGTCGCGCTGGCTGACCGCGCGGCGGACGGCGCCGTCATTCTGGTCGCGGCGGAAGGCTGGCACCCTGGCGTAATCGGGATCGTCGCCGGGCGACTCAAGGACCGCTATCACCGACCGGCCCTGGTGGTGGCATGGGAAGGCGGCATCGGCAAGGGTTCGGGCCGCTCGGTGCCGGGGCTGCCGCTCGGCCCTGCCGTGATTGCCGCCCGGCAGGCCGGATTGCTGCTCGGCGGCGGCGGTCACGCCATGGCGGCGGGATTCAGTCTGACGCGGGACCGGGTTCAGGACTTTTCCGACTTTCTCGAAGCCCGGTTCGAGCGGCCGGACCAAGGAGCATCGGTGCCGGAGCTCGGCATTGATGGCGCCTTGGCGACGGAGGGCGCGACGCGCGATTTGGCGGCGCTGGTGGAACAACTCGGTCCCTTCGGCACCGGCAATGCCGAGCCGCGTTTCGTGGTGATGAACGCCCGTCTCGTCTATGTCGAGCCGGTCAAGGGCGGCCATCTGCGCCTCGCCCTGGCCGATGCCGCCGGCACCGCACGGCTCAAGGCGATGGCGTTTCGCGCCGGGGATGGACCGCTCGGGCCGGCGCTCATGGCGGCGCGCGGCATGCTCGTCCATGTCGCGGGGCGGCTGCGCGAGAATCGCTGGCAAGGCCGGTCCGAGGTCCAGCTTCTGGTCGACGATGCCGCCTTGGCGACGGGCCAGGGTGCGATTTGATGAATTGTTCACGATCGCCCTCTAGGCTGCGGTGCGAAGCGGTTGGGAAGGCGTTGCCGATATGTGTGGATTGACCGGGTTCCTCGATTCCGGCCCGGCGCCGCGGGAGAGCCGCGCGGCGACCGTCGCCGCGATGACGCAGACGCTGCATCATCGCGGTCCCGATGATGGCGGCGTCTGGATCGATGACGAGGCCGGGATCGCGCTCGGCCATCGCCGCCTGTCGATCATCGATCTGTCGCCGCTGGGTCATCAGCCGATGGTGTCGGCCGATGGGCGCTATGTCGTCGTCTTCAACGGAGAAATTTATAATTTCAATGCCTTGTCTGAACAACTTAGACAAACAGGTAAAACGCTCCGCGGTCATTCCGATACCGAAGTGCTACTGGAGGCGGTGGCGCTTTGGGGTGTGGAACGGGCGATCGGCGAATGCGAGGGCATGTTCGCGATTGCCTTTTGGGATCGGCGCGAGCGTCGGCTGACGCTGGCCCGCGACCGGGCCGGCATCAAGCCGCTTTATTGGGGTCGGATGCCGGACGGCACCTTCCTGTTCGGCTCGGAACTGAAGGCATTGCGCCGCCACCCGTCCTGGCGCGGCGAAATCGACCGCGATGCACTCGCGCTCTTCATGCGCTTCGGCTATGTGCCGGCGCCGCGCAGCATCTATCGTAATGTCTTCAAGCTCGAACCCGGCGCGCTTCTTACCGTCACCCGGGGCGCAGCGCCCCGGCTTGAGCGCTATTGGGACGCGGCGCAGATGGCCACACACGCGATGGCCGATCCCGTGCCGGGCGCCGAGGCCGATGCCATCGCCACGCTCGAACAGTTGATGCTCCGCTCGGTTGCGAACGAGATGATTTCGGACGTGCCGCTCGGTGCGTTCCTGTCCGGCGGCATCGACTCGTCCCTGGTTACGGCGCTGATGCAATCGATGAGCCCGCGACCGATCAAGACTTTCACGATCGGGTTCCATTCCGAACGCTTCGATGAGGCGACGCATGCCGCTGCCGTGGCGAAACACCTCGGCACCGAGCATACCGAACTCTATGTCTCGGACGAGGCGGTGCGGGCGGTGATTCCGAACCTGCCGGTGTGGTACGACGAACCGTTCGCCGATGCCTCGCAAATTCCGACCTATCTCGTGTCGCGTCTCGCCCGCGATCACGTCACGGTGGCGCTGTCCGGCGATGGCGGCGACGAACTCTTCGCTGGCTATCCCTGGTATCGTTGGGGCCGGCGTTTCGACCGGGCGGTCGGCGCCTGGCCTTTGCCGCTGCGCCGTGGCGCCGGCAGGCTGCTGTCGGCGATGCCGAATCCGGTCGCCGGCGCGGTCACGCGCTTGCTGCCCGCGAAGGAAAGGCCGCGCGATCCGGCGCAGTCCATGAAAAAGCTCGGCCGCTGGCTCGAAGGTGCCGGGACCGGGGATTTCCATCGCCAGATCAGGTCGATTTGGGAGCAGCCGGAAAGCCTGGTACCGGGCGCCCATGAATTCGACACGGGCCTCTCCGATCCGGCGCTGGCCCGCACCGTTCCGGCCATCACCGAACGCATGATGCTGGCCGACATGATGGTGTATCTGCCCGACGACATCCTGACCAAGGTCGATCGCGCCAGCATGGCGGTCGGTCTCGAAGTCCGGGTGCCGCTCCTGAACCATCGCATTGTCGAATATGCCTGGCGGCTGCCGCTCGCGATGAAGCTACGCGGCACCACGACGAAATGGGCGATGCGACAGATACTCTATCGCCATGTGCCGCCCCATCTGATCGAACGTCCGAAACAGGGTTTCATGGTGCCGCTCGATGAATGGCTGCGCGGGCCGCTTGATGAATGGGTTGGCGATTTGCTGGCGCCGGCGACCCTCCGGCGGCAGGGCTTCCTCGACCCGTCTGCCGTCGCGGCGCGGCTAGACGAGCATCGCCGCGGTCAGCGCGATTGGGGCTATGCCCTGTGGACGGTGGCCATGTTCCAATCCTGGCTTGCCCGGGAGCAGGATGATGGCGGCGTCTCCTTGCCCGGGTCGCCGAGTGCAATTCACGCCATGCCGGCGGCGGTTTAACGGCGCCGCGATTCGACGGGAATATCGCCTAGAATCAGGCGGTTTTGGCTCCTCCGGCGGCGGCGATCGCGCGCTCACCCGCCCGTATCGACAGCCGCAGTTCTAATCTAACCAATTGATTTAACTTGGAAACTTTTGACTGATGCGGCTTCTGACGAGTCGCCATCGGCATTGACCCTCTGCCCCGCCGGAATCAGCATCGCGTCGACTGTGTGGGTAGTTTCGCAACTTTGAGGGGCGTCGACGCGATCACGATGCGAGCATTCGATCAACATCCAGAACTGTTCGGCTCTGATGCACCAAGCGGGGTGACAGGACCGATTGGGGCCGTTGCCATCGTCGTGGCCTCGGTACGGGCGCCCTTGATTTATCGCGCCGCTGCCTATAGACCCTCGCCGCGAGTGGCCCCGGATGTCCCCATCGTCTAGCGGCCCAGGACATCGCCCTTTCACGGCGAAAACACGGGTTCGACCCCCGTTGGGGACGCCAGTTCGGCGATGCCTTCGGGCGAGCCCGCACCTCTCATTTGATCAAATTTGGCGAACACCGCGATCTCGCGGCAGCGGGATCGGCGACCCTGCTCCAGCGATCGAGGCAGGAGCGTCCGCGCCTTCGAGCGAAGGGGATTAATCCAGAAATTGGCGATGAATCGCGGGCTTCAGGGGCCGCGCAAGTCGCCGGGTTAGGGGCTAATTCGGCGGTGAATAGGGAAGGGGATCTGATTGTGACCACTCGACTTCGTGATTCGGAATTGCTGTTCCAGCGCCTCGAAGCCTCAAGGCCGAGCCTCCGCAATCCCGACATGGAAGAGGCCGCGGCACGCGCGATGGAGCGCTGGTCGCTTCTGGGATTATTGGCGCCACGGGCTGAGGCCGCGGCGCGATCGATGCCGAACGAGATTGGTTCCGGTAGTGACGGTACCGTGCGAATCGTCCGGTTCGCAGTTGCGGGAGCGGATTCTGAAACCGAGTCATCACCACTGACGGACGAGCAGATGAGCCCGCTCGATCAGCTATTTGCTCGGCTTGATCGTGCGGCGGCCGCCAAGCTGGGTCCGCTTTTCCCGAAAAGTTCCAGCGGCGGGCCGGCCTCCGACCGACCCAAGGCGTTGCGCGTTACTGAAGCCGCGACGACCTCCGGTGAGGAAAGCCGATTGCCGGACCGTATGGACGACGAAGCGAGAATCGAACTTTTCGAGAATATGGCGAGGCCCTGAATGCCGCTCATTACCATCACCTCGTTCAAGGGCGGCGCTGGCAAAACAATGCTGGCCGCTAACCTTGCCGTTGGGCTCCATAGCGTCGGCTGGGATGTCTTCGCCATCGATTTCAATCCGCAAGATGCGCTGAAGTTGCATTTCGGGCTCGATCCCTTGGATCAGCGCGGTTTTGCCGCGCGGATGCTCGCCGGCGAAAATTGGGAAGATTCCATCTTCGGGGCCGAGGGCGGCATTGATGTGATGCCGTTCGGCCGCGTTCAGGCGGCGCTTGCAGGGTCGGTGTCAGGGCTTCTCGACAACGATACGGAGCGAGTTATCGCCGGCCTCAAGAAACTTGCTGAAAGCCGCATGGTGGTCGTCGATGCCCCCTCGCTCCCATCGGTAACCGCGCGCCGCCTTGCCGCCGCCGCCGATATCGTCGTAGTGGCGACGCCCACGGATGCGGGCTCCTATGCCGCGTTGTCGCTCGCCGATGCGGAGACTTTCTTTGCGGCCGACGGCATTCTGTCGCGTACGCTGGTCGTCGCCAATCAATTCGACGACACGGCGCGGCTACAGCGCGACATTCACGCGCTCCTCAGTCGTACCTTCGGCAGCCGTCTCGCCGCCACCATCTGTCGTGATCAGGTTGTCGACGAAGCGCTGGCTTCGCGCCGCACTGTGCTGATGCACGATCATGGCTCAAAAGCCGCGCGCAGCCTGGTCGCATTGGCGGTCGAGGTCGATCGCCGGTGCGCGCCACGGGGAGAAATCCACTGAGCGCGATCGGCGAAGCGCCGCTAACCCAACAGCGGCGAGCCCCCGCGCCGCCGCCCGGAATCGAGCGTTCGCACACCGGCCCCGGGTTCATCATCGTCATGGTGCTGGCGCTGGTCATGTTGGCGCTGGTCGCGATCGCACCTATGGGACTTGAAGAACAGGCGATATTCGGTGCCGGCACGTGTGTCAGCCTCGTCATCATGCGCCGCTTCGCCAATCGCTATCTGGTGTTGGCGATGGTCTTCATGTCGATGGCGGTATCGACGCGCTATATATTCTGGCGCATCACGGCGACCACGGGGTTCACCTCGCCGCTCGACAGCGTACTCGGCTGGACGCTCCTGGGGTCCGAAATCTACGCCCTCTTCGTGCTCGCCTTCAGTTATGTCCAGACATCGTGGCCACTGCACCGTCGCCCGGTGCCGCTACCCGACGACGTCACAACCTGGCCCACCGTCGATGTGTTCATCCCGACCTATAACGAGCCGTTGTCGATCGTCCGCGACACGATCTTTGCTGCGATGTCGATTGATTATCCGCGCGACAAGCTGAAGGTCTGGTGTCTCGATGACGGCCGCCGGCCGGAATTCCAGCGCTTTTGCGAATCGACCGGATGCGGGTATCTCACCCGGCCGGACAACCTCCATGCCAAAGCTGGCAATCTCAACAACGCGCTGCAACATACCGATGGCGAGATGATCGCGTTCTTCGACTGCGACCATGTCCCGACCCGGGGTTTCCTGCAAATGACGCTGGGATGGCTGGTGCAGCAGCCGAACATGGCCGTGGTGCAGACGCCGCACCATTTTTATTCACCAGATCCGTTCGAGCGCAATCTCGGGATCGAGCATCAAGTGCCGCCGGAGGGCAGGCTGTTCTACGGCCTTGTCCAGGACGGCAATGACTTTTGGAACGCGACCTTCTTCTGCGGTTCCTGCGCGGTGGTGCGGCGGGCGGCGCTCGACAGCGTCGGCGGCTTCGCCACCGAAACCGTGACCGAGGACGCCCACACCGCGTTACGCTTGCATCGCGCCGGTTGGAATTCGGCCTATCTCGACATTCCGTTGGCAGCCGGCCTCGCGACTGAGCGGTTCGCGCTTCATGTCGGCCAGCGCGTCCGCTGGGCGCGCGGCATGGTGCAGATTTTCAGGCGCGACAATCCGTTTCTGGGACGCGGTCTCAGCCTCGGTCAACGCATCTGCTACACCAACGCGATGGCGCATTTCCTCTTCGCGCTGCCTCGCGTCGTGTTCCTGTTGGCGCCGCTTTCCTATCTCATCCTCGACATCAACATCATCCGCGCCAGCGCCTTCATGCTGCTGGCCTTTGCCGGTCCGCATATCTTCCACACCTTGATTACCAACGCCTATGTTCAGGGCAAATACCGGCATTCCTTCTGGAACGAGATCTACGAGACGTCGCTCGCGTTTCATCTGCTGGTGCCGACGCTGAAGACGCTGATCGCGCCGAAGTCCGGCGGCGGCTTCAACGTTACGGCCAAGGGTGGCGTCGTCGAGAAGGACTATTTCGATGCCAGGCTGTTGCGTCCGCATCTCCTGGTATCGCTGGCCCTGGTCACCGGTCTGGTGCTTGGCGGACTGCGGCTGTGGTGGGGCGTTCCACCCGATGTCAGGGCCGTGATCCTGCTCAATCTGGCGTGGGCGGGATTCAACCTCCTGGTGATGTTGGCAGTGCTGTCGGTCGGTCGCGAGCGTCGCCAGGTGCGATCCGCGGTGCGGGTCGAGGCGGAACTGCCGGCAACCGTATTCTTTCCGGACGGACATCAGACCGGCGCATGGACCCTCAATCTGTCGAAGGGTGGCGGTGCCTTCCGGCTTGAGGATGCCGCGCTTGCCGATGCGGCGGAGAAAGTCGTTATCCGGCTTCCGTGCGGCACCCGGGATGCGCTGTTCCCGGCGCAGGTGGTGACCGCCGGCCGCGGCATGCTGCGGGTCCAGTTCGCACCGCTGACCCTTGAGGAGGAACAGCTTCTGGTCACCGCCATCCTGGGGCGCGGCGATGCCTGGTCGGGTTGGGAATACGGCTCCATCGAGGGACCGTTCCGGTCCATGCTCCGGGTGTTCGGCCTTGCCTTCGGCGGCATCGTCACCCGCGATGGCGGCGAAAGGACCCGCCGATGAAGCTTCTCCCCGTGCTCCTTATGGCCGCATTTTTCGGCGCCGTGCCTGCGTTGGCGGGAACCGATTCCCCGGTTACGCCACTGCAGGCCGAACCGCCGGCGGCCGCCAAATCACCGGTCCCGGCGCCAGTGCCGACAGGGCCGTTTCCGAAATCCGGCTTTGTCGCCTATACCTTTGGTCAGCTCGGCGCGCCCCAAGGGTTGCGGTTGATCGAGGGCGATGCTCAAGGCGGCGTGACCTATATGGTTCGCCGCGATCAGGTGATTACCCATGCGCGGCTTCACCTCATTTTGGCCAATTCTGCAGGGTTTCCCGCGAAGACCCGCCTTGAGGTCACGGTAAACGGGGACGCCATCGGTGCCGTCGATGTCGGTACAGCTGCCCACGCGCCGACGCCGGTCGATTTGCCGATCGATCCGATCCTACTCAGCGACTACAACCGAATTGGGTTCAAACTTTCGAAGGTCGCGCTGGCATCGTGCCAAGCCGACAAGAAAGGACGGTGGCTGACGATCGGAGCGATGAGCGCGGTTGATGTCACTGCCGACCGTCTGCCTCTCGCCAATGATCTTGCCATCCTGCCGCTGCCGTTCTTCGATAACCGCGATCCGCATCAGGTAAAGGCGAGCTTTGTCTTCGCCCGCCCGCCAGGCGCAACGACACTGGAAGCAGCCGGAATCGTTGCCTCGTGGCTCGGCAGCCTCGCCGGCTACCGCGGCGTTCATTTTCCGGCGGTGTTCGGCGCGGTGCCGACGGGCAACGCCATCGTCTTCGCTACCGTCGGCGACTATCTTCCCGGCCTGAAGCTGCCGCAGGCGGTCGGCCCGACCTTGGCCCTAATCGCCAATCCGATCGATCCGAACGCCAAGCTCCTACTGGTCATGGGCGGTAAGCCTGGCGACCTCAAAGCCGCTGCCGCGGCGTTGGCACTGGGCCGGCGTGACATCAAGGGCGGTGCGGTTTCAGCGGTGCTGCCGCCGCCCGCGCCACCGCGAGCGCCCGACGATGCGCCCGACTGGCTCCCCGACAGCCATCCGGTGAAACTTGGTAGCATCGTGCCTTCCCATCGGCTGATCTCTCACGGTCTCAGGCCGGAGCCGATCGATATCGATTTCCATAGCGCGCCCGATTACTTCAATTGGGTCGGCAACGAAATTCCGATGACGATTCGCTTCGGCGTCAATTCGCAACGGGCGGTAAAACTTGAGGCTTCACGGCTCGATGTGAGTCTCAACGGCACGCCGTTTGAAAGCGTGCCACTGGCCCACAGCGGAACATTGTTCAGCGGTCCGCGGCCGGTTCACCAGGCTTCGGTTCGGATTCCCTCATTTCTGCTCACCGGGCGGAACCGCTTGCGTTTCTATTTCGACATGAAGCCGTCGAACCATTGTGTGCCGGCCGTGGTGTCGAGCATCACCGAGCATATCGATCCCAATTCGACCATCAACTTGAGCAAGTCGCCGCATTATGCGCCGATGCCCAACCTGTCGTTTTTTGCCAATACGGGCTTTCCGTTCACCCGGGAAGCGGATCTCTCCGGCAGCGCCGTGGTGATGCCGAAGGATGCCAACGAACCCGATGTCGAGGCCTATCTCGAAACCATCGCCTTGTTCGGCGAATCGACCGGCTATCCGACGCTCCGCCTGACCGTAGTTCCGACCGGTGCGGTGGAGCGGGTGGCGTCGCGCAATCTTCTGCTCATCGGCGCGTATCCGCGGCAGCCGTTGTTGGCAGCCTGGACTTCCCAAACGCGAATCACCATGGATCACGGCAATCTTCGGATATTGCCGCGTAATTGGTGGGAGCGGGTCGAGGCGGTGTTCGATTGGCGCAATCGCGGCAACGGTTCCGCTTTGGTCAATCGCTGGCTTGACGGCAATCGTGGTGGCGAAGGCGCCCTCATTGGATTTCGTTCACCACTTGACGCCCAACGCAGCGTTGTCGCCATCTCCGGCACCGATCCCGCTCACATGTTGTTGGTATCGCGGCTGCTTCAGTCCAGCCCGGAGTTGACACATGTACAAGGCGACCTCGTCGTCGCGCGCAGGCACGAAGAGATCGCCAGCTTCCGCATTGCACGGCGCTACGATGTCGGCTCACTAGCGCGATGGACGTGGCTGCGCTGGAACCTGTCGGATCAGCCGATCATCATCGTGATCCTGCTGTTCGCCGCGTGTGCCGCGCTCTCGGCAGTAGCGTTCGTCATCCTCGGCATCAAGGCGCGACGTCGATTGCAAGGAGCCAATCGGTGATGGCTCGTCCCCGATTGCCGAACTTACACAGAAGAGAGAACCGATGTTGATTTCGCAAAGAGGGGGTGTGGGTGCTGCGGTGTTGACGGCGCTGGTCTGTGCGCTGTTGGCGAGCACGGCCCATGCCGCGCTTGATTCGGCACAGAAGGCGCTGGAGGCACAGGGGCGCTATTGGGAAGATCGCAATCAGCCGCAACGGGCCGACGACGCCTGGCAGAAGCTGTTGGCATCGAGTCCGAAAAATACCGAGGCGCTATTGCATCTCGGGCTTATTGCCGCGCGTACCGGCCATGACAAAGAGGCGCGGCACTATGTTGTCCAATTGAAGAGTGCCGATGCGAGGTCGCCGGAGATAGCGCTTCTCGAACATGCCATCCACGTCGGTGCAATCAATCCACAAGAGATTGCGCAGGCGAGAAAGCTTGCCCGTGCCGGCAAGTATGAAATGGCGATGGCGATTTATCGCAAGGCGCTCAAGAATCAGGCGCCGCCGCCCGACCTCGCGCGGGAGTACTACGAGACGCTTGCCGGCACCAAGACCGGTTGGCAAGAGGCGCGTGCCGGTTTGGCCCAATTGGCGACCGCCCTGCCGAACGATCCTTCCGTGCAGTACGCTTACGCGCGCGTTCTGACCTATCATGAGGCGACGCGGCGTAACGGCATTGCCATGCTGGCGACGCTCTCGGGCGATAGCTCGATTGGGCAAGACGCGACACGGGCGTGGCACGATGCGTTGGTGTGGCTCGCCGCGACCAAGGCCGATATTCCCCTCTACCGGAATTATCTCACCTCCAATCCCGGCGATCAGGTGGTCGAGCAAAAGCTGGCGGCGCTCAAAAATCCGCAAACGGCACCCAGTGCCGGCAAGAACGAGGCGAACGCCCGCGCTTTCGATGCGCTCAATGCCGGGCATTGGGCAGAAGCCGGGCACCTGTTCGAGGCGCTGTTGAAGGCGAACCCTAAGGATGTCGATGCGCTGGGCGGTCTTGGCGTCGTGCGGGAGCGGGAAGGCCGGCTACAGGAAGCGCAGCAGTTCTTGTCACGCGCCGTTTCGCGTGCCCCTGGCGGCAAGACGCGTTGGCGCCAAGCGCTTCAATCCGTGATCTATCTTAAGGCGGTAAAAGAAGGGCGTGCCGCGTTGGCCGCGCACCACCCGAAACTCGCGGCGGCGCGCGCGCACGAGGCGCTGGCGCATCCCTATAGAAGAGACATGAACGGTGAATTGATCCTGGCCGATGCGAATGTCCAAATGCGGCATTGGCTGAAGGCGGAGCGAATCTATCGTCGAGTTCTGCGTGTTGCGCCGCATAATCCCGAGGCGAGGGGCGGACTTGCGACGGTAATGGCGGCAACGGGGCGGCCGGCACAAGCACGTCGCCTTATGCCGAAAGGGCAACAGCCGGCGCTTCCGGCTGATGTGTCGCACGTGTCCGCACAACGGCTTGCCGCGCGCACAGAGGCGATGCTCGCCCACGGACAGGTCAATGAGGCGATGGCAGCCTATCGTCACGCGATGACGCAGGACTCGAGCAATCCTTGGCTCAAGCTTGGTTATGCCCGTCTCCTGACCAGGATCGGCGATCGCACCGATGCGGACCGTACCATCGACGCGATGTTGCGGGCGCCGAACCCCACCGGCGATACCCTGGCCGCGGGTGCAATTTGGTTTGGCGAACATGGCAATTGGAAGCGTGCCGCTGATCTCGCCGAACGCGTGCCTGCCGGTACTCTGGTCGCAGATTTCCCGACATTGGCACATCAATGGATCGCCGCGCGCGATGCGCAGAGGGCGGTACAACTGGCGCACCAGGGCAACATTGCAGAAGCCTATCGTATCCTGAATGGCATTGTCCTCGGCGCCCGCGGAAATATCGGCGTGGTCGGTGTTGCTGCCGATGCGTTCGTCAAGATCGGCGATCCGCGCCGTGCCGTTGCGGTGATGCGGGACGCAATCGGGCCGAGTCCCACGCTCGACGACGAGATCCAATATGCCGGCGTGCTGCTCAAGGTCGGCCGACTGAACGAGCTCACGCGGGTCATGCACATCATCGATGAGCAGGCCAATTCCACTACGCCCGCACAGCAAGCGCGGGTCGCCGATCTCCATCGCGGATTCGCGATCCAGCTTGCCGATCAGGCGCGGCTCAAGGGCGATTACGCCGGCGCCTATGACCGGTTGGCGCCGGAGCTGGCGATCTCCCATGACCCCACCGTACTGGCGGCACTCGCGCGCATCTATGACAGCGCCGGTCGTCATGAGGAGGCACTCGAGATCTATCGACGCATCCTCCATGCCAGCCCCGCCAATGCCGATGCCCGGCGCGAGATCATTACCGCCGCAATCCAGGTCGGCCATTACCGCCAGGCTCATCGGCTGCTGAAGGAAGGCTTCGCCCAGAGCCCCAATGATCCACGCCTCCATCTCCTGGCGGCGGAGTTGGCGCGGGCGGAGGGGGATGACGCTACCGCGCTCGCTCAATTGAATGAGGCGCAAGCCGATCTTTCGCATCAATATGGAGGGACCGAGATCGGCTATGCCGGCAACCCGTTTCGCCAGTCTTCCGAGCGGCTGGGTGGCGGCGAAACCGGAACGCCCTATGTTCTCGCCTATTCGGCCTATCAGACTTCCCCCAGTTACGGCACCAATCCGGCTTATCCCGTTCCCGAAATGGGGGGGGCTATCAGGTTAGTCCGGATGGCGCCCGAGGATCGGCAGTTAGCCACGGATGTAACGCGTCAGCTTCAGCAGGTGAAGGCGCCCATGCAGCCCGATATCCAAGGCGGCATGGAGCTCCGGAACATCGACGGCGAGTCGGGGCTTAGTCAGTTCTCTTTGGTCTCGTTGCCGATCTCCGCGGGGGCGATGGTGGGACCCGGCGAGTTGACGATTGCCGTTACCCCGACTTTTGCCGAGGCGGGACCGCTCGATACGGCCGATCCGGGCGTATTCCGTCGCTTCGGCACCAACGCGACGATCGCGCCGGGAGGCGCCGCGCCCGATTACGACGGCAGTGCCAGCGGCACCGGGTTTCTGGCTGGATACAAGGTTCATCACCTTGCGGTCGATCTTGGCGTTACGCCGATCGGCTTTCCGACGGAAAACGTCATAAGCCACCTGGTCTGGGCGGCGCCGATCAGCAGCACGACGTCGATCAAGTTGACGGCGTTCCGCGAACCGGTGATTCAGAGTCTTTTGTCCTATGCCGGCACCCGCGATCCGACAACGGGTAACGTTTGGGGCGGGGTCATCCGGGACGGTGGCCGTCTCGATATCGGATATGACAACGGTCTCAGCGGCGTCTATGGCGATGCCACGGGCGCCTTACTTGAAGGCGAGCATGTCGCGCAAAATTACATGATCGATGCTGGTGGTGGCGCTTATTGGCGGCCCTATCGCAGCAATAATGGCAATGTAAAGATGGGAGTTAACGTCTCCGTCCAGAGCTATCAGAAAAATCTGGACTACTACACCTACGGTCAAGGCGGGTATTTCAGCCCACAATTCGCGGTCGAGGCAACTGTTCCAGTTGAATATAGCGGACATTGGCGCGGGATGAGCTATAGCCTCAACGGACAGGTAGGCGTGATGAACTTTCACGCCAAATCGTCGCCGTTCTTCCCGCTTGATCCGAACCTTCAGGCGTTGGCGGAGACCAACAGTCCGGCCGCCTTCTATCCGGGGCAATCCATCACTACCGCGATCTACGGCATTTCGGCGAAGTCCGAATATGAGATCGCGCCACTCGTGATCCTTGGCGCCCAAGTTTCGGCCGATAATTCCTACAATTACGACGAACAGAGCTTGATGATCTATCTGCGCAAGAAGTTTGACGTCTATTGATTTGATCGCACGCGTCCGGACGGTCGAGGCAGGATTGGGCGGGCGTTTGTCTCGCTAAAGGGAGTTTAGCACGATGGCACCTTTGGATACTTTGAGTGGCGAATCCTTTCTGGCCGAATTCGAGGCTGTCGTCGGGCGGGAGGCTGTCGCCGGGCGTAAGGACAATTCCCGGATCACGACGGCGAACGCCACGCCGCCGCCTGAACGTCGGGCGGTCAACTGGGCCAACGCTCTCGCCAAGATTACGGAGGACATTCAAGCCCGGCAAGGTCGCCGCTCTGCTGAATCCTTGCTGCGCAACGTTGGCGCGCGGATTGCCCGGGATTTACTGACGCCATTGCCCGAATCGCGCGATGCGTTTGAGCCGACGATCAATCGGGCACTGTCCAGCCTCGATTGGGGTTGGGTCGCGATCACGGAACGCGACGACGCGATCGTGTTCGAACATCGTGCGCCCTGGCCGTTTGAAAATCGCACGACCCTGTTGCCGTCGGTGCTGGAAGGTTTCTTCTCCGATACGCTGCAACGTCTTTCGGGTGATGACACGGCGCAAGTGGAGTCGATCGGCAAGTATGAGGGCGCATTAGTGTTCGAGTGGCGGCCGGCCCGATCACCTCCGGAATTGGAAGACGTTGTCGAACCCCAATTCGCGGAATCCGGGTCCCGGGTTGGCGGTCTTCCGGTGCCTGCATTTTTGGGGCAATCCGGCGCGAATTACGGCGACGTTCCGGCCTTTCAACTGTTTGAGCTTCCGCGGCTACCGCTCGGTCCTGCCCTGACACAATGGCAGGGAGGCCATCGCTTGACGGCGAAGGCGCATCGCTCGAGGCAACCGAATACGGCACTTGTCGTGGCGGCTATCGTATTCTTTGGTCTGTTCGGTGTTGGTGTTCTGACCGGCGGCGGCAACCTGGCGGGCGCTGTGTTTCACCGGATTGCCGGAATGTTTGGCGGTGAGGCCGTCTCGTCAAGTGCCCCGAAGGGCCTTCAAGGCCGGGCCCGAGCAGGCGATACCCACGCCCAGATCGCCCTTGCCCTCAGCCTTGCCGGCGCCTCCAGCCCCGATTACACGGCGGCGGCGCATTGGCTGCAACGTGCCGCGACCGCCGGCTCTGCCAAGGCGCAATATGATCTGGGCGTCATGTACGAAACCGGAGTTGGGGTGAAGCACGATCCCGTCGAGGCCGCCATTCTGTTCATGAATGCCGCCGCGACCGGCCAGGTCATGGCGCAATACCGGCTTGGCATTGCCTACGAACAGGGCCTTGGCGTCAAACAGAACGGCACCAATGCCGCCATGTGGTATGAGCGCGCCGCACGCCAAGGCGTCCGCGCGGCCCAGACAGCGCTGGGTCGGATATATGCCAACGGTAATGGTGTTGCCGTCGACCCGGTCGCTGCCTATGCCTGGTATCGCTTGGCCGAAGAGAATGGCGATGCCACGGCACGCGACCGGCTGGCACCGCTATGGGCCAGCATGAATGACGTGCAACGTGCCGCGGCGCGCAAGCGGGCCCTGGCCCTTATCGGCGATGTAGGAACGAAAGACTTGCCGCCGGGACCGGGCCATCGCTCGATCGAGGAGGTATTGGCCCAGGCTTCTTGATCCGGGGGGCGTCAGGACGTCTCGCTGAGCGCCAAACGAACCAGGAGGTTGAGCGCGGCGGAATAATAATCGTGATCGTTCTGAAGTGGCGGCAATGGGGAAATGTGGGTCGCGGAAACACGGGGCGACCAGGAGGCACGAGCCTCAACGGCATCGACAATAGCCGCCATTCCGGGGAGCATGGCATAGGGTGCCGTCGCCCCGGTGACGAGATTAACGGTCGCCGGAATTTCGCCGGCACGCGCGCCGTGCCAGAAACGCAGAAATGGTGCGATGTTGCCGGGTGACGCCTCGCCGTCCCACATGAGATAGAGCGGGATGCGAATGGCATCATACCCCGAAAGCGGCCGATTGGCGGAAAGCTTTACATCAAGCCCAACGGTTGGCGCGGCGCTGAGCACAACCCAGTCGGGTGGGAGCTTCGCTTTGCCAAACCGCGCCTTCGCCAAGAGATAGAAGCCGCTGCGCCGAAGCTGGTACCAGCGCAGTGATGGCTCGATGCGGTTCAACGCCTGAAATGCCGGAAAAATCCAATATGATAGGTTAGCGGTGATGCGACCATCATGGATGAACCCATGTTCGCCTGGCAACAGCACGGCGAAACCGCCGATGTCGCGCACCAGCTTCTTGAGGATGTCATGAGCGATGGGCCGCGCGGCCCGGTCATAGGCAGGATCGTGCCAGCGCAAGGCTGCACGATGCAGCGCCCAGGCAACCAGGATATCGCCGTCGGCGGCATCGTTTTCGTCGCCAACGGCGCCGCCACCATGGTTGTTGGGCCGCCATTTCCACGCCAACAAGGCATCGTGGTCATGTTGCAGCTTAGTTCGCGTCCATCGCCAGGCATCGTCGAACGCGGTCCGGTCGCCCGCCGCGACCGCGAGCAGCATCGCATAGCCTTGCCCCTCGCTATGGGACAAATGGGAGAAATTGTCGATCAACTCGCCATCGGGGCGAATAAACCGACTCTTGAAGAGCTGCCAGTCTGCCCGGTCGATAGTCCCAAGATGCGGCGGCCGGGGACCGGAAGCGCGGTCGATCCGGACGGCGAGAGCGGCCGTCCTCATGCGCGCCGCCGTGGTTCCGGAATGGCTCGCAGTAAACTCAAGCCAGCCGAGCGCGGCCGCTAAAACGACGGTCAGCGCCACCAGAACTGTCGGCCATCGCCATATTGCCGTTTGCCGAGGGTCGTTCATCGGGGTTAGTCTAGACCGTCAAGAGTTGCCATTTCGTTGATGGCATGCGGCTCTGGGGGCAGTCCCGTGCCCATCTTGGTGCCGCAGTTGCTCTTTTCCGGCAAGTCCATTAGGAATGCGTCACCGAGGTCAGCCGAAAGCTCGCAAGGAGTTCTTGGATGTTCATTACGCCTGCCTTTGCCCAATCCCTTGGAGGGGGCGGCGGCATGTCCAGCACCCTGGTGCAGATCGCACCGTTGGCGCTGATCTTCGTCGTCTTCTATTTCTTTCTGATCAGGCCGCAGCAGCAGAAGGCGAAGGAACAAAAGTCGATGTTGTCGTCGATCCGGCGGGGGGACCGCGTCGTTACCGGCGGCGGCATCATCGCCACAGTGGCCAAGGTGGTCAGCGATGACGAGGTGTTGCTCGACTTGTCGGACGGGGTGCGGGTGCGCGCGGTGCGAAGCACGATCGCGAGCGTGCTGACCAAGACCGAGCCGGTGTCAGGCAGGGGGGATAAGGGCGATAAAGACAGAGGAGATCGCGGTGGCAGCAAGTCCATCGCCGAAAAAGACGCCGAGCCGGCTGAAATCGGCGCGGGTAATGGAGCCAAGAGTGGGGGAAAAGCATCGCGCGGCTGAAGCCGAGGGCGGTGGTTTGGTCAGCGGAATCTGAAGTCGGGCGATGCTGTATTTTCCGAAATGGCTGGTCAGCCTCATTGTCGTCGTTTGCACGATCGGCGTGTTGCTGACTCTCCCAAACGCCCTTCCTCAGAGCACCCTCGCCGGCCTTCCAAGTTGGGTTCCTCATAAGCGGATCGCTCTCGGGCTCGATTTGCGCGGCGGCTCCTATCTCCTGCTCCAGGTCGATATGAACGCGGTAGTGAAGGAGCGGCTCGAAAATGTCGTCGACAGTCTGCGCGACGAATTGCGCGGCGCCCATATCGCCCATACCAGCCCCATCAAGAACACCGGCAAGTCGGTCACGCTGACCCTGAACGATCCGAGCCAGGCCGCGCAGGCCGTCGCGATGATACGCAAGATCGATTCCGACATGGATACCAACGTCGGATCGCAAGGGCATGTCACGGTCACCTTCAATCCGACCGCACTGGACCAACGACAAGCATCCGCCGTCTCGCAATCGATCGAAATCGTGCGCCGCCGTATCGACGAGACTGGCATCAAGGAGCCGACGATTCAGCGCGAAGGCAGCGACCGCATCCTGGTCGAGCTGCCGGGCGTCGGCAATCCTGAGCATGTGAAGGAACTGCTCGGCCGTACCGCCAAAATGACGTTCCAGCTCGTCGATGAGAATGTCACCCCGGAAGACGTCTCCCAGGGCCGGATCCCGCCGGGCGATGTCGTGCTGCCGATGGAGGAGGGCAAAGGCCAGCCCAACGGCCAAATCGTGGTCCGTCGCCGCATCATGGTGAGCGGCGATACGCTGACCGATGCCCAGCCGACCTTCGAGAACGGCAACGAGGCGGTAGTCAGCTTCAAGTTCGACTCCACCGGTGCGCGCCGTTTCGCCCAGGCCACCCGTGATAATGTCGGCAAACGCTTCGCCATCGTGCTCGACAACAAGGTGATCAGCGCACCGGTGATCCGCGAGCCGATCCTCGGTGGTCAGGGCGTGATCGAAGGCAGCTTCACGGTCCAGTCGGCGAGCGACCTTTCCCTGTTGCTCCGCGCCGGTGCCTTGCCGGCGCCGCTGACGATCCTCGAGCAGCGCACGGTCGGGCCTAATCTTGGCGCCGATTCGATCCGCGAGGGCGCCACCGCCAGCATCGTCGCGGTCGTCCTCGTCGTCGTGTTCATGTTTTTGTTCTACGGCCTCTTTGGCATCTTTGCCGACATCGCGCTGTTCTTCAATCTGTGCCTCATGTTCGGCGTGCTCAACGTGCTCGGCGCGACGTTGACGCTGCCCGGCATCGCCGGCATCGCCCTGACGCTGGGCATGGCGGTCGATGCCAATGTGCTGATCTATGAACGCATCCGCGAGGAAGTGCGCAGCGGCCGCTCGATCATCTCGTCGCTTCAGGCCGGGTTCGAGCGCGCCTTCGGCACGATTCTCGATAGCCACGTCACCACACTCGTGGCGGGCGGGCTGATGTTCTGGCTCGGCTCTGGACCGGTGAAGGGCTTTGCGGTGACGCTCAGCGTGGGGGTGCTCACATCGCTCTTCTCCGCGATCCTGGTGACGCGGCTGCAGGTCGTGACATGGCTGCGCCGGGCCCGCCCAAAAGAAATTCCGATTTAGGGTGTGCCCATGCGTCCGCTGATCGTCATTCGGCATATTCCCAACATCGACTTCATGGGTTGGCGGAAGTTCGGCTTCGCCTTCTCCTTAGTCCTGACCATGGGTTCGATCCTGCTGTTTGGGGTGCGCGGACTGAATTTCGGCATCGATTTCGCCGGCGGCACGCAGATCAACGTCCAGACGATCGGCGGGCCGGCACATCTCGCGCCGATGCGGGCGAAGCTCGACAGCCTCGGCCTCGGCCAGATCCAGCTCCAGAAATTCGGCGCGCCCGACGAGGTCCTGATCCGCGTGCCGCGCCAATCGGGTGGCGACCTGAAGCAGATGGCGGTGATCACCAAGATCAAGGCCGCGCTCGGCAAGTCGGTGGATTATCGCAGCATCGCGGTGGTCGGGCCGACCGTCGGCAACGAATTGATCCGCGCCGGCATCCTGGCCACGGTTCTCGCGTTGTTGGCGATTGCGGCCTATGTCTGGTTCCGGTTCGAATGGCCATTCGGCGTCGGCGCCATGCTGTCGACGCTGCATGACACCGTCACGACGGTCGGGTTGTTCTCGCTATTCCAGATCGAATTCAACCTCACCACCCTTGCCGCGATCCTTACCATCGCCGGCTATTCGGTCAATGACACGGTGGTGATCTATGACCGTGTGCGCGAATCGATGCGCCGCAACAAGAGTATGAGCTTTGGCGAGCTCATCAATCTGGCCCTCAACGAGACGTTGTCCCGCACGATCCTTACCGTCTTCACGGTGGCCTTGGCGGTGCTGTCGCTGTTGATTTTCGGCGGCGAGGTGTTGCGCGGTTTTTCCATCGCGATGCTGTGGGGCGTGGTCATCGGCACCTATTCCTCGCTCTTCATCGCTGCGCCGGTGATCTATTACATCCGGCCCAAGCGCACACGGGGCAGCAAGAGCGATGACGAGCCGCGCGAGCGGCGCAACCCCGCACGCACGGCGGCGCGCCAGATTCCGCCTGCGGCGCGTCCGGCACCGACCAGTCCGTCGCAGCCGACGGAGCCCCCGACCGCCGCTCGGTCGGCGCCGGCCGAACCCGCGGTCCGCCCGGAGCCTGCGGTAGTACCCAATCGTAAACCGAGGGTGGTCGCGGTGCCGGAAATCGAAAATCCGGCGTCCCAGGATCCGTCGGCGACGCCCAAGCCGACAAGACCGAAAAGTGGCCAGTCGGCCAAGAAACGACGGGGAAAAGCGCCGCGCCGCCGCGGTCGGTAGGGGGGTTCGGCATGACCGATATCACGCCACCCTTTGGCGGCCGCCAGGCCATCGAAGCCTATGGTGCCCATGGCTTTCGTATCAGCGGTGTCGTCTATAGGGGGGCTGTCATCGTATTTCCCGATACCACGATAGCGTGGCCGGTGACCGCGCTGACCGGGGTTACGGCCGAGAGCTTGGCGCCCGTCAGCGAACGTGCCGGCGGGGAAGGCGAGATCGATATCTTGCTTCTGGGCTGTGGCCGGCGAACGGCGCCGATCTCACCGACCCTGCGGGCCGAACTGAAACGGGTTCGCATCACGATCGACGCGATGGATACGGGTGCGGCCTGTCGCACCTATGACGTGCTGGCAACGGAAGGGCGGCGTGTGGCCGCCGCCCTGTTGCCATTGGCGTGACGGGGACGGGCCCGGCGAAGGCCCGCCTGCATAAGAAGGTTCAGCGCGGCAGGGCGTGGCCAGCCTGGAGATTGCGCTCGGCATAGTCCCAATTCACCAGATGCTCGAGGTAGGTGGCGATGAAATCGGGCCGCCGGTTCTGATAATCGAGATAATAGGCGTGCTCCCAGACGTCGATCGTCAGGAGCGCGGTCTGGCCCTGCGACAGCGGGTTCGTCGCGTTCGGTGTTTTCGTCACTTTGAGCTTGCCGCCATCCAGGACGAGCCATGCCCAGCCGCTGCCGAACTGCGTCGCCGCGGCCTGCTTGAAATGCTCGACGAACTTGTCATAGCCGCCGAGATCGGCCTCGAGCCGTTTCGCGATGTCGCCCGCAGGCTTGCCACCGCCGCCGGGCTTGAGGCTGTTCCAGAAGAAGGTATGGTTCCAAACCTGCGCGGCGTTGTTGAAGATGCCGGTCTTGCTTTCATCCTTGGCGGTGGCCTTGATGACGTTGTCGAGCGATTCGCTGGCGAGCGGCGTGTCCTTGGTCAGGTTGTTGAGATTGTTGACATAGGACGCGTGGTGCTTGTCGTGGTGAAATTCGAGGGTCCGTGCCGACATGTGCGGCGCGAGTGCATCCTTGGCGAAGGGCAACGGCGGTAGTTCGAAAGCCATCTCGACCTCTCTCTTTGGTTGGAAATCAGGAGCCGGCGGCGGCGCCGACACGGTCCCGTGGCCTTGATCCAAGGCCGGGTATAAGACCTGTTCGGGACCGGAACAACCTCATATCTCTCAGGGTTAAACACGCTAGGCGGCGGGTTTCGCACCACCATTTAATAAAAATGAGCCGCGGTCATACCGTACAGCATCGGAATCGACAGCATCAGATTGACCCGCGAGGCGAGCGTGGCGATCCGCGCCGCGCGCGCCCGGCGGCGCGCATCGATTCGTGGGACATAGCCCAGATTCGTTCGTTGGTTGGGCCAGATCACGAACCAGACATTGGCCGCCATCAGGATCGCCAGCCACATGCCGATGCCGATCGCGGTGGCGTGGGCGTCATGGCGGTCGATCCCGAGCCGGAATCCGCTTTCCAGCACGCCCGACATCCAGGCGAGGACGAGCCCCGTCACAATTGTCGCAAGCGCACTCCAACGCAGCCAGAAGAGCGCGTCCGGCAAAATGTAGCGAACGGCGCCGGGCCTATATTCCTGGGGAATTTTCGACACAGTGGGGTGGTAGGTGAAGTTGAAATACCAAATATAGCCGAGCCACATCATGCCGGCCAAGACATGAAGCCACGGCACGCCGGCGCGTGCCCACCAGCCATAGGAAACCAGTTCCGTCCACTGCATGATGCCGGGTCTCGTCAGGATGCGATGAGATGGATCAGCCCGACCATTGCCGCGGTCAGGACGAAGCCGAGAATGACGGTCTGGGTGAGGGAGTCGAGTGGGTTCTTCATTGTCGGCGCTGCCCCGATCCGGTGGTTTTCCGGCAGGCAGGACTTCATAGCATAGCGGCCGAAGATGCCAGCAATCTTTGCATCCGCGATCGCGGAATCCGATCTCGCCACGCTGTTGCGCCGCCATGACCGCGACCGCTTTCTCCTGGCCCTGTTCGCGCCCGTCGCTCGGCGCGACGCGGTGCGGGCGATCTATGCCTTTAACGCCGAGATCGCACGCATTCCGGACCTGGTGAGTGAGCCGACCTTGGGCCGGATCCGCCTCGAATGGTGGCGCGAGGCGATCGCCGCGATCCATGCCGGCGAGGCGCCCCGGCGGCACGAGGTGCTGACGCCGCTCGCTGCCGCCATCGGCGCTCATTCCCTGGACGGGCAACAATTTGAACGCCTGATCGAGGCGCGCGAACGTGATCTCTCGCTGGAGCCGCCGGCGACAATGGCGGCGCTCGAGGCCTATGCCGAGGAGACCTCGGCGCCGCTACAATTGCTGGTGCTGGAGGTGCTTGGCGCCGTCAGCTCCGAGGCGAACCAGGCGGCGCGCGCGGCCGCGATCGCCTATGCGCTGATGGGCCTGCTGCGAGCGACGCAGTATCGCGCGGGTGCTCGGCGCACCATTTTGCCGCAGACGCTCATCGCGGAAGCGGGCCTCGATCTTGAAACGATCCATGCCGGCAAGCCCGATCCGGCCCTTGCCACGATCGCTCGCCGCATCGCCGATCGCGCGCGGCATCACCTTGCCGTTGCACGGCAGGTGCGACCGCGTATCGCACCCAACGCACTCCCGGCGCTGTTGCCGGCGGTGCTGGCCGAAGGCGATTTGAAGCGCCTCGACCATGCCGGGTTCGATCCCTTCGCGCCCGGCTTCGTGCGCGCCGATCCGTGGCGAAGCTGGCGGCTCACCATGGCGGCGCTGCGCGGTCGATATTGATAGGGATTTCGATTCGTCCCACGAATACCCATATCTTTCATCGGGTTGACGGGGGGTCGGGCCGATCGCATAAGGGCGTGGTCGGGGATGAAGTCTGGATGATTGCGGTCCCGGGTGCGATCGCGCAAGACCGGGCGGGAGAGATTTCCATTATGACCGACCTCGTCTTGAGGCACGGATTGTCGTTTGAGGATCTGTACCAGCGCGAGGGCGCGGAGCGGCTCGATGCCGCGTTCGTGGCCCATCTTGAGGCCGCCGATACCGATTTGTTCAATCGCCTGATGACGGCGCGGCGCCACCCCGACATGCTCGATGCCAAGGACTGCTCGCAGCTCATCATCGATCTCGCGCCACATCTTGAAGATTTTGTCTCCGATCTCTTCGGCATCGGCGCGGCAGTGCGCGCACTCCAGGCGCGGCATGCGGCGTTGGCGCCGCTCTATACCGTGAAGCGCCTCTTCGTGCAGCGTCGCGCGGTGAAGGGCGTGAAGCCCGAAGATGCTGCCGTGATCGACGCCGAAGCGGCGCGCCGCGCGCTCGAAAAACTGTTTGGCGAGCCGCTCGACGAGGATTCCTTTGCCCGCCATGTCGGCGAATGGATGGATCGCGAGGATGCAAATGCCGACGCCCTGGAACTCGCCGCGCGCTACGCTGCCTGGGCTACGCTGGCGCCGGCGGGCCAGGCGGAACATGGCGACGGGATTCTGTTCAAGGTGCCACACCGGCTCGAGATGGAGCATCTGGTGCCGGTCGAGACCGTGGCCGAGAACGGCGTCACGATGCTGCGCCTCGATCCAAGCCATCATCGCCATCGCGACGGCTTCGCCCTGACCGATCCCGGCACCGACCTCAAAGGTGCGCTCGACGAGGCAAACTACTGCATTTGGTGCCACAATCAGGGCAAGGATTCCTGCTCGCACGGCCTGCGTGACCGCAAGACCGGCGCGTTCCAGAAAAGTGTCTTCGGCGTAACGCTGGCCGGCTGTCCGCTCGAGGAAAAAATCTCCGAAATGAACCTCGTCAAGGCGAGCGGCAATCCGATCGGCGCCATGGCGATCGTCGCCATCGACAATCCGATGATGGCGGCGACCGGCCATCGCATCTGCAACGATTGCATGAAGGCCTGCATCTATCAGAAACAGGACCCGGTCGACATTCCGCAGATCGAGACCCGCACCTTGAAAGACGTGCTGGAACTGCCCTGGGGGTTTGAGATTTACAGCCTCATGACGCGCTGGAACCCGCTCGATTTTCAACGGCCGGTGCCCAAGCCCGCGAGCGGTTACAAGGTATTGGTGGTGGGGCTTGGTCCGGCGGGCTTTACCCTGGCGCATCACCTCATGAATGACGGCCATCATGTGGTTGCGATCGACGGGCTCAAGATCGAGCCGCTCGATCCCGCCGTCTGCGGCATCGACGCCTACGGCAGGCGGCAGGCATTCCATCCGATCTGCAACCTCAAAGAACTGGTCGAAGACCTCGACGATCGCGTCATGGCCGGCTTCGGTGGCGTTGCCGAATACGGCATCACCGTGCGCTGGGACAAGAATTTCCTCAAGCTGATCCGTCTCTTGCTGGAACGGCGGCGCGAATTTGCGATGTTCGGCGGCGTGCGGTTCGGTGGGACGTTCGGTATCGAGGAGACGTTTGCCCTCGGCTTCGACCATGTTGCGCTGTGCGCCGGCGCGGGCCGCCCGACCGTGATTCCGATGAAGAACGGCCTCGCTCGTGGCGTGCGCCAGGCGTCGGATTTCCTCATGGCGTTGCAATTGACCGGCGCCGCCAAGGCCGACAGCGTCGCCAACCTGTCGATCCGCCTTCCCATCGTGGTGATCGGCGGCGGCCTCACCGCCATCGATACCGCGACGGAATCGCTCGCCTACTATCCCGTTCAGGTCGAGAAGTTCCTGGCGCGCTATGAAACGCTGGCGGCGGAATGTCGCGAGGACGCGGTACGCGCCGGCTGGACGGAGGAGGAGCGCGAGACCGCCGACGAATTCATCGGCCATGCCCGCGCGATCCGGACCGAGCGCGCGGCGGCGCGGCGCGACAACCGCACGCCGCGTCTGCTCGACCTTCTGAATGATTGGGGCGGTGTCACCATCGCCTATCGCCGCCGCCTTATCGATTCGCCAAGCTATACCCTCAATCACGAGGAAGTCGCGAAGGCGATGGAGGAGGGTGTTCGTTTCGCCGAGGGGCTGACGCCCGATGCAGTCGAAACCGATCGCTTCGGCCATGCCGCATCGATCAGCTTCGCGATGCGCGACGGCGCGCTCGTCACCCTCCCGGCGCGCAGCATCCTGGTCGCGGCGGGGACCCAGCCCAATACCGTCCTCGGTCGCGAGGACCCAACCAACGTCGCGCTCGATGGCCGCTTCTTCCAGGCCTATGACGAGGACGGCAATCCCGCGAAGCCCGAACGCGTCGCCAAGCCGGCCGAGGTTCGGGTGCTGATGAGCCACCATTCCGACGGCCGTGCCGTGAGCTTCTTCGGCGATCTCCATCCGTCCTTTTCGGGCAATGTCGTGAAAGCGATGGGTGGCGCGCGGCTCGGCTATCCGGTGGTGAGCCGGATGATGGCTAAGCTTCCGCCACGCGCGCCGGCGCCCGACGAACTCGCGGCGCGGATGCGCGACGCATTGACGGCGACGGTCGATCATGTCGCACGGCTGACCTCCAACATCGTCGAGGTGGTGGTGCGGGCCCCGCTCGCCGCGCGCGCCTTCCATCCGGGGCAGTTCTATCGCCTTCAGAATTACGAGACCAACGCCGACCGCGCCGACGGCACGACGCTCGGCATGGAGGGCCTTGCCCTGACCGGCGCCTGGGTCGATCGCGACCAGGGTCTAGTATCGACCATCGTTCTCGAAATGGGCGGTTCGTCAGATCTCTGCGCGCTGCTGGAGCCGGGGGAGCGCGTCATCCTGATGGGCCCGACCGGAACGCCGACCGAAATTCCGGCCAATGAGACCGTGGCGCTCATCGGCGGTGGCCTCGGCAACGCGGTGCTGTTCTCGATCGGCCAGGCGCTCAGGGCCGCCGGCTCGAAAGTGCTCTATTTCGCCGGCTACAAGAGAGTTCAGGACCGTTACAAGATCGAGGAGATCGAGAAGGCGGCCGACATCGTGGTCTGGTGCTGTGACGAGGCGCCGGGTTTTGTGCCGGACCGGCCTCAGGACAAGACCTTCGTTGGCAACATCGTCGAGGCAATGAAAGTCTATGCCGAGGGAACGCTGGGCGACGCGCCGAGCGGCCTGCATGCCGTAGATCGTCTCATCGCCATCGGCTCCGATGGCATGATGGCGGCGGTGGCGCGTGCCCGGCATACCGTCCTTGCCCCTTACTTGAAGCCCGATCATGTCGGCATCGCTTCGATCAATTCGCCGATGCAATGCATGATGAAGGAAATCTGCGCCCAGTGCCTTCAAGTGCAGCACGACCCCGAGACCGGCGAGGAAAGCGTCGTCTTCTCCTGCTTCAACCAGGACCAGCATATTGACCGGGTCGATTTCCGCGTGCTGCATGAGCGGCTCGGCCAGAACGGCGTTCAAGAGAAGCTGACCCGGCTCTGGATCGATCGCTGCCTGAAGCGTCTCGGCCGCCGCGCCGCGGCGTAGCCGGGGGACTGCCAAATAGGTCATTCCAGGCCCCTTGGTCCTGGTTGCAGGAGTGGCATTTCCCTCGCCCTTGTTGCCGTTCGCCTGTTCCTCCTCCCTCGCGGCTCGACTTTTAAGGTATAGTCAGCCGAAATGATTCGCTGGGGATACGCGATGGGAAGACGGGAACGCCTTGGATCGATTGTAAAAGTACACCGAGAACATAAGAACCTGTCTCAGGATGAGGTGGCAAGAAAATGCGGCGTAAACCGTACGCCGGTAGCATACCTCGAACAGGGCTTTCGTTTTCCGAAGCCTGAATTGCTTGAGAAGATATGCAGCCTCCTTGATATTCCAAAACCGCAGTGGGAACCACTTACCCGACCCGAATCCCTGCATCGCTTCGATTTCGAAGATTTACTTGCAGAATTGGTAGGGCATGCGGTTGACCTCGATTCTCATGATTCGGCCACTCAAAATACGGCGGAGGAGCTGATAACGTCCGTATTTTTGATCAATCCAACTGAGGATCAACTCCGATCAACTTTCAACAGCGTACTTGTTTATTATGGTGTCGGCCCAGTAAGCGATGGTTTTTTCCGACGTTATTTTACCACCTCGTCGTTTGGGTCATTGAAAGCCTTCGATGAGGCGATCAAAAAATATCAAATGGATGCCATCCGCCTGTTTTCGACATTTGGCGAAGCGTTCGAGATACGTCGCTACCTCCATGAGGACTCCCGCAGACTATGTTTCCGTAAACTACTTCGTCAACGCGCTGTTCAAGAATCCAAAAATACGACCGCTCAAGCTCCGGTATTTTAATCCAACGCAATCCTGGATTGATGACAGAGTAGCGAAGGGATTGGTCGAGGCGCTTATGCTAAAGCGTGCTTCGGTCACGATCTATATGGCACAAAAGACTGACACGTTCGGAAAAGACTCCGAAGCGTCTGTCGCCCTAGGGCAGGGAAAACCTGTTATAGTATATGTTCCAAAACTTTCGGTAAGTGCTCAACCCGGGTTGACGATGGGTAGGGTAGGAACTGGCGTCGAGCCGCAAGATATTGATTGACGCGGGAATCGCGGTGTGATTCCAGGATGGGATGACTCGCGATGATCTGGCCAAGCTTTCGAAGGATGAGTTGATTGCGCTGGTGCTGGCGCCGCAGGCG
>JBOHLV010000267.1:0-3629 GCA_050729815.1 Allostellaceae bacterium
TCGAGGCTTCGAATCCCTTCGCCCGCTCCAGTTTTTCTCATTGAAATCAATGTCCCAGAGCGGTCCTTCGGGGCTGTTTTTTGCTTCCCCGCCGTGCTCCGCAAAACCGGGGAAGCATGGGGGAAGCGACAGGAAGAAGATCGCAGCGGGCGTACGGTCAATTTCGGCATGGGTAAGGCCCCGAACCCGCCGTAACCGGCCGCTTCCAGCGAACGCGTGACCCCGCCCCCTGACGTGTCCGCGTCACGAATTCGCTTGCTTTCCAAAGCCCGAAACCCGCTCGGATTTGTTTCCCTGGGTGATTACCACGGATGGTGTTGAGAAGAGGGAATCACCAACACGACGCCTTTGTCGGTTTCGCTTTGGCCGGTTTTTCCTTCCATGCCGCCACCATTCGTTCGTAAGCTTGCTCGGCGCGAGCGACATAGTCATTCTCGCGCTCTCGGATTTCCTTGATCCAATAATCATGGCCTGGCCCCGCCTTGCCATGTTCGCGGGCGGCCCCGGCCTTCAGCGCCGCTTTGCGCAGCTTCATTGCGGTGAAGGCAGGCCGCGCATAGGCATAGTCGACCCCGTCTGTCAGAACGTGCCAGATCATCACCGCAAGCTTTCGCGCCGTCGCAACCGCCGCGGCCGGTGCGCCACGGGCGCGCGAGACCCGCACGAAAAACGCTTTCAGCGGACCAGGGGCCAGCTTCGCCGACCATGCTGCTTCGACGAGCATCTTGCGAACATGAACGTTGCCTTGTTTGCTGATCCGGCCATGACGGGCCGGGTGATCGCCAGATTGGCGGACCTTCGGGGTCAATCCGAAGTAGCAGCTCAACTTTTCCGGCGTCGAAAATCTTGAGACATCGCCGATCGAGGCGAGCACCGTTGATGCGACTATCGGACCGATCCCCGGGATCGTCATCAGCCGAACCGCTCGTGGGTCTTCGAGGGTCTCCCGAGCAATGGTTTTGTCGAGATCGGCGAGCTGTTGTGAAGTGTGAGCCAATTCGTCAACCAGCCGCCCGACGATTGCTTTTTCTTCGTCAGGCAACGGTAGGCCGCTCAACCATCTCTTCCCGGCCTTCCCGAAGAGATAGCCAGAGTACTTCGGGATTAGGTTTCCATGCAGAATCGCATGGATCCGCCCCTTTGTGCGAACGACTTGTTCAAGGACGCCCATCCGTTCGGTCGTTTGCCGGCGTCGTCGTTGGGTGTCCTCGTCCGCGATCCAGACCTCTGGGAGAAAGCCGCCCGCATGAAGCCTGGCCAGGACGATTGCGTCGATCTTGTCTGTCTTCACGCGGGCGTAGGCGATGGCGCGAACCATCCTTGGGTTGGCCACGATCACGCGCTTGACGAATGGTCGCAATATTCTCTCGACAGCCGCGCTGTTGCCGGTCGCTTCGATCACGGCCTCGTCTTCACTGGAAAGCGTCTTTGCAAACTTAACGAGACGATCGTAAATCAGATCAACCCGTTGCTCCCTCGTGATCTGCCCGTCTTGCAGGAATGCCACCTGCGCGAACGAGCGATGAATGTCCATGCCGATGGTCGCCATGACTCCTCCTGTTTGTCTTTCGGGAGCCAGCGGGCTTGCACGACATCTACGGATCCGCGCTCGCGGCGCAACCGGGCAAGTCGTAGGGGCGGCCATGTAACAACTCGAGCTCGCAGCTCATCGATAGGACGGCCTGCCGCCATTTCGTGCTCCCGACGCCCCTATCCCGGTGGCCCTTTCATGCCGTCCTGAAAGCACGAATGCCAGTCGAAAAAGCAGCGTCGCGAACACCATACCCTTTAACAATGGCGCCGAGCGCGCCCTGCGCCCGTGCGCGGTCTACCGCAAAATCGGTGGCTGGCGACCCATTGCATCGATAGGTCATTTCATTGTCAACAAAAACGGATGGCCTATAGTGGCGGCACTGGCCATCCGACGTAAAGGTAATCGGGATGAGAGCGACGACCAATTTCCTGCGCGAGAACAATGCGAAGCAGATCTGGCACCCGATGGGGCATCCGCGCGAAGTGGAGGCCGATCCGCCGCGCATCATGACGCGCGGCGACGGCGTACACGTCGTCGATCTCGATGGCAATCGCGTGCTCGACGCGGTCGGCGGGCTATGGAACGTCAATCTCGGCTATAGCTGCCAGCCCATCAAGGATGCCATCGCACGACAATTGGCCGAGCTGCCCTATTGCACGACGTTCCGAGGCTCGACCCATCCGGGCGCGATTGAATTATCGCACCGTCTCGTCGAGATGATGGCACCCGAACGGATGCGGCGCGCGTTCTTCACTTCGGGCGGATCGGATTCGGTCGAGACCGCGCTGCGGCTCGCTCGACAATATTGGAAAGTGCGCGGCCAGGGCGATCGCACCAAATTCATCGCCCTGAAGAAGGGTTATCACGGCACACATTTCGGTAGCGCGTCGGTCAATGGCAATGCCAATTTCCGCCGTAACTATGAGCCGCTGCTGCCCGGATGCTTTCATGTCGCCGCGCCATTCCTTTATCGCAATCCGTTCGACGAAAGCGATCCGACCCGGCTCGGCGAGCTATGCGCGGCGCTCATTGAGGAAGAGATCAAGTTTCAGGGGCCCGATACGGTTGCGGCGGTGATCGCCGAGCCCGTGATGGGCGCGGGCGGGGTGATCGTGCCACCGGACAATTTCTGGCCGAAGCTGCGAGAGATTTGCGATCGGTACGAAGTTCTGCTGATCGCCGACGAGGTCGTCACCGCGTTCGGCCGCACCGGCGCCCCGTTCGGCAGTCGCGGTTGGGGCATCGCGCCGGACATGATGTGTATCGCCAAGGCGATCACCAGCGGCTATTTCCCGTTCGGCGCCACCATGATCGGCGAGAGAATGGCGGCGGCGTTTCATGAGAATACCGATACCTTCGGTAATATCGGCCATGGCTATACCTATTCGGGGCATCCCGTGGGCTGCGCCGCGGCGCTCGCGACGCTTGAGGTCATGGACGGTCTGGACCTTCCGGGGAACGCCGCGAAGGAGGGCGCCTATCTGCTTGGCCGCCTCGAAAAGCTGCTTGAAAAACATACGATTCTCGGTGACGTTCGTGGCAAGGGACTGATGCTGGCGCTGGAACTGGTCAGTGACCGGCGGACGAAATCCCCGGCGGGAAAGGATGTGATGCAACGGCTCGCCCAAGCGACGTTCGAGGCGGGGGTGTTGATTCGCACCTCCGGCAATCTTGTCATTCTGTCGCCGCCGTTGATCCTGGAGCGCGCGCAGAGCGAACGGATCGCCGCGGCGCTTGATACCGGCATCACCGCCGCGGCGCTGGGGGCTTAGGCTTGGCCTCGCCCAACCGCAAGCGCAAGCCATCGGCCGAGGCCGATCTCGATTCGAGCATCATTCTCGAATCTTTTTGGCCATTTCAGCTCGGTGTCGTCGCCAACCGCGTCAGCCAGGCGATCGCCAAGATCATCGACCAGAAGTTCGATCTCCACGTTCCGGAATGGCGGATGCGGGTGGCGCTTGCCAATCCCGCGCCCTGTTCCGCGAATGAGGTCGGCAATCGTACCTCGATGGACCGTGCCCGAGTGAGCCGTGCCCAGCAGCGGCTAGTCGACCTGAAGTTGATCACGGCGGAGGAGGACCCCGTGGACAAGCGC
>JBOHLV010000268.1:0-5858 GCA_050729815.1 Allostellaceae bacterium
GATCAGGGAAGGTTCGTGCCTGCCGCCGACGTGGAAGGGCTGCCGGATGATCCCGGGGCGCACGAGAAGATACTCCATGAGGCGATGACCGCGCCGTTTCTGAGGGGACCTATAGACTGGCGTTGGCTCATCGCTGCCAAGGCGGTTTCACACAACGCGCTGGTTGTTGGTTTGTGCCTGTGGCGCCTTGTGGGGTTGACAAAGAGCCCCACGGTAATGCTGAGCAACGTGGATCCCGAACTGTTCGGAATTGGGCGGTCGGCGAAGTCGCGTGCCATCATCGCGCTGGAACGGGCGGGCCTGGTCAAGGCGGAGCGTCGGAGGGGAAGATTTCCCCGCATCACCGTCATTGTGCCGCGGGCACCAAATAATGCCTGACCGTCTGCCAAGGCACGTTCCTAGCCAGGCCGTGTACGGCGCTCTCCTCGCTTTCGCCTGCGGCCGCATCTCCGCCCACACAACCTCGCCATGCGGCTGGCGTCGACCAATACTGGTACCCCTATTCGGTATGTCGAATCGCAATTGAGGTGGAAATGGCCCGCTCGTCGATATCATGGTGTCGCTTTGAAGGAATCTTTCTGGCGTTTCTCATTGCAGCAGGCGGCGCCGTCGCGACCACTGCCGCATCGCCCTCGGCTCGGTCCGCCTCGGCGCCGGCGACGCAAAGAATCCAGGTTCTGTTACGTCACGCCTTGCACCGCTTTGGTCCGATGCGCGTGCTCCGGACGGAGCCAGGTCCACCCGGTGTCACCGCTGCGCTGGTCTCCATCGGCGGCCGGAAGGCGATCATCTGGATCATCGGCGACGGCCGGGCGGTCGCGATCGGGAACGTCTGGGACGCCAAGGGCCATAATTTAACCCGCAAGATGGCGATCACTATGGGCGTGATGCCGCATCCGATCGCGCCCGCGGCGGTGGCGGCGGCGGCGGCGGTGCCACGGCACATGGCCTTTGTCATCGGCAGCAAGGGGCCTGAGGTGACGGTGTTTCTCGACCCGAACTGCATCTTTTGCCATGAGTGGTATGAGCAGGCCCTCCCCCTTCTGGCGGCGGGCCGCCTTCGGCTCCGTGTGGTGATGGTGGGCTTTCTCAAACCAACCAGTGCCTCCCGCGCCGCCGCCATCCTGATGGCAAAGGACCCCGCACGTGCCCTTCACCACGACGAGCAAGACTTCAACGTGACTGCCGAAGAAGGCGGGATCGCTCCCGCGGTGCACATCCCGCCGGCAATTCGAAAGGCCGTCGCTGCCAATACCAGGCTGTTGTCTGAAAGCGGCGTCGAAGCGACGCCAACCTTGCTGTTCCGAGACCACGCCGGCGGTTGGCATGTGATGCATCAAGTACCGTCCGGCGGCCTCGCGGCGTGGCTGGCACATCGGAAAGGTTAACGGGGGGCGGCTGGATCGGGCTGGCGGCCGTGCGGGCGGCGGAAGCAGATGGTGGCTCTCTTTAGGAAAAGGGCAAAATATTTGCGCGGCTCCCGGTCGGTGACCTCCATCGGCGCCGGCGTCATAGCCGCATCAATCGCATCGGCATATCGGAATGCCATACGGCAATGCGACCTATGGGCAGATGAACCCTCGGAAATGATCCTTGCCGCTCTCCGTAATCGACCGGCGCTCAGCCGGCGACTGCCCTGAGGAGGCCGGGTATCGCGTGTGCGCCACCACCCAGGGTCAAAGGCTCATCAACAGCCGCGCCAGGACGCCGTGGCGGCCGGGATTGATGTCGGGGCCGGTTGTCCGCCATTTCGCCAAGTTGCTCACCAGCGGTCGCCCTACGCGGTCTGTGGTGGCGCCGGCGCGGGTTGACATGGCCGGGTTGCCCGCCGATGAGCCGGGCGGTTCAAATTGGCATTCCGGCTGCTCGCCAGCGCGAGCCGGTGGAAAGCCTATTCGCCGCCATTGCGCCCGACCATGGATCGCAGGCCCTGCCGGCAAGCGCCGAAAACAGCGCACCAGGCTTCTTATCCAAGCGGTGACAATCATAGCGTGCATTCGCGCCTGAGCGAGCAAGGCGCTGTCACTGCCCATTGACCGGCTGTCCCCATTGAATCAGAGCACATCACTCTCCCCATGGTCGGCGGTTTTTCACTCACGCCCCGCGGGCCACGAGTGGCTTTAATCCGCCGATTATTTGCCCGCCGTGCCGTCATGTCGTCCACATCGAAAAGAAAGCGCTGACTCGTCCGCAAACTTATCGGCGATGAACATTGGCGGCCACCCTATTGAGATAACGCTGAGAAAGATGCGTGACGACCTCCATCCCGCCGAAAGAGCATCAGCGCAAACAGCATTCAAAACAGCGCGGTACGCCATTTCGTCGAACTGCCCTGGCAAGGGGCTATCCCGTCGTACCCTATTGGAGGCTACCGAATTTTTACAATGTACATTAATGGCTTGGTTGATGTTGTTAAATGGGATGACCACTACCCACGCGTGTCCATCGGAATTGAGGCATCGTCGAGACCCGTATTGCACCATTTTTGGTTGAAATTCTCCGTGCACTCCCGAGACATCCCCCGGAGCGCATGCAGACCGGCGCACGGGCGCCTTCATCCCAGCGAACGGCGGCTATCGCGGTGCCTCGACCATCTGCCCCGCCCAAACGCAGCGGTTAGACCCGACCCTGCCCCGATCGCAGCCGTTCGCGGAGTCAGTATGGAACCGTCGGCAACTTCCAGGGATACGAAGGCGAACGGAACCGCACCAATTTGATCCGGTAGTCCGGCCCCCTGCGAGGATGGCTACCCGAGCGGAATCTGGACTGTCGGTAGGGCAAGGGCGCGTGCTTAACCGTAATTCCTGAGCCCCGACACAATGCCCGAGAGCTTTTCCATGAGACTGGCAATCTTGAATGGCTTCGCGATCGTCGGGTGCATCGCATATTGGGCCGGCAGGAGGTCCGCACCATAGCCGGTCATGAAGATGAATGGCAGATTGCGTTCGATCAGCACATCCGCCAATGGAAAGACCTGTTTGCCGGCGAGGTTGACATCGAGCAGGGCAACATCGAAATCTTCCTCTGCGGCGGTCTGAAGCGCCTTGGCGAGGCTGTTGCAGGGGCCAACGATCACGCAGCCGGCGCTCTCCAACATATCCTCCAGCATCATCACGATAAGGAGTTCGTCCTCGACGACCAATACGCGTATCCCATTAAGATCAGTCATAACATCGGGACTCGCTCGACCGGAAATTTCGGCGGGATGACGATGTCGCTGCCAATCGGAACCGCGATATTGCAGCGCAAGCCATCGGTCTCGAAAGCGATCTGGGCTTCCCCCTCCAATTCATATTGCGCAACACGTTCGATAAGCTCCGTGCCGAAGCCCTTCTCGATGTTTCCCTCGGATTTAGGACCGCCGCTTTCGAGCCAAAGCAACTCAAGTTGATAGGATGGATTTTGACGTGTCAGGCACCGTCCTTTTGGGATTGAGAGCGCGCCGTATTTGACAGAATTGGTCGCGAGTTCGTGGATCATCATGCCGAATGCCAGTGCAGCGCGCGGCTTCAACGAAATCGGCGGGCCGTTGACATCGAGCCGGCTCGCGTTGCCGTCGATCTCGGCGTAGGGCGCTAGTTCGAGCTCGATCAGGCTCCGGAGCGGCGCGTCGATCCACTCGCTGCGCGATAGCAGATCGTGCGTCGATGCAAAGCTGTGAAGCCGGCCGAGAAATGTGTCGAGGAAACCATGAATGGTTCGGGCGCGCATTCCGGTCTGACTGGCGATCGAAGCGACCACGGTCAGGGTATTCTTGACACGATGGTTGAGTTCCGCCGCCAGCACTTGCTGATGCTCTTCCGATGCGACGACGCTGGTGATGTCGGTGAAGGTGATCAGCACGCCATCGATGGCACCGCTGTTGACGCGGTAGGGAAGAATGCGCATGAGATAGTGGATGGCACCCTTATTGGCGCTGACCCGGCGCTCAATCGGCGCCTGACGCTCGAAGACTTCGCCGATTTCCAGGTCCAGATTCCGACCGTCGAGCCGGCTGACGAGATCAGTCAACGGCCGACCCTGGTCGCTTGGGACGAGGCCATAGACCTCCGTGGCCGCCGCGGTATAGCTGCGGATCGCGAGGCGGCGATCAAGGAAAATGGTGCCAATTCGCGTACTCTCGAAAATATTTCGCAGATCGCCGTTGGCATGGTCGAGTTCCGCGACCTTACGTTTCAACTCGCTATTGACCGTTTCAAGTTCCTCGTTGATGGATTGCGTCTCCTCCTTCGCGGCTTCGAGTTCCTCGTTGGAGGATTGCAACTCCTCATTGACCGACAGCATTTCCTCGTTCGACGACCGCAGTTCTTCATTCGAAGTCTCAAGTTCCTCGACCGTCGCTTGCAGATGTTGTTTCGTTTCCTGGAGTTCACGATCGAGTTGTTGAACCGCGGCATCGTCCGCGCTAGCGAGGAAGCCATCGCCGATCGCCTCATCGCGCGATCGGACCGGGCCGAGGTCGGTAAAGACGATCAGGTAAGCGGTGTCGCCGTCCTCGGTGATGGGTTGCACTGTGAGACTGACGCTCTGGACCACGCTGTCATTGATTTCGACGGTGATGCGATCGCACGTGACCGCGTGACCGGTATCCACCGCCTTGCGGAGCGCCGCCCGCAGATCGGGTCGCAGTCCCTTGCGCGTCATCGCAAAGAGGTCTCGGCTCGGCGCGCCCGAAGCCGGTTCCAGATATTTGCCGGTCCGGATCGAATAGTGCAGCACCTCGCCGTCCGCCGTTACCACGACATGGGCCGGGGCGAATTTCTCGGTCACCGTCGTGACGGCCGAGCGAAGGATCGCGGAATTCAACGTGTGGGGCTCTCGCGGCGGTCGCGAAGACGTCGATCCGCCGGCGCGCGGCGTAAACTGAAGCAAGGAACTCGACAACGGCGTCACCAGATCGCGACGCTGGAAAATCCGGTGCTGCTTGTCGAGCGCCGCAAAGAGATCGTCATGCCGTGCGATCGTCTCCGACAGGCCCAGAAAGAGGAAACCGTCCGGCCGCAGGGCGTAATGGAAAATCGGAATGATCTGGCTCTGCAATTCGGCCTTCATGTAGATCAGCAGATTGCGGCACGAGATCAGATCAAGACGCGAGAACGGCGGATCGCGCAAGACGCTGTGGGGGGAGAAGATGCACATGTCGCGCACCTCCTTTGTTATGCAATAACCGAGGCCGCCCGGAACGAAGAAGCGTTTCAGCCGCTCGGGCGAGACATTCTTCAGTGTGCTTTCCGAATATTGGCCAGCCCGCGCGATACCAAGCGCGCGCTCATCGATATCGGAGCCGAAAATCTGGACCCGGGGCGCCGAGGGCAGCCTATCCATCCACTCGCACACCAGAATGGCAATCGAATAGACCTCTTCACCGGTCGAGCAGCCCGGAACCCAGATGCGGACCTCGTGATTAGCGCCCTTGTTTTCGAAGATTTTGGGAATGACCAGGGTCTCCAGCGCGCCGAAGGCGTCGCGGTCGCGAAAGAAATCAGTGACGCCGATCAGAAGATCGCGGAACAGGGCGGTCAATTCCTTGGGGTCGCTTCGCAGCCGGTCCACGAAGGCGTCGATGTTGGTCAATTGCAACACTTGCATCCGGCGCTGGACGCGCCGGCCGAAAGTCTTGTCCTTGTATTGGCTGAAATCATGCCCGAGATGCGTGCGCAACAGCGTGAACAAGGTGGTGGTGGCGGCGGCTATGCGTTCACTGTCTATCTCGCTCGCGTTACGCAAGTAACTCAGAAGCCGTTCCGGCATCTGTTCGACCGGCACGACCAGATCGATCAATCCCGAAGCAGCGGCATTCTCGGGCATGTCCTTGAAGCGCGGCTCGGTATTGTTGGTGCCCTGCGCCAGGGTGAGGC
>JBOHLV010000269.1:0-4454 GCA_050729815.1 Allostellaceae bacterium
GTCCTTCACCACCGGCATGGCGGGCAGCGGATAGATATTGACGTCGCCGGAAATGTCGTCCTGGGCCTTGGTGCAGGCGAGCGTGTTCATGCCGCCCGTTTTCCCGCCGATATTCATGGCGCAGGAGCCGCACACCCCCTCGCGACAGGAGCGGCGGAAGGTGAGGGTCGGATCGACCTCGTTCTTGATCTTGATGAGGGCGTCCAGGACCATTGGCCCACATTGATCGAGATCGATCTCAAAAGTGTCGAGCCGCGGATTGCCGCCGCCATCGGGATCATAGCGGTAAATCTTGAATTGCCGAACGCGCTTCGCCCCGGCTGGCGCCGGATGGGTCTTGCCCTTGCCGACCTTGGAGTTCTTCGGCAGCGTGAATTTAGCCATGATTCGAATTGCTCTCCCTAATACACTCGCGCCTTGGGCGGGAAGGGCTGGACCTCGTTCGAGAGGGTGTACATGTGAACCGGCCGGTAGCCGATCCGTACCCTGCCGTCGGCGCCGCGCCAGGCGACCGTATGCTTCATCCAGTTGGCGTCATCGCGTTCGGGGTAATCCTCACGGGCGTGGGCGCCGCGGGTCTCGGTGCGGTTGAGGGCGCAATCGAGCGCCACCGTCGCCTGCGCCAGAAGATTGTCTAGCTCGAGCGATTCCATGAGATCGGAATTCCAGATGAGCGAGCGGTCGGAGACGCTCAACTCATTCATTGAGGCGTTGACATCGGCGAGCTTGCGCACGCCCTGCTCCAGCGTCTGCGCGGTGCGGAACACGGCGCAATCCGACTGCATCGTCTTCTGCATCGCGAGACGGATCTGGCTGGTCTTCATGGGACCGTCGGCACGGCGGATGCGATCGAGCCGGGCCAGCGCCCCGTCACCCGCATCGGCGGCAAGCGGTGCCGTCTCGGTGCCGGGCGTCACGATCTCCGCGGCCCGCAACGCCGCCGCCCGGCCGAACACGACGAGGTCGAGCAGCGAGTTGGTGCCGAGCCGGTTGGCGCCGTGGACGGAGACGCAGGCGCATTCGCCGATCGCCATGAGACCGGGCACGACATGATCGGGATTGTCCGCCGTCGGGTTGATGACCTCGCCATGATAATTGGTCGGGATGCCGCCCATGTTGTAATGGACGGTCGGCAGCACCGGGATCGGCTCGCGCGCGACATCGACGCCGGCGAAGATGCGCGCCGTCTCGGAAATCCCCGGCAGGCGCTCATGCAGCACCTTGGGATCGAGATGCTCCAAATGTAAGAGGATATAGTCCTTGTTGGGGCCGCAGCCGCGGCCCTCGCGAATCTCGATGGTCATGGCGCGGCTAACGACATCGCGCGAGGCCAAATCCTTGGCGTGGGGGGCATAGCGTTCCATGAAACGCTCGCCTTCGGAATTGGTGAGATAGCCGCCCTCACCCCGCGAACCCTCGGTAATGAGACAGCCGGCACCATAGATGCCGGTCGGGTGAAACTGGGTGAATTCCATGTCCTGTAGCGCGAGGCCGGCGCGCAGCACCATCGCGTTGCCGTCGCCGGTGCAGGTATGGGCCGAGGTACAGGAGAAATAGGCGCGGCCATAGCCGCCAGTCGCCAGTACAACCATCTGGGCCCGGAAGCGATGGATGGTGCCGTCATCGAGGCACCAAGCCATCACGCCACGGCATTCGCCTTCCTCCATCAAGAGGTCGAGCGAGAAATATTCGACGAAGAATTCGGCGTTATGCTTGAGGCATTGCTGATAGAGCGTGTGGATGATGGCGTGACCGGTGCGGTCGGCCGCGGCGGCCGCGCGCTTCGCCATTGGGCCATCGCCATATTCCGTGGTGTGGCCGCCGAACGGGCGCTGATAGATGCGGCCATCGGGCGTGCGCGAAAACGGTACGCCGAAATGCTCGAGCTCGATCACCGCCGGGATCGCGCTGCGGCACATATATTCGATCGCGTCCTGGTCGCCGAGCCAGTCGGAACCCTTCACCGTGTCGTACATGTGCCAGCGCCAATCGTCGGGGCCGATATTGCCCAGCGCGGCCGCGATGCCGCCCTGGGCCGAGACGGTATGGGAGCGGGTCGGGAATACCTTCGAGATGCAGGCGGTCTTGAGGCCCGCCATCGTCATGCCCAGCGTCGCGCGAAGGCCGGAACCACCGGCGCCGACGACGACGACATCGTAGATATGATCGATGATGGGATAGGCTTCGGGCATGGCTCAGCCTCCGATCGCCAGCTTCAATACGGCGAAGATACCGGCAACAGCGACGATGAAGGCCGCGAGCTTCACCGCGATCACGCCCGCGACCTTGACGCCTTCGGACGGCGCATAATCCTCGATCACCACCTGGAGGCCGAGGGCGCCGTGATAGAACACCGCGGCGAGCGTCAGGATCAGCAGGATCGCCGAGACCGGGCTTTTGAGCCAGGCGACGAGTGCGGCGCGACTCGCGCCGGCTTCGGCGATGAGCGAAGCACAAAACCACAGGCCGAGCGGCACCAGCAGCAGCGCGGACAAGCGCTGCGCCCACCAATGGGCGACACCCTCCTTGGCCGAGCCGAGACCGAGCGCGCGGCCGAGTGGCGAGCGCAGATTGCGCGCGGTCATGCTTAACCCCGCATCGCGATGCCGCCGATAAAGGCGACGATGGTAAGGATGATGCTCACCGCGATCACGGCATAGCCGGAGCGATAGAAATTCGGAATCTCGAAGCCATAGCCGGCATCCCACGCGAGATGCCGGATGCCATTCGCGAGATGATAGAAGAACGAGAAGCACCAGCCGAACAGGAAGACGAGCCCGAGCCAGGAGCCGAAGAACCAGTTCGGCGCGGCGAAATCGGCGGCGCCGCCAGCGGCGGCCAATAGCCACCACACCAGGAACACCGCCCCCGCGGCCAGTGCGATACCGGTGGCGCGGTGCAGCACGGACAGGACCGAGCTGATTTGCGGCTTGTAAATCTGAATATGGGGGGAAAGCGGCCGTTCGGCTTGCGTCATTGGGGACGATCCCTGCGATCGACGCGCGTAGTACCGCGCCCGCTCCGGGTGTAGCGGTTGCACCGCAGCAAGTCAACGCCGCGGCCGCATAACTGGTAACTGATAACCGATAGCCGGCGACCGACCGCTTACGATGCTCGCGCGCCGTGCCCGACCGGCGTCTTGCCGAAATGCCGCTCCACCAGGAGTTCCGCGATCTGAACCGCGTTCAAGGCGGCGCCCTTCCTCAGATTATCGGCGACGACCCACAGCGCGAGACCGTGCGGCACGGTCTGGTCGCGGCGGATGCGGCTGACATAGACGGCGTCCTCGCCCGCCGCCTCCTTCGGCGTGACATAGCCCTCATCGGCGCGGTGATCGACGACGCTGACCCCCGGCGCGCGGCGCAAGACGGCGCGCGCGGTCTCGACCGAGATCGAGTTCTCGAACTCGACATGCACCGCCTCGGCATGGCTGATGAAGACGGGAACGCGCACGCAGGTCGCCATGACGGCGATGCCGGGATCGAGAATCTTGCGCGTCTCCGCCGCCATCTTCCATTCCTCTTTGGTGAAGCCGTCGTCCATGAAGACGTCGATATGGGGAATGACGTTGAAGGCGATCTCCTTGGTGAAGCGTTCCTTCGTCAAGGGATCATTGACGAAAACCGCGCGGGTTTGGTTGAACAGCTCGTCCATCGCGTCGCGCCCCGCGCCCGAGACCGATTGATAGGTCGCGACCACGACGCGGCGGATGCGCGCATTGTCATGAAGCGGCTTCAGCGCCACCACCAACTGGATCGTGGAGCAGTTGGGATTGGCGATGATGCCTTTCTTCTTGTGATCCGCAATCGCGGCGGGATTAACCTCCGGCACGATGAGCGGCACGTCCTTGTCCATGCGCCAGAAGGAGGTGTTGTCGATGACGATAGCGCCGGCCTTCGCGGCGCGCGGCGCGAATTCGGCCGAGACCTTCGCTCCCGGCGAAGACAGCACGATGTCGACGCCCTTGAAGTCGAAATGCTCGAGGCTTTCGACCTTCAGCGCCTCCTCCTCGCCGAACGAGACCTCGGCCCCGAGCGAGCGCGACGAGGCGACCGCGTGAAGTTGCGACACCGGAAACTCGCGCTCGGCGAGGATGCTTATCATCTCGCGCCCGACAACGCCGGTGGCGCCGACCACCGCTATCCGATAGGCCATGTAAGAACTCCAGAACTGCGCATATCGCGCTTCATATAGGAAATATTTAGGCGGAGGCGACCCGGATTGACAAGGGGTGGTTCACGGCCATAGTGAAAACTGCCATGTCGCAAGCCTCGAGCTTCGCCGAATTCTGGCCGGAATATCTGGGCACCCACCGCGACCCGCGCACCCGCGCCGCGCATTATCTCGGCACCAGCATCGGCGTGATCTGCCTCTTCGTGTTCCTGGCAACCCTCGACTGGCCGTGGCTCGTCGCGGCGCCGGTCGCCGGCTATGGCTTCGCCTTTATCTCGCAT
>JBOHLV010000270.1:0-20246 GCA_050729815.1 Allostellaceae bacterium
CGCGATCGCTTCGGCCCGTGCGGCCGGAATCCTGGCGGTCGAAATGGAAGCGGCGGGGCTTTACGCCTTCGCGACGGCGCGCGAGCGGCCGGTCCTGTGTCTCGCCCATGTCACCAATCAGATGGGCCGCGTCGAGGGCGATTTCGAAAAGGGCGCATCCGACGGCGCCGAGGCGGCGCTTGAGGTGATCTCGCTGATCGGCCGGCGCTGGCGCGGATCGATGGCGAAATGACCTTCGATCGATTCCCCGTACCAAGAGGACCAAATCGTCAGCGCGCGCGTTCGCGCTCAGGGCCAGCGTGGTCACCGGAATTGCCCCCGGTAAGGAGACTCGCCTCTGTTCTTGCGCGGATATCGAAGATGGTTGGTACCGAATAAACGCCTCCGGTTCGGTGTGGTTCGATCAACGACAATGCGCGACTGCCCAGTCGATTGCTTGTTCCAGACGGCCGTTGCCCCAGAAGACTTCGCCTGCAACAAACACGCGGGGAGCACCGATGATGCCCTTGCCTATTGCTTGATTCACTTGACTGGCCAGTGACCTTGATCTTGGGCGTCGTCGCACATGTCAGAACCTGGTCTGCATCGGCGACCAAGGCCGCGCAACATATCGGCCACGATGACGACATTGACGCCTTTCGCCTCATTGATGATGGTCGCCGGAGGCGCACGGTCGAAGGTTACGAAAAGATTTGGCACAATTTGGCACACGGCACACGAAAAGCCCAGAACATTGGTGAATCGCCAGGAACATCTAAGACACTGATGAAAAACGTGAAAATGGAAAAGCAGAATGATTTCAAGAGGCCAAAATTGGCTTCCCAAGCTTACGACGAGGGTTCGATTCCCTTCACCCGCTCCAAACAAATCAATAAATTAGCTTAGGCGCTAACGACTCCCGACTCGCCAAATCGGCTTTTTTGTGAGAACACTCGCCGAAAATTCGAGGGTTACATCGTTACGGTTTGGAAGCACGGGCCTTATCAATTCTGCGCCCGCATTCGGCGTCACGCAAACGCGGACTTTCGAAACCCGAAACGCCGCCAAGGCGTGCGCTCGCATCCTCGAAGGCAAGGGATTCATCGATACCGGCAAGGGACTTGAAGCGCGGCACCGAGCGTCCGTAACGGGAGCGGCCGAGCACCCGGAATCGGCGAAGAGACAAGAGCGGGGACTTGACCCCTACGTTCGTCACGACCCTAAATGGCTTGTGACAACGAATTCGGTATGGCAAACCGAAGGTACAATCGCGGCAAACGGGAAAACAATGCCCCACTATGGCCGATATACGACAATGGTCGTGGGTGCTCATAGCGTACCGCGATGGTACGAAGCGCTAAGCCGCCTCGTGACCATGGGCCAACTCTCGGCAGGTGATTTCAAGGACGCGCAGTTTCGCGCCAGTCAAGCGGCGATCCTGGAGCAGGAGGTGGCCGGCGTCGACATTCTGACCGGCGGTGAGATGCATCGGCGCACGCATAATCGCAATTCGCCGCCGAACGCAATGCTGAATCATTTCTGGCAAATGATCCCAGCGTTTCAAGACGTCAATCGACCGAAGCCGATCACCCAACACGATCCCAATGTGTTCCATCCGGCCGCGGTGTGCCTTGGGCCAATCTCCGACGCGACCGACCTCGGCCTGGTCGACGAATTCAAGATGGTTTCGACGTTCGCGCGCAAGCCGGTCAAGATCACCATGACCGGGCCACATCTGTTGGCTGCGGTTGCCCATGACGAGTATTACAATAGTCTGTCCAACATGATGAATGATCTCGGCAAGCTGCTCCATGGTAATTTCAGGAAGCTGGCGGATGCGGGATGCAAGCATCTTCAGATCGACGAACCCTACTTCACCAACGCCCGCGAGGAGGACGTGCAAGCCGCAATCGACGCGATCAACATATCGATCGAGGGATTGCCCGACGACATGCATATCATGACCCATATCTGTCAGGGCAATTATGCGATGGGGGCGGACTATGACGGTCAAATCGGCCATCGCTATTTCGACACCGGCCGTTACAAGGCAGATCTGGTGTGCCGGATCGATTGCGACGGGTATTTGGTTGAGCATGACATGGCGTATCACTATGACGGCCTGCTCGGCGACAAGCAGCTCGGCGTCGGCGCTGTCGATGTGCAGGATCCTAACATCGAGACCGGCGAGCAGATTGCCGACCGGATCAAGGCGCAAGGCTGGCTCGCGCCCGACCAGACCTTGATTACCAGTTCCTGCGGGTTCAATCATTTGCCCCGACACGTTGCGTTCGGAAAGCTGCGCGCGATGGTCGAAGCGAAAGCGATTTTGGGCGGGCAGAGAAGCGAATGAGACCGGCTTGTCGGCTTGATGACCGGAGATAAGAGTGACAATTTCCGGAGACGATGCGACCACCGCCGCCGCCAACGGATGGATGAGCGATGCACAGGCGGCGGGGGGGCACGGGCATCTTCCGGCTCGATCTCCGCGCCGGTACGTGGGAATGGACCCCGCAAGTCGCGGTGCTCTTCGGCCTCGATCCTATGACCGCCAGTCCCCGGTCCAAGGACTGGGAGAACACGATTTTCTCAGACGATGTGCCCAAGGTCAGGGCCGCGATCAAAACGGCCACAAAAGGCGGCGCCTGTTATGTCGAATTGCGGGTGCGGCACCCCGACCGGAGCGTCCACTGGCTGGCGGGCAAGGCCCGCGCCAAGGCCGATGATAGCGGCAGGGCGCGCTGGATATTCGGCTCCTGTTTTGAGATCACCGATCGAAAGGCCCTGGATGCGCGATTGCTGGCGTTCAACGAGGCGCTGGAGGCGCGCGTCGCCGAGGTCCGCGAAGAGGCCCGGACTCTCGAAATTCTCAACCGCATCGGCGTGGCGATCGCCGCGGAACTCAATTTGCAACGGCTTGTCCAGACCGTGACCGATGCCGGGGTCGAGCTGGTCAGAGCCCAATTCGGCGCATTTTTTTATAACACCCGGGACGCGCAGGGTGAGACCTACACGCTCCGTACCATTTCCGGGGTGCCGCGTGAGGCGTTCGCGAAATTTCCCAAGCCACGCAACACCGCGGTCTTCGGCCCCACCTTTCGCGGTGAGAGCGCGGTGCGGTCGGACGATATTCTTGCCGACCCCCGCTATGGCAAGAACGCCCCCTACTTTGGTATGCCTGCGGGGCATCCGCCGGTGCGCAGCTATTTGGCGGTTCCGGTAACCTCGCGGTCCGGCGAGGTACTGGGTGGCCTTTTCTTCGGTCACGGCAATCGGGGCGTCTTTTCCGAGCGCAGCGAGCGCATCATGACGGTGATCGCGGCCCAAGCCGCGGTGGCGATCGATAATGCCCAGCTTCATCAGGACAGCCAGCAGCAGATAGCAGCGCGCACCAAGGCGGAGCTCGCGCTGCAAAAATTGAATGAGACACTTGAACAACGCGTCGAGAAGCGCACCCGGCAACTCCTGGCGCGCTCGGCGCAACTTCGCGAGAGCGAGGAACGTTTCCGTTTGCTGATCGACGCGACGACCGATTATGCGATTTTTATGCTCGATCGCGACGGCAACGTGATGAGCTGGAACGCCGGCGCGCAACGGATCAAGGGGTATGCCGCGGAGGAAATCCTAGGCGCGCATTTTTCACGCTTTTATACCGACGAGGACCGGCGGAACGGCGTGCCGGCAATAATGTTCGCGACCGCGTTGCAAAACGGCAAGTGCGAGACCGAGGGCTGGCGGGTACGCAAGGACGGCACCGCCTTCTGGGCCAGTGTTGTGATTGCGGCCATCCGCGATTCATCCGGCAAATTGCTTGGCTTCGCGAAAATCACTCGCGACCTGACGGAACGACGCGCCAGCGAAGAACGATTGCGCCAGGCCCAAAAGATGGAAGCGATCGGCCAGCTTACCGGCGGCGTCGCGCACGATTTCAACAATTTGCTGACCGTGATCTCGGGCAACATCGAAGCGATCGTGCGTGATCTCCCGGAAACGGCAAGAAATTTGCGACGGCGCGCCAACGCCGCGCTACATGGCGCGCGCCGGGCGACCGAACTGACTCAGCGCCTTTTGGCCTTTGCCCGCCGCCAGGCATTGGAGCCGGCTTCGCTCTCGATCAATGAATTGGTGACCGGCATGTTGGAAATGTTGCGCCGGACCCTGGGCGAGAACATTGCGGTCGAAACGGTTCTGGACGTCGGCGCGTGGTCCGCCTTCGTCGACGCCAATCAGCTTGAAAGTGCGATCCTCAATCTCGCCATCAACGCTCGCGACGCCATGCCGGACGGTGGCAAACTGACGATAAGGACGGCCAACGTCCAGTTCGATGATGATGAGGATACCGCTTCGCCGGATATACCGTCAGGACAGTATGTCGGGTTGTTCGTCGGCGATACCGGCACAGGGATGACCGCGGAAACCATGTCGAAGGCCTTCGACCCGTTCTTCGCGACCAAGGAAATTGGTCAAGGCACCGGCCTTGGCCTGTCGCAGGTCTATGGCTTTATCCGGCAATCCGGCGGCTACATAAAAATCGACAGCGAAGTCGGCGCCGGAACGACGTTAAACCTATATCTGCCCCGCCATGATCACAGCGAGACGATGACCGCCGATCACTCAGAATCCGCACCGATTCCCCGCGCCAAGGAAGAAACCATCCTGGTCGCGGAAGACGACCCGGATGTACGCAATTTCACCGTCGAAATGCTGCGCGAGCTGGAATATCGCGTCGTCGAGGCGCCCGATGGACCTACCGCGCTGCGATTGTTGGATGCTCACCGCGAAATCGTTCTGCTGTTCACCGACGTCGGTCTGCCTGGCGGCATGAACGGCCGACAACTGGCCGACGAAGCGCGGCGGCGGCGCCCTGATTTGAAAGTCCTGTACACCAGCGGCTATGCACGGGGCGCCATCGTTCATCATGATCGGCTCGATGCCGGAGTGGAACTCCTGGTCAAGCCGTTCAACTTCGCCAGCTTGGCAGCCAGGATCCGGCGCATTCTCGACCAGCGCTAGCACGCGGGCCGCTACCATCGGCACGAACACGAATAGGCGGCGCCGCGCCGATCGTCACGAAAAACCGGTGCGCGATCACGAAGGGCTGTACTCAAGCGCGAGGAGCAACAGCGAGCGTGAGGTCACTTCATAGACATCGCCGGCGCTGAACTCCTTCCGCTCGACCCCGTCGGCGACATTGGTGTCGATCAATAGCGACCATTTACCGCCGGCATCCGGCAGCGTGAAGCGCACCAGATCATGATGGGCGTTGGCGATCATCAGGACCGTCGCATCTTCGCCGCGTTGGCGAATCCCGGTTGGCTGCGCGCGACCATCCATCACCATGCCGAAGCACCGCATGCCTTCGTCCTGCCATTCCGGTCCTGTCATCTCGGCGCCGTTGGCGTTGATCCAAAGGACATCCTTGATCGCAAGTGCTTCGTCGTACTTGCCGGTGAGAAAGCGGTTGCGGCGCAGAATCGGGTATTTGGCGCGCAACGCCGTGAGGTCTTGAACGAACCGGGTGAGCGATTTGCCCTTGTCCCCGATGTTCCAATTGACCCAGCCGATCTCGTTGTCCTGGCAGTAGGCGTTGTTGTTGCCGTTCTGGCTGCGCGCGAATTCGTCACCCGCGAGCATCATCGGGGTGCCTTGCGAGAGCAGAAGCGTCCCGAGGATGTTGCGCATCTGACGATCGCGCAGCGAATTGATCTTCTTGTCATCCGACGGCCCTTCCGCACCGCAATTCCAGGAGCGGTTATCGGAGCTGCCGTCCTTGTTGTCCTCGCCATTGGCTTCATTGTGCTTGTCGTTGTAGGTCACGAGGTCGTTGAGCGTGAACCCGTCATGCGCCGCGATGAAATTGACGCTTGCCCACGGTCTTCGGCCGCGGCGATCGAATATATCGCCGGAGGCGCAGAGGCGGGCGGCGAGATTGGCGGCGTCGGCGTCGCCCCGCCAGAAGGCGCGCACCGTATCGCGAAATTTGTCGTTCCACTCCGCCCAACCGGGTGGAAAGCCGCCGACCTGATAGCCGCCGGGGCCACAGTCCCATGGCTCGGCAATGAGCTTCACCTCGTCCAGAATTGGATCTTGGCAGCACGCCTTGAGGAAGCCGCTTTGGTGATCGAACCCGTCTGGTTCGCGCGCGAGAATGGTGCCCAGATCGAAGCGAAACCCGTCGACATGCGTCTCCGTCGCCCAGTAGCGCAAACTGTCCACGACCATTTGAATGACGCGCATATGGCTGAGATTAAGGGTGTTGCCGGTGCCGGTGTCGTTGATATAGAAGCGCGGCTCATTGGGGAGCAGTCGGTAGTAGGAAGCATTGTCGATGCCCTTGAACGACAGGGTCGGGCCGCGCTCATTGCCCTCGGCCGTATGATTATAGACGACGTCCAGAATCACCTCGAGGCTGGCCTCGTGCAGGGCGGCGACCATCTCCTTGAATTCCCGCAAGGTCTGCGCGCGTTCCGAGGCATAACGTGGATCCGGGGCAAAAAAGCCGATGGAATTATAGCCCCAATAGTTGGTCAGCCCCTTATCGAGCAAATGACTGTCGTTGATGAAGGTATGGATCGGTAGAAGCTCGACCGAGGAGACACCGAGCGACTTGATATATTCGATGACCGCCTTCGTCCCGAGACCGGCATACGTTCCGCGCAGATGTTCCGGCACGGCGGGATGAAGTTTGGTGAAGCCGCGCACATGGGTTTCATAGATGACGGTTCGGTCCCATGGCACGGGGTTTCGCTCCGGCTGGCCGTGCCACTCGAATGCCGGATCGACGACGACGCATTTCGGCATGAATGGGGCGCTGTCGCGCTCGTCGAAGGTGGTGTCGTCGGCGGTTTCCATCCGATAGCCGAAGACCGCGGGGTCCCAGGCAAGGTCGCCGAAATGGCCGCGCGCGTACGGATCCAATAGCAGCTTGTGCGGATTGAAGCGATGGCCGGCCTCGGGCTCGTAAGGTCCGTGCACGCGGTAGCCATATATGGTGCCGGGATGGACGTCCGTCAGATAGCCATGCCAGATCTCGTCGGTGTGTTCGGGCAACTCTACACGCTCGCTCTCGCGCTCGCCCTTTTCATCGAAGAGGCAAACTTCCACCTTGGTCGCATTGGCGGAGAACAAGGCGAAGTTCGTGCCCTTTCCATCCCAGGTGGCTCCCCGGGGATGAGGCAACCCTTCTTTGAGGCGATGTCCGATCTGGGTCATGATATCCCTCGCTGGAAATCTGGAAGTTGCGCCATCGATCACTCCGCCGAGGACGTGATCTCGGCGCGGGGTTGCGAAACCGGCAATTCGGCACCGGGGGCCGTTCGGTCCGGGACCTGTGCCGCCAGTTCTGTCGCTTGCCGAAGCGAGGTGACGACGCGGTCGGCGCCGGTTTCCTGCAACGCGTCGCGGCGCAAGGCGTCCTCGTCCGTCAAGGTCCAGAACCCTACGATAATTTCAACGCGCGACAATTTGCGGCGCAGGCGCCGAATGAGATAGCGCGCGTTGGTGAAGCCGCCCGGTTCGAGATAGGAGAGAAAGACCATCCCCACGTCCGCCAGATCGAGCCGATAGAGGTTCGCCGGGACCACCGCGTCGCTCGGCACCATGCGCGGCGTCACTCCCTGCGCCTGCAACAATTGGCCCAGCATCGCGGCCGCCGCCTCATCGAGCGATCCGCGACCGGCAACGCACAAGACGACCCGGGGATGCGCGACAGGATCGACCGTGTCTTGCGACGGGTCCGCGCCGTCCGCCAGGAGGGTGTGGGCGTGATCGGCGAGATTATCGATCACGCCCAGCACGCCCTCCTTGATGAGAACCCGGCGCTCATGTTCCAAAACCCCGCGATTGACGTCCAACTGCGCCAGCGCCAGGCCGCGGATCGCGACTTCGTCGTAATAGACCGCGAGCGACTTTTGTTTGAGGAATTCTTCCGCCTGATCCGCGGCCTCGTCGGGGTCGTTGGCAAGCATCCGCTGATAAAAGTTCTCCTCGGGCGTCAGGGCGGGACGGTTGCCGAGAATAATGTCGAGAAATTCGAGGCGCTCAACATGTCGCCCGAGCACGACAAGGCAGAGCGTCAGCGGCGTCGACAGCAGAAGTCCGATCGGCCCCCAAAGCCAGGTCCAGAACGCCGCGGCGGCGATGACCGCGACGGCCGAAAGGCCCGTGCTGTGACCATAAACATATGGTTCGACGAATTGTCCCATGATGCCTTCGACCACCAGGAACAGCGCCACCGTCGAAAGCAGCATCGACCAGCCCGGATCGATCGCGATGGCAAGCGTGGCCGGAAAAATCGCGGCAATCACCGAGCCGATATAGGGCACGAAGCGAAGCAGCATCGCGAGAATGCCCCAAAGCACCGGGTTGGGCACGCCGATTAACCACAGGCCGATACAGATCAGCACCCCGAAACTGGCGTTGATCGCGGTCTGCGCGAGCAGATAGCGGCTGAGACGATGCGCGGCGTCATTGAGGCCCTTGGTCGTCCGATGCAGATCCCGCGCCCCCGCTAGCCGGATGAACCGGTCGCGCAGGTCTTCCCGCTTCAGAAGGAAAAGAATCACAAACACGATGACGAGGCCGGTCGTCGCCAATGGCTGAAGCAATGGCGTGACGATGGTCCGGACGAGTTGGAGCGGCGTCGGCTCCGGTTGATGAATCTCGACCGGAACGGGTGCTTGCGGCCGACCGGCGTGCGTCGGCGCCGGCGCGGCTGGATTGCCGCTGGCCGGCGGGCCAGTGACCTCCTTGCCGAGATCATGGAGCATGCCCTCGGCACGCCCCACGATCCCGTTCTTACTGATGGTGCCCCGCAACGAAAAGATCTTGGCGGCAATGTTACTCTGGTACTGTGGCAGATTGCCGGCAAGGTCAACTAGCTGTCCGCCGATGAACGTTCCGACCCCAAAAATAACCAGAAATGTGACGAGGACGACGATCGTAACGGCGGGCACCAGGCCAAGGTGGCGGCGTCGCAGCATGGCCACCAGCGGGCCGAGCGCGAAGCTCAGGAGAACCGCCAGGGCAAGGGGGACGAAGATATCCCTGGCAAAGTACAAGACGCCGATCGCGATAATGCCGACGGCCACCGTACTCAGCGCCGATGTCCGCTTGCCCACCGGGTAGAGGTCTGGCGGTGGCCGTTCGATCCGTTGGGTACCTGGGTCGGACATTGTTGCGCTTCGGCTGATGGCCTCTACGTGGACAGGCCTGAACGGCGAGTTACACTTCCTGCGGGCGTCTCTAGAACTCGTCGCGGATACCACCGCCGAGTGCGGCCGCGACGCTGGCAACGAAGGCGCCGACCAGCATCGACAACGCGATGACGATGGCTAGTTGCGCCGCGCGCTTCCGGGCGTGGTCCGCCACGGCACGAACCTGCTGCGCGGCGTGATTCATCCCGCTCACGGCGTCCGCGATCCGCTTTCCGGCATCGGTCTCGCTGATCCCGGCGCGGGCCGCGACCAGACCGGTCAGATAGGATTTGTCGGCCTGGGACAGCGCGATCCGTCCCTTCTTCACGCTGTGGGCGAGAATGCGCGCTGCCTCGCCGCGCGCGGCGGCTACGTCACCCGTGCCGCCCGTGGTCGAACGGAACATCGCATCGACAAAATAGGCGCCAGCCGAGCCTTTCGATCTAGCGCTTACCGGGCGTCTGCCGGCCTGCGCCGCGCCCGCAGCCGCTCCGCCGACATCACTCGTGGCTTTGACGATCCCGCCAACGCCCGATGTCGCGACCGATGCCAACAATAAGATGCCAGCCACGGTGGCAAGCGACCAGGCAAGAAACCCGTGGGCCGTGTCGCGAAAAAACACCTCATGGTTGTGGATTCCCGGCCACTTCATCCGCAGCCTGCCGGCGAGAAAGCCCCCGATGCCGGACGAAATCCACTGCACCACGATCACCCAGATCACCGCCGACACGCCGACGCTCGTTGCCGTCGCGCCCAAGTCGCGCCACGGCGACACCATCGCCAGTCCCAGGCCCGCGCCGAGCACCAGCAGGATCATCGTGATGGCAACGGCGGCGACCGCGCCGGCAATGATGGCGGCCCAGGAAACGCCGCTGCGCGTCGTCGCATCGTAAATTTCCGTGCCCAGCGTGCGCGCGCCGGCCGGATCGAGTGCCGTCGTCATGTTTTCCCCTTAGGCTTTTCAGTGCCAGAACAAGGCGAGCAAGATGACGATGGGAAGCGGCACCCCCAAGAGCAACAACAGGATTGCTCGACCCAAGGCGTCCTCCATTGGTTAGGTGCGGTTAAAACAGGACGATGCCACGAAACGTTCCAGCGCCGGCTATAGTGATAGCTCGCCGCCACCTTGGGCAGCGATGCCCGGGGCGGCATTTCCACCTGGCAAGACCGTCTTGGATAAGCGACGAGACTGGTTTAGGCTTTCAAAGTACCAGTAACAAATCGTGTGGCAGTCCCAGACTCTAGTAACTCCGGATACCCCCTATGGCCCTGGTAAAGACCTCGAAAATTCGCCCCGACAAGGCCCGCCTGCCGCCATCGCCTGGTCGCGACGCGCCGCTAGCCACGCCGCCGGAAGGAAAATCGAGCGTGCCCAAAAGAAAGTCCGGGGTGCGGCAAGAGACTTCTTCCGAACGCGTGGCGGCCGCGACCGAGGAGCTCGCGAGCGGATTGGCTGAAGCCTCGTCGGCGGCGAACCAGTTGCGCGCCGCGATGGAACAAATCGCAAGCGGGGCCGAGGAGGCGGCCGGCGCCTCGCAAGAGCAACTCGCCGGCATCAAGCGGATCTTCAGCACCCTGGCCGCCGCGCGCGGCGATGCCGAAGCGACAAGGCGACGCACGGAAATCGCCCAGAGCGGGCTTGGGGAGGTTGTCAATCAGATCGCGACCTCGGCGCGGGCGATCGAGCGCAACGCGGAGCGACAGACCGCGTCGATCGACATCATCGCCGAACTCGAACGACGGGCGAAAGACATTGGCGAGATCGCGAAGACCGTCAGCCAGATTGCGGATCAGACCAACCTGTTGGCGTTGAACGCCGCGATCGAAGCGGCACGGGCGGGCGATCATGGTCGCGGCTTCGCCGTCGTCGCGGACGAAGTGCGCGCGCTTGCGGAGACCTCCGACAAGAGCGCTCACGACGTGCAGGACAACATCGATGCAATTCGAAACGACGTGAACGGCGTCGTCGCGGCGGCGCGAGCCGCCGCCGATGTGGCAGCCAGCGAGGCGAAGGCGTCGGTAGCCGTGATCGCGGCGTTGGAGGTGCGGCGCGACGACATGAGCCGCATCGCCGAGGGTAGTCAGGACGTGCTGACCACTGCACTGGAGGCCGAACGCGCGGTCGCCGAAGCGCAGAAGGGCGCCGAACTGGTGGCCGCCGCCGCCGAAGAGCAATCCGCGGCGGCAAACGAAGCGCAGAATGCCATTCAACAGCAAACGACGTCCCTCGAACAAGGCCAAGCCGCGGCTCGCTCGCTCGCCGGTTTGGCGGAGGGCCTGCGCGTGGGGCGCGCAAACGCAGCCGCCGCCGAGCAGATCGCGTCGACCGCCGAACAATTGTCGGCAACCATCCAGGAGTTGTCGGGCGCCGCCAGTCAGATCATGACCGCCGTCGGACAGATCAGTCGCGGCGGCCAACAGCAGGCAGGTGCCACGCATCAGACCTCCGCGGCACTCGGCCAGATCGAAAGCAGCGCACAGCGTGCGCGGACGACCGCGAGCGAGGCCAACGACCGCATGCGGGCGATCGATGCGGCGCTCGGCGAGACGCGCGGTGCGGTTCAGCGTCTGCTCGATGGCGTCGGCAGCGCGCTCAAGGACACGCAATCGGGCATGGTAACTCTCCTGCGGCTGGAGACGGTTGGACGACGCATTGACAAGACGCTCGATGCCATCGCCTTGATCGCGATTCAGACCACCATGCTGGCGGTGAACGGTTCGGTCGAAGCGGCACGCTCTGGCGATACCGGGCGCGGATTCGCGCTCGTATCCCAGGACATCCGCGGCCTCGCCCGCGAAGCTTCGCAGAATGTCGAGCGCGCGAAAGACACGATGCGGGACGTGCTCGATCAGATTGCGACGCTGAAGCGCGATATGGAGCGGATCGTCGCGACGTCGGAGGTCGAAGTGCTGAACAATCGCACCATCTTTACCTCCCTCGACAAGATGGAGCGCGATCTGACGGCCTTGAGTGCGACGAATGGAACCATTCTCTCGGGTGCCGATGACATTCTCGCAGCAGCGGTCGAAATGGCGCAGGGCGCGCGCCAGATCGCCGCCGCGGCCGAAGAGGCAACTAACGCCGCGCGCCAGGCGGCCGCGGCCGCGTCGGAGCAGGCCCACGGCGCGGAGGATTTGGCGGCGGCGATCGAAGAGATCGCGTCGCTGGCCGAAGAGCTGAAACGTCAGCATGGATGATTTGGCCGAATCCCGCGGCGAGGCGAATGCCAAGCGGCGGTTTTTGACGTTCCGTATCGAGCAACGGCTCTATGCATTGGCCGCGGCAGAAATCCTCGAGGTGATACGCGTTCCGGCCGCGGCGCGGGTGCCGCAGTCGCCGGACGCCCTCTTGGGCATCGCCAATTTGCGCGGCTCCATTCTGCCGCTGGTGAGCTTGCGCGCGCTTCTCGGCGTCGCGGATGTCGGTATGCTGCCCGACGCGCGCGCGATTGTCTTGGCCAACGGTCCGGTCGCCGCGCTGGTCGTCGACGCGGTCGAAGCGCTGGTGACAATCGATGCCGATCGGGTCGAAACGCGCCAGGCTGAATTGGCTGCCGGAGCCAAGGAGCGGCTGACGGGTGCCTTTCAAGGCGACGCTGGCGCGGCCAAGATACTTGACATCCAGAATTTGCTCGACGCCGCCTTCGTCAAGCGCGCGCGGTCGCCACGCCAGACGCAAGCGCGGGCGCTCGCCGCGGCCGATGACGGCGAGCATCGCCACACCGACGCGGACATGCTCGTGACCTTCGATGTCGCCGGGCGCGAATTTGCGCTTCGGCTGGAGGCGGTGGAGGAGATCGCGCCGCGGCCCGAGGCGGTAGCGCGCATGCCCGACGCCGAAGAGCCGGTGCTTGGCATGATGGCTTTCCGCGACCGGCTGTTGCCATTGTTTTCGCTGCGCGGACTTCTGGGTGTGACATCCGCCGAAGGACCAGCGGGACGCGAAAAAATTGTCATCACGATGGTCGGCGGCGGTCTTGTCGGTTTGGTCGCGGATCGCGCGCGCGCCGTCGTCGCCGCCGAACGTGACCGGGTCGATCCGATTCCTTCGCTGCTCGCGGCGCGCATCGCTGGCGAAGCAAAGATCAGCGCCATCTATCGCGGCGAGGGCGGGCGCCGGCTCATATCGATTCTCGCGCCCGAGCGGCTATTCCGGGAGGATGTGATGCGACGGCTGGAGTCTCAACGGCCGGCGGCAATGGCGCCGAATGCCGAAATCCGCCCCGCGGCGGCGGCCGAGCGGAAATTTCTGGTATTTCGTCTGGGTGAGGACGAATTCGGTCTGCCGATAGATGCCGTCGACGAGGTCGCACGAGTGCCCGACAAGATCACGCGCCTGCCCAAGACACCGAAATTTCTGGCGGGCGTCGTAAATCTGCGCGGCGACGTGCTTCCGGTGGTCGATCAGCGGCGGCGCTTCGACATGCCGAAACTGGAGCGCGGCGAAAGCCGGCGCCTCATTGTCGTCAGGACCGAACGTCATCGCGCGGGGCTGATCGTCGACAGCGTTTCCGAGGTAATGCGCTGCGCCGCCGAGGCGATCGAAGCGACGCCCAGCCTCACCGATGACACCAGCCGGCTGATACATGGCATCGTCAATCTCGACGAGACGGGGCGAATAGTCCTTCTTCTCGATCCGGCCGAATTGCTGACACGGGCGGAGCAAGGTCTCCTCGATTCGTTCGCGGCCGCCTTGGGACCGACGCCTGCGTGATCAAAGTCCTCGTCGTTGACGATTCCGCCCTGGTGCGGCGGCTCTTTGGCCGGGTGCTCGCCGATGAGACCGATTTCGATGTGCAATTCGCGCGCAACGGGGTCGAGGCGTTGGCGCAGCTCCATACCTTCGAGCCGGACGTCATTACGCTCGACATTGAGATGCCGCAAATGGACGGCCTCGAATGTCTTAATCGGATCATGCTCGAACGGCCTTGTCCGGTCGTGATTGTTTCGTCCGTGACGACCGAGGGCGCCGGCGCGGCGATCGAGGCGATGCGACTGGGCGCGGTCGATGTCATGGCGAAGCCGGGCGGCGCCGTCTCGTTAGAGATCGGTCGTTTTGCCCCAAAACTCGTGGAGAAGGTGCGTGCGGCGTCGCAGGTCAAGCTTAAGGCGAGCCTGCGGCTGCGCGAGCGCGTGCGCCATCGCATCGGTGGCGCTCAGCCGGTGCCGCGGCGACATATCGCCAGCGGCGCGGGCCACGCCAACGTGACAGCCGGAGCGGCAGCGGGTATGGGCCTGGTCCTGGTCGGCACCTCCACCGGCGGGCCGCCAGCCCTCGAAGCATTGTTGTCGGCGCTGCCGGCCGCGTTTCCCTGGCCGATCCTCATCGCCCAGCACATCCCCGCCTCGTTTACCGGCGCGCTGGCCCGCCGTCTCGACGCGTTGTGCGCGATCCGCGTGACCGAAGCCCTGCATTCGATGCGGCTCGAACCCGGTTGCGCTTATATCGGGCGCGGCGATGCGGATTTGATCGTGGCGCGCCAGGCCAACGATCTGGTGGCGAGCCCGGTTGCGGCGGAACCCGGCTATCCCTGGCATCCCAGCGCGGATCGCCTCGTCAGAAGCGCGATGACGCATGTGGCGACGAATCGGCTGGTGGGCGTGTTAATGACAGGCATGGGCAAGGATGGGGCGGAGGCCATGGCGGCGCTGCGGGCGGCCGGCGGCCGGACAATCGCCGAGGCGGAAGAAACGGCCATCGTCTGGGGCATGCCCGGGGAATTGGTCAAGGCCGGCGGCGCCGATTGGGTTCTTCCCCTGCCGAAAATCGCGGGTCGTTTGCAATCGCTGGTGGCCACCGATGCCGTTGATCCGTCGCACATCTGACGAGGCTGACCCCGGATCGGCGCCGACGGGTGATGTTGCGGCAACGCTTCTGCGTGGCTCGCGGGAAGAACGTTGGGCGGCGGCCCGTGCAATCGCCGATACCCCGGCGGGGGTGGCGGCATTGACGGCGGCGCTGCCGGTGGAATCCGATTTGCGCGTGCGCGAAGCGATCTTTACCGGTCTCGTCAGGATCGGGACGCCCGAAAGCGCGCGCGCGATCCTGCCCTACATCCGATCCGACGACGCCAACATGCGCACCGGCGCGCTTGACGCGCTTCGCGCCATGCCGGAGGCGGTAAAGCCGCATCTCGCGGCCCTGCTCCAGGACCAAGACGCCGATGTTCGCCTTCTCAGCTGCGAAATCGCGCGTAATTTGCCGACCGGCGAGGCGACGGGCCTGTTATGCGCGCTGCTCGATGCCGAGACCGAGGGCAATGTCTGCGCCACCGCCGTCGACGTCCTCGCCGAAATCGGTGCCGCCGATTGCGTGCGGGCGCTGATGCGATGCGCGGCACGCTTTCCCGACGACCCGTTTCTCGGCTTCGCCGTCAAGGTCGCCGCCGATCGGTTGCGATCGCGCGCTACCGGCCAGTGAGCGTGGCATGGTGCCGTTGACGGAGGAGGAATTTCGCCGCCTCTGCGATTTCCTCTACCGGCGGACCGGAATGTCGTTTACCGAAACCAAGCGCTATTATGTTGAGAACCGCGTCGTCGATCGCATGGCCGCGACGCACGCCGAAACCTTCACCGTCTATTTCGCTCGCCTGCGCAGCAACAGCGAAAACGAAATCGAAAAATTCATCAATGCTTTCACCGTCAATGAGACGTACCTTTATCGCGAGCCCTATCAACTGCGGTGTCTGACCGCGGATTTGCTCGCCGAAAGAATACGCACGCGGCCGCGCGATACGCCGATCAGGCTCTGGTCGGTGCCGTGCTCGACCGGCGAAGAACCCTATTCGATCGCAATCTGGCTGCTCGAAAACTGGGCGCAAGTCGATGCGCATGACGTTGAAATCGTCGGCTCCGACATCGACACGCGCGCGCTTGAGGGGGCGCGTGAAGGCGTCTTCGGCCGGCGCGCCGTGATGCACCTGCCACCCGACTTGATCGACAAGTATTTCCGCACCGTCGGCGAGGATCGCTGGCAGATCATCGAGGATTTGCGCGCCTCGGTCAAATTTACCGCGGTTAATATCGTTGACGCAACACAGACCCGGCCGCACGGCAAGTTCGATGTCATCTTCTGCCGCAATGTGCTAATCTATTTCGACGACACGTCGCGGCGCGTGGCGGCCGAGAATCTCTATGAAAACCTGATGCCCGGCGGCTACATTTGCCTCGGACACACGGAATCCATGAGCCGCATATCGCCCCTCTTCGAAGTTTGCCGTTTCGCCGACGCCATCGTCTATCGCCGGCCGTTGGAGGGCGGGCATGGCTGATGGGATGAGAAAACGCGTGCTCGTCGTCGATGACGCCAATCTGGTTCGGCTCTATTATCGCGGCATTCTCGAGGCCGCCGGCTATGTCGTCGACGAAGCGCTCAACGGTTTGGAAGCGTTGGAAAGGCTCTTCGCCATTCCGGCGGATCTGCTCATCGTCGATATCAATATGCCGCACATGGACGGCCTCACCTTTCTCCAAACGTTGCGGCGGCTCGACTTGCCGTTGTCGGCGATACCAGCCCTCGTTATCAGCACGGAATCCGCTCGGCAGGATTTGGCCGCCGCGCGCGCCGCCGGCACCAATTTCTATCTGACCAAGCCGGTGAAGCGCGAAGCGCTGATCGAATACACCGCGCTCCTCAGCGGGGGGCCCGATTGAACGAATTCATCGATCAATTTCTCGTCGAATCCCGGGAACTCGTCGAGCAGGGCACGCGCGATCTCTTGGCATTGGAGCATCATCCCGAGGATCGCGAACAACTGACGACCGCGTTCCGCGCCTTTCACACGCTGAAGGGCGGTGCGGGCATCGTTGATTTCGGCGCAATGGCACGGGCACTCCACGCGGCCGAGGACGTTCTCGCCGCCGTGCGCTCCGGCGCGCGAGCGATCACGCCACGGCTCGTTGGCGATTGCCTGGCGTGCCTCGATCAGGTGGTGCAATGGCTCGACGCGATCGAGGCGAGCGGCGAAATTCCATCCGATGCCGATGCCGCCGCGGATGCCCTCGTTGCGCGTTTCGCGCAGGAGGAAACGCATACGACCTCCCGCGACGCCGCGGTTTGGGCGCCCGATCCGGAAGTGGGCGCCTCGCCTTCGTCGGCCGCGCGGCTCGTGCTCGAAGCCCAGCTTCTGTTGCTCGCCTCGTCGGATCCTGACGGCGCCGAGGGACGGACCGCGTCCGCCGCGCGGGTGGCGGCAAATGTGCTGCGCCGACTAGGCAAGCCGGAACCGGCCGCCGATATCGAGCGTGCGTTGCGCCGGGCGCGGGAAAGCGGCGATCCGGGGCCGATCGTCGCCGCGATTGCGTCGTCGCTTGCCGAGGACGCAACCGCCGCGCCAACGCCATCCGCCAACGCCCCTGCGCTTGGGCAGGATACGGCGCCACGTACCCTGCGCGTCGCTGCCGAGCGCATTGATGCGCTGGTCAATCTGACCGGCGAATTGACAGTCGCTAAAAACGCGTTGGCGCATCTTGCGATGCTATCCGCACGGGACGGCAATCCGCTAGCGCTACCGATGCGCGACAATTATGAGGCGATCAATCGCCTGGTCGTCGAATTGCAGCATGCGGCGCTCGCGATGCGCGTCCTGCCGCTGCGCCAGGTGTTCCAGCGCTTTCCCCGGCTGGTGCGGGAAATGGCGGCGAGCCTGGGGAAGCCGTGCCGGCTTGTCACGGAGGGAGACGATACCGAAGCCGACAAGGCGATCGTCGAAGGCCTCTTTGAGCCATTGCTGCATGTTCTTCGCAACGCCATGGATCACGGCGTCGAAACCCCGCGGGAACGGGCCGAAGTCGGTAAACCGGCGGAAGCGACGATCCTTTTGCGCGGCCGCCGTCAGGGTGAGCATGTCGTCGTCGAAGTCGAGGACGATGGCGCCGGCATCGACGTGGCGAAGCTTCGTCAAGTCGCGGCCGAGCGTGGGTTGGCAACGGCCGAAACCTTGGCGGCCTCGACCGACGCGGAGACGATCGATCTGATTTTCGAGCCGGGCTTCTCGACGGCCACGGCGGTCACGAGGCTTTCCGGGCGCGGTGTCGGCATGGACGCGGTGCGGAACGCCGTCGCACGCCTCGGCGGGCGGGTCTCGGTTGAAAGCCGGCCAAATATCGGAAGCATCATTCGCTTCAATCTGCCGTTCAGCCTGATGCTGACTCAGGTCATGACGGTCGAGGCCGGCGGCCAGATCTTCGGTGTTCCGTTCGACGCCATCGTTGAGACGGCGCAGGTCGAGCGGGATCGGATAAGCCCGATTGGAGCTGCTCGCGCCTTCGTGCACCGGCATTTGACGGTGCCCGTCATCGACCTCGAGGAGACGCTGGGGCGCGGCATTCACGAGCGCCGCTCGCCGAAGGCCACGCTCGTGATCGTTTCGGTGGGCGGCCAAGTTGGCGCCCTCGAAGTCGACCGCATCGGCGAACGAACGGAAGTCATCCTCAAGCCTATGGCCGGCCTGTTGTCGGGATTGCCCGGTATCGCCGGCACAACCGTATCGGGTAACGGGGAGGTCTTGCTAGTGTTGGACGTTTGGATGCTATTATGTTGAGAGTGGCGTAGAAGGGCCCTTTCATGAGCTATAAAGTCCTGTTCGTCGACGACAGCAAACTGGCCCGAATGGCGATGGCAAGGGTGCTGAATTCGCTTTATCCGGACTGGATGCATATCGACGCCGCCAATGCCGACGAAGCCGTGACGCTGGTGCGGCAGGCCGGGGCCGATATTGCTCTGATCGATTTCAATATGCCGGGCCGCGACGGGCTGTCGCTCGCGGCGGAATTGCGCGAATCGAAGCCGACGATGCCCGTCGCCGTCATTTCGGCCAATCACCAGCAAGAAATCGTCCAGCGCACCCATGCCGTCGGGGCGACATTCCTGGCCAAACCGCTCACCGAGCAATCGTTGGGTAAGTTCCTCGTCGAGGCCGTTCAACGGCTGATGGTCGGGACGCGGTGACGACGGACTCCGGGAACAGGTTGGACGAGCTTGAACTGGATGCGCTTACCGAGTTGGTCAATCTCGGCGTCAGCCGGGCGGCGGTCAGCTTGCGCAATATGGTGGGGGAGGAGGTTCATCTTTCGGTGCCGAGCGTCGCGCTGATCGATCGTGCGCACGCGGTCGAGATATTGGCCCGCAGCGAAGCGCGTACGCTGATTGCCGTGCACCAGGTTTTCGAGGGCGACATTGGCGGTCGCGCGTTGCTGATCTTTCCGGAATCCAAAAGCTTAGAGCTCGTTCGCGACGTAACGAGCGCCGATCTCTCGCTTGAGGACATTATCGACCTCGAACCCGAAGCATTGGCGGAAATCGGCAATATCATTTTGAACGGCTGCCTGGCGACGATCGCGAACATGTTGCAGCGCACGCTGAAGATTTCGCTCCCCGAAATCGTGCGCGGCGACGGCGAGACATTGTTCAATTTGCCGCCACCGCCGGAAGGCGGCAAGGTCGTCCTGTTCGTCTATATCGATTTCGCCGTCAGGCTGCGCGATATCAACGGCTATATCGCCATGCTTATGGACGTACCCGGGCTGGACGCCTTGAAGGTACTGCTTCGCGAATTTATCGAAAGAACGGCAGGCAACAGCGAATAAGCGCGCGGCACAAATGGTGCAATTCGACCAAGACACGTGGCTGACGGTTATCGGCGCGCTCGATATCGGGATCATTGTTCTCGATCGGGACCGGCGCGTGGCGAAGTGGAACGACTGGATGGCCGCGGCCAGCGGAATCGCGCCTCACATGGCAATGGGGAAAAGGCTGGAGGATTTGTATCTGGATGCCTCCCTGCTTCAGCTTCAATCCGCAATCGACGCCGCGTTCGAATCGGGCACGTCGCGCCTCGTCACCCACTCGCTCCATGCCGCGTTGCTGCCATTGAAGACGCGGGCGGGTGGTCCACGATGTGGTGGTCCGGGCGGTCGGTTCACAGCCATTCAGTCTGTGCCTGGTTGAAATCATCGACGTGACCGCCGCGGCGCGGCGCGAACAGGTGCTGCGCAAACGGCAAGACGCCCGTTACGACGCCGTCGTTGAGAACGCGCCGGACGTGATTCTGACGGTTGATACCGACGGTAACA
>JBOHLV010000271.1:0-16350 GCA_050729815.1 Allostellaceae bacterium
AAGGCCAGATAGGCGCGGCCGACATTCTCGAAAGCGCGGAGCGCGTTGGGCTGGCCGTCGTTCCACGCCTTGGCGAGCATGTCGCCGAACCGTTCGTAGCCGCGCAGCGCGATCTCCGCGAGCAGCGCTTCAGCGTCGCGGAAATGGCGGTACGGCGCCGCCGGCGACACGCCGGCCCGCCGCGCCGCCTCGGCCACGGTAAAGCCCGACGGGCCGAGCTCGGCGATCAACGCCACGGCGGCGTCGACCAACGCCTCGCGCAGATTGCCGTGATGATAGCCGCGGCGCTCATGGCCGCCCGAGCGGGTCCAACTCATGTGAACGACTTTTACATTATTTTGTCCCGTCGCGCTTGTCTGACGCGACGTCGCGGCACGCCAGCCCGGCGAGGGCACTCCTTAACCGATTTTCAATAAGCGCGGCGCCAAGCTCGGCAGGCCCTTGATTCTGCGCCCGTTGCGTGCGGCTCGCCCCAACCAGAGCCGTCGCCCGGGCATACGGAGGATCGGAAGAATGGGTACGGTTATAGGGTTGATCGACGATGTTCTTGCGGGCGCGATGGCCATCGCCGGCGGGGTTACCCACGCGCTCGGCCAGACCGGTAGCATCATCTTGGTTCTGACCGCGACCATCGGCCTGGTCTGGATCGCCGGCAGGACGCTAAAACTCTAGAACCGGTTCGCTTTTGACGGAATCGTACCGGCGCTTCGATCAGGCATGAAGCCGCCGCCAATAGAACATTTGGGCGCGATCCGGTCGGATTGATGCCCGTCCGTCGCCGCGGCGCGGCGCGCAAATCGGGAAATGGGGCGCAAAAACCGGGTTACCCCGGATATTTTCACAGCTTTCCCCCACGCTTCCCCTTGACATATGCACCCCTTTTTGACCATCTCTTGGCACTCGACGGGAACGAGTGCTAGCAGGCTGGTCCCCAAGACCGGCACGGCATTGACGAAACCGTCCACCCATCAGTGAGGCAGCCACAAATGGAGGTTAGTCCATGAAGTTTAGGCCATTGCAGGACCGCGTTCTGATTCGCCGCATCGAGTCGGAGGAGAAGACGACCGGCGGCATCATCATTCCCGACACCGCGAAGGAAAAGCCCCAAGAGGGCGAAGTCATGTCGGTCGGCGCCGGCATGCGCGACGAATCGGGCAAGGTCCATCCGCTCGACGTCAAGGCGGGCGACCGGGTGCTCTTCGGCAAATGGTCGGGCTCGGAAATCAAGCTCGACGGCGAAGAGCTCATCATCATGAAGGAATCGGACATCCTCGGCGTGCTCGAAGGCAGCGCCGGGAAGCGCAAGTAACGCTCATCAGGAGGCAGCCAACATGGCAGCGAAAGAAGTAAAATTTCATGGCGACGCCCGCGAGCGCTTGCTGCGCGGCGTCGACATCCTCGCCAACGCGGTCAAGGTGACGCTGGGGCCGAAGGGCCGCAACGTCGTGCTGGACAAATCGTTCGGCGCGCCGCGCATCACCAAGGACGGCGTCACCGTCGCGAAGGAAATCGAGCTTGCCGACAAGTTCGAGAATATGGGCGCGCAGATGGTGCGCGAAGTCGCCTCCAAGACCAACGATCTCGCCGGCGACGGCACCACCACCGCCACCGTGCTGGCCCAGGCCATCGTCCGCGAGGGCGTGAAGTCGGTCGCGGCGGGCCTCAATCCCATGGATCTGAAGCGCGGCATCGACCTCGCGGTCGCTGCAGTGGTCGAGGATTTGAAGAAGCGTTCGAAGAAGGTCTCGACCAATGCCGAGATCGCTCAGGTCGGCACCATCGCCGCCAATGGCGAGGCCGATATCGGCGAGAAGATCGCCGAGGCGATGCAGAAGGTCGGCAACGAGGGCGTCATCACGGTCGAGGAGGCGAAGAGCCTCGAGACCGAGATCGACACCGTCGAGGGCATGCAGTTCGACCGCGGCTATCTCTCGCCCTATTTCATCACCAATGCCGAGAAGATGGTGTGCGAGCTCGACAGCCCGTACATCCTGCTTCACGAGAAGAAGCTCGCGGGCCTTCAGGCGATGCTGCCGGTGTTGGAAGCCGTGGTGCAATCGGGTAAGCCGCTACTGATCGTGGCGGAAGACGTCGAGGGCGAGGCGCTCGCGACGCTGGTCGTCAACAAGCTGCGCGGCGGCCTCAAGGTGGCCGCGGTCAAGGCGCCGGGCTTCGGTGATCGCCGCAAGGCGATGCTCGAGGACCTTGCGATCCTGACCGGCGGCCAGCTCATCAGCGAGGACCTCGGCATCAAGCTCGAGAACGTCACCCTCGACATGCTGGGCAAGGCGAAGCGGGTGCGCATCGAGAAGGAGAACACCACCGTCATCGACGGCTCTGGCAAGAAGAAGGACATCGAGGCCCGCATCGGCCAGATCAAGGCCCAGATCGAGGAGACCACCTCCGACTATGACCGTGAGAAGCTGCAAGAGCGGCTGGCGAAGCTCGCCGGCGGTGTCGCGGTGATCCGGGTCGGCGGCGCCACCGAGGTCGAGGTGAAGGAGCGTAAGGATCGCGTCGACGACGCGATGCACGCCACCCGCGCCGCGGTCGAGGAAGGCGTCGTGGCGGGCGGCGGGGTCGCGCTGCTGCAAGCCGCCAAGGTGCTGGGCAAGGTCAAATACGACAATGAGGACCAGAAGGTCGGCATCGAGATCGTGCGCCGCGCCTTGTCCTATCCGGCGCGGCTCATCGCCGAGAATGCCGGCGTCGACGGCTCGATCGTGATCGGCAAGATCCAGGACAGCAACAACACCAATTTCGGCTTCGATGCCCAGTCCGGCACCTATGTCGATATGGTCAAGGCCGGCATCATCGACCCGACCAAGGTGATGCGGTCCGCATTGCAGAACGCGGCCTCGGTCGCGGGCTTGCTCGTTACCACCGAAGCCATGGTCGCCGAAAAGCCGGAGAAGAAGCCCATGATGCCCGCGGGCGGCGGCGATATGGGCGGCATGGGCGGCATGGACTTCTAGTTCCGCCGTCGCCGATTGAATGAAGGGAAGGGCCGCGGTTCGCCGCGGCCCTTCTTTTATGCGTGCGTGCCGTCCTCGGTAAGTACCGCGCTGGCCCATTGGCGGTCGGCCTTGCCGGTCGCCTTGCGCTGGATCTCGTCGACGAACTCAATGCGGCGCGGCTTCTTATAGCCGGCAAGCTCGTGGCCGACGAGGTCGATGAGCTCCTGTTCGTCGACCTTGGCGCCCGGGCGTCGCGCCACCACCGCGCCAACGAGATGCCCCCAACGCGGATCGGGAATCCCGGCAACGATGACATCGGCAACGCCGGGATGTTGCGCCAGCACCCCTTCCACCTCGTCGGCATAGACCTTCTCGCCGCCGGTATTGATGACGCTGGAGCCGCGACCGATCAGGGTGAGGGTGCCGTCCAACTCGGCACGGGCATAGTCGCCGGTAATGACGACGCGCTTGCCGTCGATGACGCGGAAGGTGCCAGTGGTGCCGTCGGCGCGCTCGCCGATATAGCCCTCAGGCAGGATGCCGGCCGACACCACCATGCCGGTCTTGCCGGAGCCGAGCGCGATCCGCTCGCCCGCCTCATCGACCAGGAACGCGGTCGGCAGCAGCGTATATTTGGTGACGATTTTGCCGCCCTCCATCCGGGTTTCCCAGCTTGCGACCGGCCCGCCTTCGGTCGAGGCGAGCATGTCGAGGAGCGTCATGTCACCGAATTCCAAGAGTTCGGCCTTGGCGTCGGGCGACCAGCGCACCCCGACGCTGCGGATGATCTTCAGCGACGATGCGGCATCCCGTGCCGCTTCGACCGGCAACCGCCGCAGCGCCTCGATCAAGGGCCGGGCGAAGACATCGCCGACAATGGTCATGCTGTCGACGCGCTCGTGCCGGATCTCGCGCCAGACGAGATCGGGATCGAGCGAGCGGGATTGGCTGAGCAATACCGTGCCGCCGCTGGCGAGCGCGCCCATGACGCCGAGCAAGCCGGTCGAATGCATCATCGGTGGCAGGATGAAGGTGTGGAGCTGGGTACCGGCGGCGCGCGCCGCCACCGCCGCCGCGCCGAACTGGTCGAAGGTCGTGGCGTTGCCGGCATTGCGCGCCAGGAGCGTCAGGAGAACGCTGTGTTTCCACAGCACCGGCTTCGGCAGGCCGGTGGTGCCGCCGGTGAAGATGATGAGTTGATCATCGCCCGAGCGCGGGATTCGCGGCGCCGGCGGCGTCTCGGCAATCGCCGCCATGTAGTCGACGCTGCCGGGCACGGGCGCCGCGCCGGACCCGTCGGGGACGGCGATCAGGGCGCGCGGCGACCGCATCGCGTCCGCGGCCTCGGCGACTATAGCGGCGAGCGACTGATGATAGACGATGGCGCCGGCCTCGCCGCGCTCAAAGAAATAACGCAGCTCCTTCGGGCTGGCGCGGTAGTTGATGTTGACCGGCGTCACCCGCGCCTTGAACGCGGCGAGCAGCGTCTCGAAATATTCGATCGAGTTGTAGAGCGCGATGACGATGCGGTCGCCCGGTTTCAAGCCCGCCGCTTGCAAATGCCCGGCAAGGCGCGCCGCGCGGTCGTCGAGCGCGTGCCAGGCGATGCGGCGTTCGCCTTGGACAAGGGCAACGTAATCGCCGTCGGCATCGGCGACGGCCTCATAGACGGATGCGACATTCTCGTTCACGGGCAACCTCCCGAACCAAACTGTCGCCGATTATTCCGCAGAGAGTGATGCGCGTCTATGGCGCGATAGAAATTGCCTCAGCGCCAGGCGTCGATGGAGACGGTCTTGGTGAGGCGGCCACCGATCATCTTCCAGGCGCCCTGAGTCTCGCCGCCGGCGACGACGATGTTGATGTCGTTCGGCGTGAAGATGGCGATCATCTCGTCGGGCGCGGCCTTGAGGCGCGTGGCAAACGGTTCGACCCCGGCGACGGCGAGCGGCTTATGCAGCGTCTGAATCCACTGCTCGTCCCAATATTCGCGCGCGGTCTGGGTCGAATTGTCGGCGAGCCACGCGATCAGCTTCTCCTTGGTGTCGAAGCCGAGCTCGGCGAAATAGCGCGCGCAGATCGGGTCCATCACCAGGAAGGGCGGGATGAAATTGAACGTCACCAAGGCGCGGTGGAGCTGCTCCTTCCAAGTCTCGCGCGGGCCGAAGCCCGAGGCGATGTACCAGCCGCCGAAGAAGATGCTGACGGCGCTCTCCTCCGCCTTCATGCCCTTCTGAACATGGAGCGGCACCCACGGGCTGCGCTCCTCCGCCTCGGCGAAGCAGGCGGTATAGTTCAAGGGGTTGCCCATCGAGCCCATATAGCTCTCGCCCGGCACCGAGCCACCCTGAAGGTTCTGCGAGAGGAGGCAATAGGCGCGGCCGATGGTGGCGTTGGCGGGGCTGTAGGGCCCGAGCACGCCAATGCCGGAATTCATCCCGATCTCGTTGCGGATCGGGCCGCTCACCACCGCGACATTGGCCATTGAAGTGGTGCTGGAGGATTTGGCGGTAACGCCGCTCGCCGCCAAGGCCAGGATCACCGGAAAATATTCGGGTTTCGCGCCGGCCATCACCGCGTTCACCGCGACCTTCTCAACCGTAAATTCCCAGAATTCGCGGAAATTGGCGGGTCGCATCCGTCCCACCACCTCGTTGGGCTTGTGGCTGGTGCCGGCCAGCATCGCCGCGACGCGCTCCTCCGTCGGCAGGATGACCGGCAGGTAATCGGTCCAGTGATTCTCGTCGAAGAGGCGGCGCAAATTGTCTTCGGTATCGGGCGCAAGGAGACGCGGCGTCGAGCGATCGAAGGTCGCGCCCTTCATGTCGTCCTCGTCGAGCGGCTTGGTCAACCCCTCGATCATTTCCTGGACGAAGGGGCGTTTCGAGATCGGATCGGCGCCTTCGACATAGGCGCGTAGCTGCGTCGCGGTTTGGCCGACCAGCGGCTGCGGTACAAAGGCCTGGCGCGTGCGCGGCATGCCGTTCGCGAGCGCCGTCGCCTTTGCGAGGCGGGCGAAGGTGTGGGTATGCACCGCGATGCTCGGCACGCCCTGTTCTTCCAGCGCCATCGCCAACCCCACGACCGTGGGGCTACAGGTGCTTCATAAGCCGACGCCGAGAATCGCGGCGTCGCCCTCCTTCTCGATGACGGCGCGCATACCGGGATCATCGACCCAGCTTTCGCGCGGCTTGATGATCCGCGTTTCGACCGCGGGGAGGTTCTGGCCGAACCAACCCTGAAGCTGGTCCATGAACACTTCGGAATTGTCGAAGAGACAATCGACCAGATAGACGATTTTGCCGTCGAGCGAGTCGAGCCGCGGCGCTAGGCGCTTGCCTTGCACCTTGGGCGGATAGCCCCGCGGGTCATGAACGGTGATTCGGTCAGCCATCGCGCCAGCGATCTTGGCAAAGATAGTCTCTCATGGCAAGCGCCGCGGTCGCGCCATCACCCGCCGATGCCGCGGCGCGGCCGGGCCACAGCGATCGCACCGCGCCCGCGGCGCAAATGCCGGTCGCGACGGTCCGCATCGCGACGTCGGTCGGGATACGGCCGTCGCCGTCAAGCGCGATGCGGTCGCTCAGGAATCCGGTATTGGGCGCAAGCCCGATATAGACGAAGACGCCGTCGGCCGGAATGTCGGCGGTGGTGCCGGCCGCGTCGTCACGGGCCCGCACCGCTTCGACGCCGCTTGTCCCAAGGATTTCCTCCGCAAGATGGCGATAGCGGATGACGATATTCTCCTGCTGCGTCACGCGGTCGCGATAGGCCTGTTGCGCCGACATTGCGGCGCCGCGATGAAGGATCGTCACGCGAGCGCAGGTTTGGGCGAGAGTCAGCGCCTCTTGCGCCGCCGAATCGCCGCCGCCGATCACGACCGCGTCCTTGCCCTTGAGCAACGGCGCATCGCAGGAGGCGCAATGGCTGACGCCCTTGCCGAACAGCCGCTCCTCGCCGGGGATGCCGAGCTTCCGCAATTCAGCGCCAGTCGCCAGCACCAGCCCGCGCGCCAGATAATCGTTGCCGTCGCCAGCCTTCAGGCGCCATTGGCCGTCTGCCGGCGCGATCGCGTCGAGGGTCGTTGCGACGAGTTCGGCGCCGGCGGCGACCGCCAACTCCTGGGTGATCGGACAGAAATCATAGCCTGCGGCCGGCGTCTCGAAGCCGGGCAGCCCGTCGATCTCGTTGATGCTGAGGAGCTGGCCGCCCAGCATTTCGCCGGTCAGTATCAGCGTCCGAAGGCCCGCCCGCGCGCCGGTCAGCGCCGCCGTAAGGCCGGCAATGCCGCTCCCCGCCACCACGAGATCGAGTTCATTCGCCATCCAAGAATCCCATGAGCCGATTTGCGCGTCGCCATCCTAGCGGGCGTGGCGCGGCCGGGCCGCGTCAATTCGCGATGCCTGCCGGCTCATTTCGCCGATCTATGCCAGTCCGGCCAGATGCCGCGCCAGCTCCGCCGGGGCGGAAAAGAATGGCGAATGATCGGTGTCCATGGTGATGATCTGCCCGCACGGGCTCGCCGTGTACATCGCCTTCTGCATCGCCGGCAGGATCGCGCCATCGCGCCGGCATTCGATATAGACCCGCGGCACGCGGCCGAAATTCCGCTCCGACACCGTGACCGGCGTGGTCGAGGGCTCGACCGGCTCCCGCCGCAACAGGGGCCTGGCGAGCGCCAAATCGTCGTCGGAACACATGCCGTAGAAGCTCGGCTTGATGCCCTCGTCGCGCACCGTGATCGAGGTGCCGGCGGTGTCGGGCACCATGTAATCCTGGAGCGGCGTGTGCCCCAGCGCGCCCAAGGCCGGCAACCCCGCCTCGCCATTCTTGACCAGCATCGCGGTGAGGTAGACGACTTTCGCAATCTTGTCGGGCCGGCGCTCGGCAACCTGGCTGATGATGAGGCCGCCGCGACTATGGCCGACCAGGATCACCGGCTCGGACTCGGCGTCGAGGACGCGGCAGATCTGCTCCGTCCAGGCGTCGAGCGTCACCTGTGCCAGCGGTGTCTGATCCTCGCCGAGCCCGAGAAGGTCGGGCGCCACGACGCGGTGGCCCTCGGCCTCCAACAACGGCACCAGCTTCTGCCAACACCAGGCGCCGTGCCAGGCGCCATGCACCAGAACGAATGTGGCCATCGTTTCCTCCCTTGGCTTGTTATCGCGCCAAGTCTCGCATGGCGCGGTCGTTATTCAAACTCGACATCCTCCATGCGAATGCCGCGTCCGGCGCGGAGGCTCGCCCGCGCCTCGGCGATGCGACGCTCGAAGCGGGGATCGTGCTCGAGCCGGTAATCGAACCAATCCTCTTCCGATTGGAATCCGATCAATACACCGGCCGGCTTCCCATGACGCGTTATCACGATATCCCGCTTCTCCGCTTCGTGAAGAAAGCGAGAGAGGTCGTCCTTTACCTCAGACAAAGGGACCTGCTTCATGTCGCCTTTCCGAACTGCGCCAGCCATGATGCCGCCTCCGATTTCGCTACGATTGCCAGAATTTCGACGTTTATGCCCGAAACGTCGTAAAACACGCGAATATCGTCCACCCGGAGCCTGAATTGCGGTCGGCGCAGACCACGGAGCCGCTTTATCCGGCTGCGGCTGATGCGCCTTGGTTCATGCCGCAAATGGGTTTCGAGTGCAGCACGAACCGCAGACCGCGCGCCGGCCGGGAGCCGCTTTAGATCATTGACGGCCTCCGGCGCAAGAACGATGTCAAACGCCATTCTGGCCAGACTATAGCCAGAATGGCAGAAGCGTCAATTATCGCGCCAAGTCTCGCATCGCGCGGTCGAGACCGTCGAGGGTCAGGGGATACATGCGGCCTTCGAGAAGATCGCGCACCAGCTCGATCGAGCTCATGCCGTCCCAATATTGCTCCGGCACCGGGTTGAGCCAGGCCGCTTTGGGATAGGTCGTCACGAGGCGACGCAGCCAGACCTCGCCCGATTCCTCGTTCCAATGTTCGACCGAGCCGCCCGGCTGCGCGATCTCATAAGGCCCCATGCTGGCATCGCCAACGAGGATCAGCTTGTAGCTCGAATCGTAGGTGTGGAGGATTTCCATGGTCGCACTCTTGTCGACATGACGGCGATGCGCGTCACGCCACAGCGCTTCATAGGGGCAATTGTGGAAATAGAAGGATTCGAGATGCTTGAACTCGGCGCGGGCGGCGGAGAACAGCTCCTGACAGACGCGGACATGGCCGCTCATCGAGCCGCCGATATCGAGGAGCAGCAGCACCTTCACCGCATTGTGCCGCTCCGGAATCATCTTGAGGTCGAGCCAGCCGGCGTTTCTCGCGGTCGCGCGGATCGTGTCGTCGAGATCGAGCTCCTCGGCCGCGCCCTCCCGGGCGAAGCGGCGCAGGCGGCGCAGCGCCACCTTCATGTTGCGGGTGCCGAGCTCGATCTTGTCATCGAGATTGCGGAAATCGCGACGCTCCCACACCTTCACCGCCGTGCCGTGTCGCGGGCGCTCGCCCTCCTCTTCCTTGCGTTCGGCGCCGATGCGCACGCCTTCGGGATGATAGCCGTGATTGCCGAAGGGCGAGGTGCCGCCGGTGCCGATCCATTTGCTGCCGCCCTCATGGCGCTCTTTCTGCTCGGCGAGGCGCTGTTTCAGCAATTCCATCAGCCTGTCGAGACCGCCGAGCGCCTGGATGTTGTTCTTCTCCTCCTCGGTCAGCAGCTTATCGATAAGGGCTTTCAGCCATTCCTCCGGGATCTCGGCGGCGGCATCGGCCGGCGCCTCAAGGGCGCGGAAAACATGGCCGAAGACGCGATCAAACTTGTCAAGGTTGCGCTCATCCTTCACGAGGGCGGCGCGCGAGAGATAATAAAAATCCTCAACGCTATAGCCCGCGACGCGGCGATCCATCGCCTCGATCAGGGTCAGATATTCGCGCAGGCTGACCGGCACCTTGGCCTGGCGTAGTTCGAGAAAGAAATTCGCGAACATGGGTCAGCCGCGCTCGCGCCGGTTCAAGAACGCCAGCCGCTCCAGGAGATGGACATCCTGCTCGCTTTTGAGGAGCGCGCCATAAAGCGGCGGGATCAGCTTGCCGGCGTCGCGGGTGCGCAAGGCCTCGGGCGGCATCTCCTCCACCATCAAGAGTTTCAGCCAATCAAGTAATTCAGAGGTCGAGGGCTTCTTCTTGAGGCCCGGCACCTCGCGCAATTCGAAAAAGGCGTTCAGCGCCTCGCGCACCAAGTTCTTCTGGATGCCGGGATAATGCACCTCGACGATGCGCATCATGGTGTCGCGATCGGGAAAGCGGATGTAATGGAAGAAACAGCGGCGCAGGAACGCGTCGGGCAGTTCCTTCTCATTGTTCGAGGTGATGACGACGATCGGACGATGGCGCGCGACCACCCGCGCCTTGGTCTCATAGACATGGAACTCCATACGGTCGAGCTCGAGGAGGAGATCGTTCGGAAACTCGATATCCGCCTTGTCGATCTCGTCGATCAGCAGGACCGGCTTTTCCGCCGCGGCGAAGGCATCCCACAGCTTGCCGCGCGACACATAGTTGGCGATGTCGTGGACACGCGCGTCGCCGAGTTGCGAATCGCGCAGGCGCGCGACCGCGTCATATTCGTAAAGCCCCTGCTGCGCCTTGGTGGTGGATTTGACGTGCCAGGAAATCAGCTCCCGCCCCAACGCCTGCGCGATCTCCTCGGCGAGGATGGTCTTGCCGGTACCAGGCTCGCCCTTGACGAGGAGTGGCCGCTCAAGCGCGATCGCCGCATTGACGGCGACCATTAAATCTTCGGTGGCGACATAGCTCGCGGTTCCGGCAAAGCGTTCGGGCATTAGGGGGTCCTTCGGCGAAATAGGGGGTAGCCGATCAGCGATAGCCCCACAAGCCGCGATGCTCGGCGCGGGCGCGGTTCTCGGCGGCGCGGTAATCGACGATGTCGTTGGGATCGGGCAAGGCGAAGCCATGGGCGACGAGATAGCGCCCGACATCCTTGCCCTCGGCGGTCGCGCAGACTGCCGGCAGCGCGATGCGCCCGCCTGCCCCTTCCGCCAACATGCGGCAGGAGACCGGCCCGCGACCGGCGAGATAACGGGCCAGCGCCTCGCGCGAGGCATCGGCGCAATCCTGCGCGACCTGGTGGGGTCGCGCCACGCACAGATCGCTCGCCTCGGGCGGGGCCACGCCATAAAGCCTCAGCGAGCGGCCGGCGACATTGAGCCCCAGCGTCGCGGTGACGATGGCCGCGCCGTCGATGCGATGGCCGGTTTCGTGGCCGACCGGGTCATAGGCGGTGGTTCGCACCGGGTTCCGATCTGCGGCTTGCGCCGCGACCTTGGGGGCGGCGTGCCGGCGGCGCAGATGCCGCGGCGGCGGGCGAAGGTGGCGGATATCGAGCGTCAGCGATGGCGGCTTCAGGCCCGAACCGGAACCGGACGGCACCGCGATCTCGGTCGGCGTTTTGGGCGGCGTCTCGGGCGGCGCCGGCGGCGTCGAGTGCGTGATCTCCACCATCGCCATCGGCACCGGCGGCTGATAGAGCGGCGGCGCGTCGGGAATGGCTGCGGGCGGCGGTGGCAGCAGCGCCAGCGATGCGATCTGCACCGGCGCCGGAGGCGGCGTCGTCTTGGCCATAACCGATGGCCGATGCGCCGGCACCGCGGCGACCCGCGAGGCGGCATGCTCCCGCCCCGTCAGCACAAAACCGACCGCGATCGCCACCGCCAGCGCCACCCCGGCGGCAAGCACGACATTGGCGGCGGCGGCCGAGACCTTCCGCGTCATGGTAGGAGCGGCGCCAGCGGCGTCGCCCCCGCCGGCAACGCGGTGCGATTGACATTGAGCGTCATCGCGACGAGGCCGTAATAGCCGAGCGTGGCGATGAGATCGACCACCGCCTGAGCGCCGAAGCGGTCCTCTACCCCGGCGAAGGCGGCATCGCCGACCTGTTTTCGGGTTAAAAGCTCGGTGGCGAAATCATAGATCGCGCGCTGGTCGGAATCGAGAACCGGCACGCGGCCGGCGGCGATCGCGTCGATGATGGCGGGATCGAGCCCGGCCTTCAGCGCCAGCTCGCGATGCGCATACCATTCATATTGCGCCGTCCAATGCCGCGCGACGCAGAGAATCGCGAGTTCCCGCAACGGCGCCGGCAGCACGCTCTCGAACCGGACATAGGCGCCGAGACGCTGGGCGATGTCGCCCATCACCGGGCTGTGGATCAGGACTGGAAATGGGCCACGCAAGGACCCGCGCGGCCCGGCAAGGATGGCGTCGGCCATGCGCCGCTGCTCCGGCGTCATGGCATCGCGCGCCGGCATTTGAAAACGCTCATCACTCATGGTTGCGACCCCGGCTGATTCGACCTCGATCAGGGGAAGCAGTATAGCCGGCGCCGGGCGCCGGGATGAAGGCGAAGCCGCGACTCAGCCGCTCTTCTGCACATGCTCGCCGACAACGCCGGACGGGGCCGGCGTGCCGGCCTGGGCCGTCACCTGCGGCTGCGGGCCATTTGCGGGATCTTCGTCTTCCTTCATGCCGGACTTGAAAGCCTTGATACCTTTGGCAAAATCACCCATGAAGGCGGACATCTTGCCGCGCCCGCCGAACACCACGGCGACGATCGCCAGCACGATCAGCCAGTGCCAAATGCTCAAACCACCCATGACGACACTCCTACGATAGAATTCAAATGCCTGCAGGACAGGCCATCCGTTGCGACGATGGCGCCGACTCGACAGGCGATTGTCAAGGAGAAATCGCCTCTGCCCGGTCCGGCACGCCGGGCCGGCCCGGCATCAAGGCCCGTAAAGCTGTTCGAGATTGAGCCGGCGCGTCATCCGCCGCTCAACATTGTTGACCCGCGAGGCCGGCCCTCTCGCCACCGCCGAGGGCGCCCGAGGCTCGCCGACGAAGGGATGGCTCATCCGCAAGGGCGAGGCCATCGCCACCGAGCGTGCCGTGTAATGGCCGCCGCCCGGCGCGACATCGAGCCCCCAGCCGCCATGGTGATCGCGGTGGTGATAAGAGGCATGGCCGTAATGCCAGAAATGGTGGCGATGATGATCGGGTGATGCCGAAGCGGGGACGGCCAGCGCGACCGCGCCCAAGATCGCCAGCGACGCCGCCGCCCATTTTGCCGACATGCGAAACTTCTCCTTCCTTGATCAAAATTGAGTTGGGCATTCCTGCGATGGCAGGCAAGCCCGCAATTGGCGCGGCGGCAAACGCCGGGCCGGCGGGACGAGCCCGCCGGCCGACGTCCGGTTCCGTCACCTATTCGGTATCGGTCGGCAGGCTCGCCTGTTCGTGCTGGCCGGAAGCGGCCTGGGCAACCCGCCCAGCCCGCTTGAGCTGTTGGTCGTTGAGACGCTCGGTGATGCGGTTCTCGACCCGATCCATCACCGACTCGGACCTGCTTTTGGTAACGTAGCTCAGCGCCTTCATCGCGCCGACGCCCGGATGGCTCATGCGGCCGGGCGGCTCGGCGGCAACATCCCGCCGGGTGTAATGGCCGCCGCCAGGCGAGAACTCGACGGCATAATGGTGCCTGCGACGATGATATTGCTGCTGCTGCGACATGGCACCGGCAGCCGGCGCCATCGCGGTGCTGGCGCGATAGTGGGATCCCATCTGGCCCGGACCCGGCCCGGTCGGCACGTTGACCGCATTCCGGGACATATTGGAATGGGACATGCCGGAATTAGGTCCGGTCGGAACCGTCATCTGCGACCGACTCGGCTCATTGGCGTTCGGCCCGTTATCGAGGCCCGACTGCGCGAATGCCGGCACCGCCATGGCGACGCCGCCGAGGATGGCGAGCGAACGGAAGAAATAATTTGCCTTCATTTCAAGCCTCCTTCGATAGATTGCGACAGCCCTCAATCGAGCGCGAAAATGTGGAGGCGTTAAGGCGAAGGCCTGCCGCTGTTGTGGCATTTGGAGCACGAATTCGCCACATTATGGCGGGGCGCGTCGGCCAACGTGTCGCGACCCTCCCGCCCTTCGCTCCGCTCCACGCCATCAAGGACCCTGCGCGATCATGGCCATCACCATCGCTACCTGGAACATCAATTCGGTGCGATTGCGCGTCGAGATGGTGAAGCGGTTTCTCGCCGAGGCCGACCCCGATGTTCTCTGCCTTCAGGAGACGAAGACGCCCGACGAGCACTTCCCGCGCGACGCCTTCGCCGCGGCCGGCTATGAACACCAGCTCGTCCACGGCATGAAGGCCTATAACGGGGTCGCGGTGATTTCCCGCCTGCCCTTCGCCAGTCACGGTACGCGCGACTGGTGCGAGCGCGCCGATTGCCGGCACGGCCACGTCATGCTGGCCAACGGGATCGAGCTGCACGATCTCTATGTCCCCGCCGGCGGCGACGTTCCCGACCCGGACGAGAACCGCAAATTCGCCCACAAGCTCCGATTCCTCGATGAGGTGACGGGATGGTTCGAGGCGGCGCGCGATCGAAGCCTGCCGATGGTGCTGGTCGGCGATCTCAACATCGCGCCCTTGGAAAACGATGTCTGGTCGCACAAGCAGCTTCTGAAGGTGGTCAGCCACACCCCGGTCGAGATCGGCCGCCTTGAGAAGCTGCGCCAGGCCGCGGGTTTCATCGATGCCGTGCGCCATTTCGTGCCGGCGAGCGAGAAGCTCTATAGCTGGTGGAGCTATCGCAACAACGACTGGGCGAAATCGGACCGTGGCCGGCGGCTCGACCATATCTGGGTGACGCCGGCGCTCGAAGATCGGCTCCTCGGCGCCACCATCCATCGTGAGGCGCGCGGCTGGGACCTCGCCTCGGACCATGTGCCGGTGGTGATGCGGCTCAAAAGCTGACGATCTTTCGTTTGCGACGGCCGATGACAACGAGGCCGATCAAAGCGACGGCAAGAAGCGAGATCGAGGCAGGCTCCGGAACAGCCGGAAGCGAAAGGGGCATACGCTCCATTCGCCTTCGAAACTGAAATCCTGGGTATCAAAATCGGCGGCCGTACCGGCAAACGCCACGTTCATATAGTAACGATCCCCCTTATCAAGCTGAAATCCGGCCGGCGCATTGAACACGATTTCGTTCCCTGCGGGATCAATCGTCGGAATAAGCGCGGTAAATAAGGTGCCGCCATTTTTTGAGACGCAGAAATCGGTCACCTGGAACTCGGTAGGAAAGGCGGCGACGGAGCAACTGGTTATAGGATTGATGATCGGTTCCGAGATGCCCGTGAGAACGGTGAAGCTGAAGGCGACGGCGTAGGTGTTGCCGTCGGGGGATGAGTCGTTGGCGGGATTGAACGGTCTGTTCCCCCCGTATGGGTCGCCCCAATTATTGTCAAGATAATTGCCCACAAGCGTGTGTGCAGGATCCGCCTCCCAGGCCGACTTGTATAGGCTGAGGTCGCTCTGCACCGGGTCGTCAAATCCCGTCACGAGGCCAGTGGAACTATTATACGTCCCCGGGGTTCCGGTGAACGACACTACCATTGCTTGTGCATTCATGGCGCCGGCCAGAGCCATTCCGATCACCGCCGCCGCGAACAGTGCCAGGAGCCTAACTCTCATCTCGGCCTCTCTCGACCCTCCATCCGACCCCTCGGCGTGGTTGAAAGCACGTCTCGTGCCAATGTTGAAAGCACGTCTCGTGCCAATTGCTAGAATCTCGTATTGTCAGTAACTTATCTTGGCCCTCCCACGAGTCGCCCCAAAATTCGTAAAATTTCCGGACGGTCGGGCCCCATCCGTTCGAAATGAGGACGGAATTTTTTACGGCTCTGTCGCGTGGCAGGATTGCAGGGTGGCACGAGCCGAGAAAACTCGGCTAGACTAGCGTGAAAATAAATTCCTGGAGGAAACATGCGATACGTCCATCTCGTCGCCGTCGCCGCCGCCTTCGTGCTGGCCGCCGCGCCCGCCCTCGCCAAGAAGCAATATGCGCCGGGCATCACCGACACCCAGATCCTGATCGGCCAGTCCGAACCCTATAGCGGCCCGATGTCGGGGTTCAGCTCCAACGGCGTCGCCGACGCCGCGTTCTTCAAGATGATCAACGATGAGGGCGGCATCAACGGCCGCAAGGTGAAGATCATCAGCCTCGATGACGGCTTCAACCCTGCGCGGACGGTCGAGGACAATCGCAAGATGGTCGAGGAAGACCATGTCGCCTTCCTTTATCGCTCGCTGAACGCGACGGGGCTGATCGCCTCCCAGAGATATCTCAACAAACGGCACATCCCACAGCTCTTCGTCGGCGCCGGGGTCAGCACGCTGATCAATCCGGTGAAATATCCCTATACCCTTCCGGGTACGCCGATCTTCAAGGTCGAGGCGCATCGCTATGCCCGCTACATCCTCGAGCACGATCCCCACGCCAAGGTCGCGGTGCTCTATTCCGATGACGCGCTCGGCCATGATA
>JBOHLV010000272.1:0-62562 GCA_050729815.1 Allostellaceae bacterium
AAGGGATAGAGATCGCGGATGCGGTGCAACCCCAGCCGTTCCAGCGCCGCAACCATCGCCCCATCGAGCCGCAGCGCGCGCACGGATAACGGCGCCAGCGCCGCCCGTGTCTCGCCGGGCGCGACCACGATGACGGGCCGGTCGCCGCCGCGCGCCATGGCCGAGGCGCCGCCGATCGTGTCGGCAATGCCGATCCGGGCGGTAAGGCCGCGTCGGGCCAATCTGTCGTGAAGTTCTTCCCCGAGCTTCTCCTCGCCGCCGGCGAGATGGGCGCAGCCGGTGATATCGAGCAAGATGCCATCTGCGCCATCCGGCACGGTCCAGGGTGAATAGCGCCCGCACCATTGCGCCAGGCGCAACAAGGCCGCCGCATCGCCTTCGGGATCGGCCGGCGCCACGGCGAGGCCCGGCAATTGCGCGCGCGCATCGGCCAGCGGCAGGCCGGGCAGGATGCCCTGTTCCTCGGCCGCCGGATTGACTGCGCTGACGAGCCGCCGGCTGCCGACCGAGACCACCTGTACCGCCGGTCTATGCGCCGATCCGGCTTCGCTCCCGCGCCGCTCCATCGCCCAGCGCGGCAGGTAGAGCGACATGACCCGTCGCATCCGATGCCTCCACGATCCAATCCGCCGGCGCGCCGCCCCGCGCGCGCCACAGTTCAAGCCGCCAGCGCGGCCGTCCGATGCCCGGCTCGCCCGGCTTGGGCACGCTCGGCAGCACCGCAACCTGCCAGCGCGTCACCGCGGCGATGGGCGACCTTGCCGTTTCGCTTCCCACGCGAAAGCGGCGCAAGGCAAAGGCGGTGACGCCGGAATCTTCCGCGGCCAATTGCAGGCGCCGGCTCGCCGGGCCGGGTAAATCCGCCATCTCACCGACCACGGCGGCGAGGGTGCGCGTGCGCAGCCCTTCCTCCATCGTCCACAGCAAATCGACGGCGCTATGCGGCCGGGCGAGGACGAGACGTTCCGGCTTGAGGCCGCATGCGGCCAGGCCAGGCCCGTAAAGATCGCCGTCGCTTGCCGCCTGACACCACAGCACCGGCCTCGCCGGATCGATCCGGGCCACGATTCCGGCGATGAAAGCCGCCGGAATGGCACCGTCCTCCTCGTCAGGACCAACCCCGCTCACCTCATGCAACGCACCCAACGCCAACCCGCCGCCCGGCAGCCGCGCATCGATCGCAGCGAGGCCGAAGGGCAGCACCGGTCCGGCGCTGACGCGCCCGCCTTGCTCCAACCGGGCAACGTGCTGCCGCAACGCGGCAATCTCTCGGGCTCTGATGTTTTCTATCACAGCAAAGTTCATGATACGTTCCGATAAATGAGTCAAGTGCCTGGTGAGCGAGCTTCACGCGCCCATCTCGGCCGGTCCGCCATCAAGGGTAGGCCCGAAACAACGAAGCCAATCAGGCGCGCTTCCGGGGGTTCAAGGGTGTATGATCAGGCTGGAGGCTCGCCATGGCACAGGATTTCGACCCGTTCGCGACCCATCGCATCGGGAACCAGGCGCCACCGCTTCAGGATTATGACCTCTTCGCCGGTGATGCGGCGCTAGCGGAGGCGGTATCGCGCGAGGGCGCCGGCTGGGCGACGGCCGAACTGTCGGAGTTCGGCCGCGCGATGGGCCGGGCCGAGGTGATCGAATGGGGCGCGCTCGCCAATCGCAACCCGCCGATCCTCCATGCCTATGACCGCTATGGCGCGGCGCTCGACACGGTCGAATTCCATCCCGCCTGGCATGAGATGATGCGGCTCGGCGTCGGCGCCGGGATCCATTCATCGCCCTGGGCCGAGCCCAAGCCCGGCGCCCATGTCGCCCGCGCCGCCAAGGTGATGCTGCTGGTCCAGGCGGAGGCCGGCGTCCAATGCCCGATCACCATGACCTATGGCGTGGTGCCGGCGCTGCGCCATGCGCCGGCGATCGCGGCCGAATGGCTGCCGCTTCTCTATTCGCGCGACTATGACCCGCGCTTCCTGCCCGCCAGTGCCAAGGCCGGCGCGCTCATGGGCATGGGCCTCACCGAAAAGCAGGGCGGCTCCGACCTGCGCGCCAACGAGACCCGCGCGACCCCGACCGGCAATGGCGGGCCGGGCGAGCCTTATCGCCTCGTCGGCCATAAATGGTTCATGTCGGCGCCGATGTGCGACGCGTTCCTGGTCCTGGCGCAGACGGAGCGCGGCCCGTCCTGTTTCTTCGTGCCGCGCTTCACGCCCGACGGGAAACAAAATCCACTGCGGCTCCGGCGCCTCAAGGACAAGCTCGGCAACCGCTCCAACGCGTCGTCGGAGGTCGAGTTCGAGCATGCCGAAGGCTGGCTCGTCGGCGAGGAAGGCCGCGGCATCCCGATCCTGATCGAGATGGCAACCTATACGAGGCTCGATTGCGCCCTCGGCTCGGCCGGCATGATGCGCCAGGCGGTCGCCCAGGCGATCCATCATGCGACGCATCGCGCCGCCTTCGGCAAGCGCCTCGTCGAGCAGCCGGCGATGACGATGCTGCTCGCCGATCTCGCGATCGAGGCCGAAGCGGCGATGCAACTCGGCTTGCGTCTTGCCCGCGCCTTCGATCACGCCGACGATCCGGCGGAGACCGCCTTCCGCCGGCTCATGACCCCGGCGGCGAAATTCTTCGTCTGCAAGCGGGCGATCGCGCTCGCCGGCGAGGCGATGGAGGTGTTGGGCGGCAACGGCTATGTCGAAGAATCGATCATGCCGCGGCTTTATCGCGAGATGCCGGTCAATTCGATCTGGGAAGGCTCCGGCAATATCATGGCGCTCGATGTGCTGCGCGCCTTGCAACGAACGCCCGAGGCGATCGAAATCATTCGCGCCGAACTGGCGCCGGCCCGTGGCACCGATCCGCGTTTCGACGGCTTCACGGGCGAACTCGACCGGCTCCTGGCGTCGCGGCCGGACGACACCCAGGCGCGGCGCTTGACCGAAATGCTGGCGCTCGCCGTCGAGGGCGCGCTATTGCTGCGCTTCGCGCCGGAAGCGGTCGGCGACGCGTTCTGCGCGAGCCGCCTTGCCGGCTGGAGCGGCGCCTTCGGCACCCTGCCCCGCGGCGTCGATGCCGCCGCAATCGTTGAACGCGCGACGCCCAAATTGGGAGAAAACACATGACCGAAATCTGTCGCCACTCGATCGACCACCCGGTCGCCTGGACCGCGAAATCGATCTCCGGCAAGGAAGGATTGCTGAGGCGCCTCACCCTCGAAGAAGTGGCGGCGCTCGACGAATTGGTGGCGAAGACGCGGCATTTGCCGACGACCGAGATCACCCGCGCCGAGTTCGATCACCCCGCCGTCAACGCGCTGATGGCGGAGGCGCGGCGCGAATTGCTCGACGGCCATGGCGCCATCATCCTCGCGCATCCGAATCTCGACCGCTCGCGGCTTGAGGAATACGAGCGGCTCTATTGGGGCATCGGCACGCATCTCGGGCACGGCGTCGCCCAAAGCGCCAAGGGCGACAAGATCGGCCATGTCCATAAGGACCCGGACAACCCGACGGGGCGCGGCTATCTCGGCGACCAGGAGCTCCGGCCCCATACCGATTTCCATGAGATCATGTCGCTCGCCTCGGTCGAGCTTTCGGCGACGGGTGGCGACAGCGGCCTCGTCTCGAGCGTCGCCATCCATAACGAGATTCTGGCAACGCGGCCCGACCTCCTGCCCGCGCTTTATGAAGGCTATTACCACGGCATCAATCCGCGCACCGGCTCCGCCGGCGCCAAGGTATCGGCCAAGAAAGTGCCGATCTTCTCTTATGTCGATGGCCAGGTAAGCTGCTACTACCACACCATCTTCATGCGCTTCGCCGCCGAGGCGCTGGGCCAGCCCTTCCCGCCTCCAGAGCTGAAAGAGGCGATGGCCTATATCAACGAACTGGCCGTCCGGCCCGACATCCAAGCGCGCTTCATGCTGGAACCGGGCGAAATCCTGTTCTGGCACAATTGGACCAACTTCCATTCGCGTACCCAGTTCACCGACGGGCCGGCGCAGCGGCGCCTTCTGCTGCGGCTCTGGCTCAATGTCGAGAATGGGCGCGCCGTCGCACCGGAGATCGCCGAGCGCGCCCGCCTCATCGACCGCGATCATGACCAACGCCGGGCCGCGTGAGGAAACCCTATCAGGCCAGGCGCCACACTGTGACCGGATCGATATAGCCACGAACGGCGACGGGACCGAGCGGCTCCGCCATGCCGATGGCATCGCCTGCCGCCTCGCGCGCCGCGTCCGAGACGATAAATTGCGACCCGACCTCCTTGTTGAGGCTTTCAAGGCGCGAGGCGAGATTCACGGTGTCGCCGATCACCGTATATTCCTTGCGCCGGGGCGAGCCGACCGTGCCGGTCACGGCATCGCCGATATGAACGCCGATGCCGATGCGAGGACGCGCCGCCGCTCACTGCTGAGAATCTCCCGGTTCAGCAGCCGGCGAAACGCGGCGTCGGTGGAAGCGGGGAGCTGAGGATTCGCCCGGCGGCGCAGCCAATCCCGCCGGCCGGCTTCTGCCATCCCGACGGCGCCGCTCGCTGTCGGGCCTGGTGTCTCGCTCATTGCGCCGCCCCTCGCCTTCCTTTGCGTTACCTTAGGTGCCTCTTGGGTGGAACTGAACCAGATTCGCCATAGGATCTTCCCGGCCCTGATGCCGCCACAAAGGTGATAGATAGGGTTGGGCCCGAGCCGGAAACGCGACGCCGCCGAACCACCGATCACATTTCCGCTCGTCCAGGGGATAGGTCTTTCCCGTAGTTCCTAGAACGGAACATCGACACCCCCGAGGAGTTGCACATATGACCTCTTTGAAGAATTCCATTTCCGCCCTGGCGCTCGTCGCGACCATTGCCGGCGGCACTGGCGCCGCAACGCTGGTCGCCAATCCCGCCCTCGCCGAGACCAGCCAATCGAGCCACACGATGTCCGGCGGGGACATGCATCATGGCATGCATCATGGCTGGCACCATGGTTGGCACAAGCATCGCCGCTGGCAGATGGGGATGCGCTTCCTCGACGGCCGGATCGCCTTCTTAAAGGCCGTGCTGAAGATCACCCCGGCCGAAGAGCCCGATTTCAACAAATTCGCGGACGCCATGCGCGCCAATGCAAAGGATCGTGGCGCCGCCTGGAAGGAGATGCGCGAAAACCACATGAAAGGTCGGATGACGGCGGTCGACCGGCTGACGAACATGCAACATATGACGCAAATGCGCGCCGAGGCGCAGCAACGGTTGCTCGCGGCCTTCACGCCGCTCTATCAGAAGCTGTCGCCCGAACAGCAGAAGGTCGCCAACCGGCTCGCCACCATGATGATGATGATGCATCGCGCCCGGCACCATCACCATCACGGCGGCCATCATCACGGCCGCTGGTAGACGGTCCTAGTCGCCGTCCCGGCGGGCGAAGCCGGCACGTGGTACCCGACACAACGGGTGCCACGCGTCCGGCGTATTCGAGATAGGGATGGTGCGGTCGAGAAGACTCGAACTTCCACGGGATTTCTCCCACAGCGACCTCAACGCTGCGCGTCTACCAATTCCGCCACGACCGCAAGGATTGGCCGCGCTCATTACCAAATCCCAGGGGACGGGGCAAGGCGGCTTGAGGTTGCGCGCCGCGATGGCCTAAGCCATCTTCCCGCCATGAGCGAGGTCGAGTGGCGGGTAAGCCCGGGGTTGATGCCCTATCCCGAGGTGGTGGCCGATATGGAGGCGCGGGTCGCCCAAATCCGCGCCGGCGCGGCGCCGGAATTGATCTGGCTATTGGAGCATCCCGCTCTCTACTCCGCCGGCACCAGCGCCCGGGATCAGGATTTGCTGCTGCCCGATTTCCTCCCGGTGTACCGTACCGGGCGCGGCGGCCAGTTCACCTATCACGGACCGGGGCAGCGGGTCGTCTATGTCCTGCTCGACTTGCAGCGCCGCGGCGGCGACGTGCGACGCTTTGTCCACGACATCGAGGAATGGATCATCCGCGCCCTCGCCCGCCTCGGCATCAGGGGCGAGCGGCGTCACGGACGGGTCGGCATCTGGATCGCGCATCGCGACGGCCGCGAGGCGAAGATCGCCGCCATCGGCGTGCGGGTGCGGCGCTGGGTCAGCTATCATGGCGTCGCCGTCAATGTCGCACCCGATCTCTCCCATTACCGCGGCATCGTGCCCTGCGGCATTGCCGAGCATGGCGTCACCTCGCTCGCGGCCGAGGGCGCCGAGGCCGATCTGGCAGCGCTCGACCGTGCCCTAGTTGCGAGCTTTTCCGAGGTGTTCGACGCGCCAGCCCTGGCAAATCATGCCTCGGCATCATAGAGTCGGGCGCATGTTCCGGACACGCCTTGTTCTCAGCCTTGTGCTGATCTTCGTTCTCGCGCCGCCGCCGCTTGCGGCAAAGACGGTGGTTCCGACCAGCCGCGAGATGATCCATCTCTCCTTCGCGCCGCTCGTGAAGAAGGTGGCGCCGGCGGTGGTGAATGTCTATTCGCGCCGCGTGGTGCACACAAGGGCCGGGCCGGGCGCGCTGTTCAACGACCCGCTGTTCCGGCGCTTCTTCGGCAACACCATGCCGTTCGGGGTGCCGCGCGAGCGGATCGAGAATTCCCTCGGTTCGGGGGTCATCGTCGATCCCTCGGGCCTCATCGTCACCAACCGCCATGTCATCGTCGGCGCCGATGAGATCCGTGTCGTGCTCAGCGACCGGCGGCAATTCAAGGCGAAGGTGATCCTGTCGGACAAGCGCGCCGATCTTGCGATCCTCAAGATCGATACCCATGGCGAGAAGCTGCCGGTGCTGACGCTCGGCAACAGCGACAAGATCGAGGTCGGCGATCTGGTGCTGGCGATCGGTGATCCGTTCGGCGTCGGCCAGACGGTGACGAGCGGCATCGTCTCGGGCCTCGCCCGCAGCATCGGCGAGAACGATTTCGGCTCCCTCATCCAAACCGACGCCGCCATCAATCCCGGCAATTCGGGCGGCGCGCTGGTCGATCTCGACGGCAAGCTCATCGGCATCAATGCCGCCATCTTCTCACCCTCGGGTGGCTCCAACGGCATCGGCTTCGCCATCCCTTCCAACCTCGTCAAGAGCGTGATCGAGGCGGCGCGCCATGGCGGGCGCGTCGTGCGGCCCTGGTTCGGCGCGTCGGGCCAGGCGGTGAGCCCGGCGCTGGCGCAAAGCTTCGGCCTGTCCCATCCCGAAGGCGTGCTGATCCGTGACATCGTGCCGGGAAGTCCCGCCGCTTCGGCCGGCCTTCAGCGCGGCGACGTGGTGCTGTCGGTCGGCGGCCATGACGTCAACAGCCCCGGCGAGCTGCGCTTTCGCATTGCGACCGAGAATCTGCACGCCCATCCCGTGGTCAAATTCTGGCGCGATGGCGGCACGCATACCGCCGAGGTGACGCTGACCGCGCCGCCCAATCTTCCGCCGCGCGACCTCACCACGCTCGGCGGCGAGGAGCCACTTGCGGGCGCTACGGTCGGCGACCTCAATCCCGCCTTCGATGCCGAGCTCGGCCTCGACGCGACCAAGACCGGCGTCATCGTGCGCAAAGTCGCCGCGGGCAGCTATGCCGAGCGCTTTGGTATCGCCCCCGGTGATCTCATCGTCAGCGTCAACGATACCGAGACCGATACGGTGCGCACCCTGCAACAGGCCGTGGCACAGGCGGGACCTTGGCGCATCACCCTCGAACGGCACGGCAAGCGCGTCACCTTCTCCATCGGCGATTGATGAGCCTCTTCGAGAAGGACGCGCCCCACCCGCTCGCCGACCGACTTCGCCCGAAGACCCTCGCCGAGGTGGTGGGACAGGACCATCTGCTCGGCGCCGACGGGCCGATCGGCCGCATGGTGGCGGCGCGCCGTCTCGCCTCGATGATCCTGTGGGGACCGCCGGGTTGCGGCAAGACCACGATCGCCCGGCTCCTGGCGCAGGCGACGGCGATGCAGTTCGAGCCATTGTCGGCGGTGTTCTCCGGCGTCGCCGATTTGCGCAAGATTTTCGAAGCCGCGAAAAAGCGCCGCCAGGCGGGCCAGGGCACGCTGCTCTTTGTCGACGAGATCCATCGCTTCAACCGCGCCCAGCAGGACGGCTTCCTGCCTTATGTCGAGGACGGAACGGTGACGCTGGTCGGCGCCACGACCGAGAATCCGTCGTTCGAGCTGAACGGCGCCCTCCTGTCGCGGTGCCAGGTCTTCGTACTGAAACGGCTCGACGACGCGGCGCTCGACATTCTGATCGGACGGGCGGAAGCCCTCCTCGGTTGCAAGCTGCCGCTTGACGATGAGGCGCGCCAAGCCTTGAAGGCGATGGCCGATGGCGATGGCCGCTTCCTCCTCAATCTCGTCGAGGAGCTGTCGGCCTTGCCGGACGGCACGCGGCTCGACACCGCCGCGCTTTCGGCCGCGGTCGAGAAGCGCGCGCCGCTCTATGACAAGGCGCAGGAGGGCCATTACAATCTCATCAGCGCCCTCCACAAATCGGTGCGCGGCTCCGATGTCGATGCCGCGCTCTATTGGCTAGCCCGCATGCTGGTCGGCGGCGAGCATCCGATCTACATCATCCGCCGCGTGGTGCGGATGGCGATCGAAGATATCGGCCTCGCCGATCCGCAGGCCCTCACCCAGGCGATCGCGGCGTGGGAGGCCTATGACCGTCTAGGTTCGCCCGAGGGCGATCTGGCGATCGCCCAGGCGGTGATCTATCTCGCGACTGCGCCGAAATCGACCGCATCCTATCGCGCCTTCGGCGCGGCGCAGCGCGCGGCGAAGGGGTCGGGATCGCTGATGCCGCCGATGCATGCCGTCAATGCGCCGACGCGGCTGATGCGCGATCTCGGCTATAGCGAAGGCTATATCTACGATCCCGACACCGAAGAAGGCTTCTCCGGCCTTAACTATTTCCCGGACGCATTGCCACGCCAGACCTTCTATCGCCCGCTGGAACGCGGTTTCGAGCGCGAGATTGGAAAGCGGCTCGATTATTGGGCGAAGCTGCGCCGCCGCAAGGCCGACGGTGCGCCCGAATGAGCGGCGTCGAATCGCGGGCCGTTGCTGCGGATGAGGCGGAGCTTCGTCTCGATCGCTGGTTCCGGCGTCATTTTCCGACGCTCTCGCACGGCCGGCTTGAAAAGCTGCTGCGCACCGGCCAGGTCCGGCTCGACGGCAAGCGGGCGAGCGCCGGCGATCGGCTGAGCGCCGGGCAGCAGGTCCGCATCCCGCCGCTGGGGATACCGGCCATCGCGCCGTCTTTGCCGCCGGTGGTAAGACCGCGCGCCGAAGACGCGGCGATGCTCCAGCGCTCCCTTCTCTATCGCGATAACGACGTGATCGCGATCGACAAACCGGCCGGGCTCGCCGTGCAGGGCGGTACCGGCACGAGCCGTCACCTCGATGCCATGCTCGATGCTTTGCGCTTCGATGCCGCAGAGCGGCCGCGCCTCGTTCATCGCCTCGACAAGGATACCAGCGGCGTCCTGGTGCTGGCGCGGAGTGCGGCGGCGGCACGCTTCCTGGCGGCGGCGTTTCGTGACCGGGGGACACGCAAGATCTATTGGGCCGCGGTGGTGGGCGTGCCGAAGCCGCGCCAGGGCCGGATCGACCTCGCCTTGGCGAAGCTGCCCGGCCCTATGGGCGAGCGCGTCGCGGCGGACGAGACGGAAGGCAAGCATGCGGTCACGCTCTATCGCACGGTCTCATATGCCGGAACCAAGATCGCCTGGGTCGCGCTCAGCCCGGTGACGGGGCGGACCCATCAATTGCGCGCCCACATGGCGACGATCGGGACGCCGATCCTGGGCGACGGCAAATATGGCGGCGCGGCGGCGCATCCCGCCGGCCTCGCCGATGCGCGGCGGCTTCATCTTCATGCCCGGGCGCTGGTCCTGCCGTTGCCGAACGGCGGCATCCTGCGAGCGACGGCGCCGCTGCCGCCCCATATGACGCGCACCTGGCGATTCTTCGGCTTTGACGAGCGCGAGGAATCCGATCCCTTCGCCGGCTTTGACGAGGCGGATCGATGAAACGTTTCTATCGCGAGGCGCGCCGCGTTGCGGCAATTCGCGGCCATGGCGTCAAGCTCGACGACAAGCCGCTGCGCACGCCGGCGAAGGCGGAACTCATCGTGCCGAGCGCGGCGCTTGCCGAGGCGATCGCCGCCGAATGGCAAGCGCGGGGCACGGAGGTGGCACCGCGCGCCCTGCCGCTGACCCAACTCGCGAACGCCGCCATCGATCTCGTAGCGGTGCAGCGCGACGCCATCATCGCCGAGACCGCGAATTACGCCACGACCGATCTCGTCTGTTATCGCGCGGCCCGTCCGCCGGTGTTGGCGGCGCGGCAGCAGGCGGTGTGGCAGCCGCTCCTCGATTGGGCGGCCGCGCGCTATGAGGCGCCGCTCTTGGTAACGACGGGCATCACGCCGGTGACTCAGCCGCCCTTAAGCCTCGCCGCCTTCGCCGCGGCAGTCGCGGGTCACGACACGATGAATCTGGCGGCACTGCGTCTTGCGACCGCGGCGGCCGGATCGCTGGTGATCGCGCTTGCGCTGCTCGATGAGCGGCTCGATCCCGAATCGGCCTTCGCTGCCGCCGAACTTGACGAAAGCTTCGAGATCGAGAATTGGGGCGAGGACCCGGAGCAGACGCGGCGCCGCGCCGCCTTGCGCGACGATCTCGCCCTCGCAGCGCGATTCGCGGCATTGTCGAAGGAATGATGGCGCGGCCGGCGCCCGGATGTTATTCGAACAAGGGGGAGGGAACATCCGGTCATGACCGACATTCTCGAACAACTCCGGGAGAAGCGAGCAGCCGCCGAGGCAGGCGGCGGCCAGCGCCGCATCGCGCAGCAGCACCAGAAGGGCAAGCTCACCGCAAGGGAACGCCTCGAATTGCTGTTCGATCCCGGTTCCTTTGAGGAATGGGACATGTTCGTCGAGCACCGGAGTCACGATTTCGGCATGGCGGCGAACCGGATTCCGGGCGATGGCGTGGTGACGGGACACGGCACGGTGAACGGCCGCCGCGTCTTCGCCTTCAGCCAGGATTTCACCGTGTTCGGCGGCGCGCTTTCGGAAGCCCATGCCGAGAAGATCTGCAAGATCATGGACAAAGCGATGCTGGTCGGCGCGCCGATCATCGGCCTCAACGATTCGGGCGGCGCGCGAATTCAGGAGGGCGTCGCCTCGCTCGCCGGTTATGCCGACGTGTTTCAGCGCAATGTCGATGCCTCGGGCGTGGTGCCGCAAATCTCGCTCGTCATGGGACCGTGCGCCGGCGGTGCCGTCTATTCGCCGGCCATGACCGATTTCATCTTCATGGTGAAGGACACGTCCTACATGTTCGTCACCGGCCCCGACGTGGTGAAGACGGTGACGCATGAGAACGTGACGCATGAGGAGCTGGGCGGCGCCTTGACCCATAGCGGCCGTTCCGGCGTCGCCGACCTCGCCTTCGAGAATGATGTCGAAGCGCTGCTCCAATTGCGGCGCTTCATCGACTTTTTGCCTTTGAGCAATCGGGCGACGCCGGCCCCGCGGCCAACCGCCGATCCCGCGACCCGCGAAGAGCCGTCGCTCGACAATCTGGTGCCGGCCAATCCCAATCAACCCTACGACATGCACGAGCTGATCGCGAAAATCGTCGATGAAGGCGACTTCTTCGAGATCGCCCCCGCTTATGCCGGCAACATCATCATCGGCTTCGCCCGAATGGAAGGATCGACGATCGGCATCGTCGCCAACCAGCCCATGGTCCTGGCGGGCTGTCTCGATATCGATTCCTCGCGCAAAGCGGCGCGGTTCGTGCGGTTCTGCGATTGCTTCGCGATTCCGATCGTTACCCTCGTCGATGTGCCCGGGTTCTTGCCCGGTACGGCGCAGGAATATGGCGGCATCATCAAGCATGGCGCAAAGCTGCTCTTTGCCTTTGCCGAGGCGACGGTGCCGAAGGTCACGCTCATCACCCGCAAGGCCTATGGCGGCGCCTATGACGTGATGAGCTCGAAGCATATCCGGGGCGATGTCAATTATGCCTGGCCCTCGGCCGAGATCGCGGTCATGGGCCCCAAAGGCGCGGTCGAGATCATTTTTCGCGCCGACCTCGGCGATGATGCCAAGATCGCGGCGCGCACCGAGGAATATCGCCAGAAATTCGCCAATCCCTTCATCGCCGCGGCGCGCGGCTTTGTCGATGACGTCATCCCGCCGCGAGACACCCGCCGCCGCCTCTGCCGCGCGCTCGCCATGCTACGCGACAAGCAATTGGCGAATCCGTGGAAGAAGCACGACAACATTCCGCTATAGCGCCATCGACCTCTCGCGATGTTCAAGAAAATCCTCATTGCCAATAGGGGCGAGATTGCCTGTCGCGTGATGCGCACGGCGCGGCGGATGGGCATCACGACCGTTGCCGTCTATTCCGACGCCGATGCCGGCGCGCTCCATGTCCGCATGGCCGATGAGGCAGTCGCGATCGGCCCGGCGGCAGCCACGCAGAGCTATCTCAATATCGAGCGCATCGTCGCCGCCTGCCGGCAAAGCGGCGCCGAGGCGGTGCATCCGGGCTATGGCTTTCTTTCGGAAAATCCCGCCTTCGCGACGGCCTTGGCCGAGGCCGGAATCGTCTTCATCGGCCCTGGCCGCCGTGCCCTCGCCGCGATGGGCGACAAGATCGAATCGAAGAAGCTGGCGCGTGACGCCGGCGTTTCGGGCGTGCCGGGCTGGCTCGATGTCATCCCGGACGCCGAGGCGGCGGTACGAATTGCGCGCAAGATCGGCTATCCCGTGATGATCAAGGCCTCGGCCGGCGGCGGCGGCAAGGGCATGCGCATCGCCCGCAACGACGAGGAGGCACGCGACGGCTTCCGCGCCGCCACGGCGGAAGCGAAGTCGAGCTTCGCCGATGATCGCCTGTTCCTCGAAAAATATATCGAGGAGCCGCGCCATATCGAAATCCAGGTGCTGGGCGACGCCTTCGGCCATGTGATTCATCTCGGCGAGCGCGAATGCTCAATCCAGCGTCGCCACCAGAAGGTGATTGAGGAATCGCCAAGTCCGTTTCTTGATGAGGCGACGCGCACCGCGATGGGGGCGCAAGCGGTCGCCCTCGCCAATGCAGTCGAATACCGCTCCGCCGGCACCGTCGAATTCATCGTCGACAAGGACCGGCATTTCTATTTCCTCGAAATGAACACGCGGCTTCAAGTCGAGCATCCCGTGACCGAAATGGTAACGGGCCTCGACCTCGTCGAATGGATGATCCGCATCGCCGCCGGCGAACGGCTGACGCTGACACAGCAGGACGTGAGAATGTCGGGTTCGGCGATCGAGGCGCGAATCTATGCCGAGGATCCGCGGCGAAATTTTCTGCCCTCGATCGGTCGGCTCGTGCGCTATCGCGAACCCGCAGGCGATGGCGTGCGGGTCGATGCCGGGGTCGACGAAGGCGCGGCGATCAGCCTCCATTACGATCCGATGATCGCGAAGCTTATCGCCTATGCGCCGACCCGCGCCGCGGCGACGGCACGGCTCCGTGCCGCGCTCGATGCTTTCTATATCCGCGGACCGCGGCACAATGTCGATTTCCTGGCGGCGCTCCTGGCCAGGCGGCGCTTCGCCGAGGGTCGGCTCTCGACTGACTTCATCGCCCAGGAATTTCCGCACGGTTTTGCGGCGGCGAAGCCCGACCAGAAGACGGTCGACCGGGTGATCGCCGTCGCCGGGATCGTGCAATATATCCGCGCCGCACGCGACACCGCGCCGGCGCCGCCACCGGCCGATTGGGTCGCCTGCCACGGCGCGGCGCGGTATGCGCTCCATGTCGGACGCAGCGGCGAGACCTATACCGTTACTCGCGACGGCACGCCCCATCACATCGCAACCGCTTGGCATCCGGGCGAACCCTTGCTCCATGCCGCGATCGGCCGGACCAGCCACATTTTTCAGATCGATCCCGACGGCATCGGCTTCACCGTGACGCATGGTGGCGTCCGCCTCGATTTGAAGATGCTGAGCCAGCGTGCCGCCGAGTTCCTGTCGCGAATGCCGGAGAAACAGCCGCCCGACCTGTCGCGTTTCCTCCTGTCGCCGATGCCGGGATTGCTCGTCTCGCTGGCGGTGGTGGAGAGCCAGGAAATCCACGCCGGCGACGAACTCGCGGTGGTCGAGGCGATGAAGATGATGAATGTGCTGCGGGCCGAACGCGACGGCAAGGTGAAGACACTTCGGGCGAAACCGGGCGATTCGCTCAGCGTCGACCAGGTGATCCTGGAATTCGCATGAGCGTCGACATAACGCGGACGGCCGTCGCCATGATCGTCACCGGCCGGGTGCAAGGCGTCGGCTTTCGTGCCTTTGTCGAACGCCACGCGACGGCGCTTCGTCTCGATGGCTGGGTTAGGAACCGCCGCGACGGCAGCGTCGAAATCCGGGCGATCGGCGACGCGGCGAAGATCGATCTGTTGGCGGCGCGTTGCCGCGAAGGCCCGCGGCTCGCCGAAATCGTCAATGTCGCCGTGAGCGATGCCGAGGATGACGCCTCCGTCGGTTTCGATCAGCGGCCGACGGTGTGACGCCGATCACTCCGTCTCCCAACGCCGGGCGGCTTCGTCGTCGCTCGCCTCGGCGGCCACCCAGCGGGGGCCATCCGGTGTTTCTTCCTCTTTCCAGAACGGCGCCCTGGTCTTCAGGTAATCGACCAGGAACTCGCACGCCGCGAACGCCGCCTGGCGATGTGACGATGCGGTCACGACGAGGACGATGCGATCCCCGGGTTCGAGCCGGCCATAGCGATGGATGACGAGGCTCGCAAGCAGCGGCCAGCGGCGATTCGCCTCGGCCTCGATGCGGACCAATTCACCCTCCGTCATGCCGGGATAATGTTCGAGGGTCATGACGCTGACCGGCGCGCCGCCCGCCTCGTCACGCATCAGGCCGATGAACGAGGCAACCCCGCCGATCCCGGTTCGGCCCCGGGTCAGTGCCGCGATCTCGCGGCCGATGTCGAAATCTTCGGGCTGAACGCGGATCATGGGCCTCAGCCTCCGGTGACGGGCGGAAACAGCGCGACCTCGTCGCCGGGTGCGACCCGATGATCCCAGCCGACATAGGTCTGGTTGACGGCGACGCGCAGCGCCTTGCGATTGCCCAATGCCTCGGCGAAGCGCGGCCCGCGGCTCTTCAGCCATTCGACCAGACCGGCAACATCCCGGACCTCCGCCGGCGGGTCGATCATCTCCTCGGCGATGCCGATCCGGGTGCGAAGATGCGCGAAATAGAGGAGCTTCATGAGATAAGAGCTAGGATTTCGCGCGGCGCGGCGCAAGGCCGCAATAATCGATGATGAACCCGGCGATCGCCCCGACATCGGCGAGATCGAGGCGCGGCAAGGCGATGCCGTCGAGCACGAGATCAGTGGCAATGGCGACGATGTCGGAATCGGTCGGCGCGATGAGTGGCTTACCCAACCCCGCGCGATGGATTTCGAGCTTCGGGTACGGCTCGCGCTTGAAGCCTTCGATGAGGACGAGATCGACCGGGCTCATGGCGGCTACGAGCTGATCGAGGGTCGGCTCGGCCGCGCCGCGCAATTCATGGACGAGCGCCCAGCGCCGGGCGGAGGCGACCATGACCTCTCGGGCGCCGGCCTGACGGTGGCGCCAGGAATCCTTGCCCGGCCGGTCGAGGTCGAAATCATGATGGGCATGCTTCACGGTCGAGACGGCAAGGCCGCGCGCCGTGAGTACCGGCACGAGCTTTTCGAGAAGCGTCGTCTTGCCGCTGCCGCTCCAGCCGGCGAGCCCGAAGAGCCGGGGCATCCTCAGGACGTGCTCTGCTGCTTTGCGGCGCGGGCCGCGGCATCGTCGAGATGGCTCATGCCGGCACGCCAGTAATCATAGCCGGTGATGAGGGTGAGCGCCGCCGCCACCCACAACAGCAATTCGCCGATCGTCTCGACCGGCACGCCGACCGGGCCGGCGTTACCGACGAGGAGCACGCCGATCGCCACCATCTGGATCGCGGTCTTCCATTTGGCGAGCCGCGACACCGGCACCGGCACCTGCAACATCGCAAGATGCTCGCGCAGGCCCGAAACCAGAATTTCCCGCGCCAGAATGATGAGCGCCGGGAACAGTGTTATCGGGGTGATGCGGTCCAGCGCCGCCAGCATGAAGAGGATGCTCGCGACCAGGAGCTTGTCGGCGATCGGGTCGAGCACCCGGCCCCATTCCGATTGCTGGTGCCAGCGCCGCGCGAGCTCGCCGTCGAGCCAATCGGTGATGCCGGCCAGCACGAACAGGCCGCAGCCGACCCACTCGCCATAGGGTGCCGGCGCATAGAACGTCACGATCACCAACGGAATCGCCACGATCCGTGACAGGGTCAGCAGATTGGGCAGGTTGATCGGCATGCGCGCTATCCCTGTCTCCTGCCGATATCAGCCGCCGGCATGAAAATGGTCATAAATCTTCCTTGCTACGTTCTTGCTGATGCCATCGACCCGTTCGAGATCGACGAGCCCGGCACGGGCAACGCTGCGCGCCGAGCCGAAATGATGCAAGAGAGCGCGCTTGCGCCGGGCGCCGATGCCGGGGACCTCGTCGAGCGGCGAAGCGCCGATCGCCTTCGTCCGCCGCGCCCGGTGGCTGCCGATCGCGAAGCGATGCGCCTCGTCGCGCAAGCGCTGAAGAAAATAGAGCACCGGATCGCGCGATTCGAGGCTCATGGGTTCGCGGCCTTGGCGAAAGAAGCGCTCGCGCCCGGCATCACGGTCCGGTCCCTTGGCGATGCCGATGACGGGAAGATCGCCAATGCCGAGATCGGCCAGCACCGCGTTCGCCGCCGTCACCTGCCCGGCGCCGCCGTCGATCAGGACGAGGTCGGGCCAGGTGCCGTTGTCGCGCCCAGGATCTTCCTTCAAGGCGCGGGAGAACCGCCGGGTCAGTACCTCGTGCATCATGGCGTAATCGTCGCCGGGGGCGAGCGGCTCACGGATGTTGAACTTGCGATAGGCGTTCTTCATGAAGCCTTCGGGGCCGGCGACGATCATGCCGCCGACGGCGTTGCTGCCTTGGATATGGGAATTGTCGTAGACCTCGATCCGCCGTGGCGGCGCGTCGAGGCCGAAGGTCTCGGCGACCCCGGCGAGGAGCTTCACCTGGGCCGAGCTTTCGGCAAGCCGCCGGCCCAGCGCCTCGCGGGCATTCAAGAGCGCCTGCTCGACGAGCTGCGCCTTCTCGCCGCGTTGCGGCACCTGAAGCTCGACGCGGCGGCCGGCCCGCGACGTCAGCGCCTCCGCGATGAGGCCGGCATCGGCCGGCGGATGGCTCAGCAAGATGAGCGGCGGCGACGCCTTATCCTCATAGAACTGGCCGAGGAACGCGCCCAGCACCGCCGCCGGCGCCTGGTCGCGCGTATGGGCCGGATAATAGGGCCGATTGCCCCAATTCTGGCCGCCGCGGAAGAAGAACACCTGGATCGCGGCATGGCCGCCGGCCTGATAGAGCGCGATGACATCGGCATCGCCAAGGTCGCGGATATTGACATCCTGATGGCCCTGGATCTGGGTCAGGGCGCGAATGCGGTCGCGGATCGTCGCCGCCGCCTCGTAGTGCTGCGCCTCGGCCAGCTCCGTCATGCGCCGGGCAAGACTCTGCTGCACCTCCTGGCTCTTGCCGGCGAGGAACTCCTTGGCGTCGGCCACCAGCTTCGAATAGCCCGCCCGGTCGATGCGGCCGACGCAAGGCGCCGAGCAGCGCTTGATCTGATAGAGGAGGCACGGCCTGGTCCGGATCGAAAAGATGCTGTCGGAGCACGATCGCAACAGGAAGGCGCGTTGCAGCGCGACCAGGGTGCGATTGACCGAGCCGGCCGAGGCGAACGGCCCGAAATAATCGCCCGGCCCGCCATGGCTGCCGCGATGCTTGGTGAGGAGCGGGAAATCGACGCCGCCGGTCAGATGGATATAGGGGAACGACTTATCGTCGCGCAGCACGATGTTGTAGCGCGGCGCCAGATGCTTGATGAGATTGCTTTCAAGGAGCAGCGCCTCGACCTCGGTATGGGTGAGGATCACCTCGAACCGCCGGGTCTCGGCGACCATGCGCTGAAGCCGCGTCGGCAGCGCCGCGAAATGGGTGTAGTTGGCGACCCGTGCCTTCAGGCTGCGCGCCTTGCCCACATAGAGCGCGTCGCCCTTGGCATTCAACATCCGGTAGACGCCGGGTAAGGCCGGCAGCGTCGCCAGCGCGGCGCGGATCACCCCGACGCCTTCGGCGCCCGGTCCCTCGGCAGATTCGGTTTCGATCATCGCTTGAGTCAAAATAGGCACTCGAACTCGGCTTTGGAGATATCCACGAAAACTGTGGATAAACCTGTTGGCAATGGCATGCGGCAAGCGGTCACGCCAACAAATGCTTACATTTCCGTGACTTGCCTAAAAAATGGGCATACTGAACAATACCTTGAAATCATTATGTTATTCAGAATGCAAGAAAAAATTGCGGTGAGTCGTCACAAAATTTCAGACGCCACGACGTCGACGAGCCCGTCGCCGGCGCGTGTGCACAAGTCGCGCTCCGAGGCGCCTCGGCGGCGCCTATTGCCGCAAAATCGCCCATCTTTTCCATGATTTAGCCATGATGATTAAATCGTTCAATCGCGACGCCGACGGCCGCCGCGTCGAGATAGACATCAAGCTTCTCGACCCGCACCCGCACCCACCGCACGTCTTTATGGTCGAGGGCGAGGTCGGCGATGCGCTCCGCCAGGGTCTCGACAAGGTTGATCCGTCCGGTCGCGGTGAGGACGCGGATGCCGTCGATGATGTCGGCATAGGAGACGGTCTCCGCCAGCCGGTCGGCGATCTTTCGGTTGCCGCCGGCGAGATCGATTTCGAGATTGACGCGGACGCGCTGCTCGACGCCATGCTCATGCGGGAAGACGCCGATATCGCAACCCAGCACCAGGTCGCGGATGAGGAGGCGACGATAGCCTTGGGCGCTCATGCCGGCCCCGCGCCACGGTCGACACCGATGAGCTCGCCATAGACAGCGAGGACGCGGTTCGTCATGTGTTCCCGGTCGAAGCGGTCGCGCACCAGCGCCATGCCGCGCGCGGCCAGCGCATGGCTGCGTGCCGGGTCGAGCGCCAGTACCTCGTCCAAGGCCCGCGCCAGCGCCGCCGCATCGCCGGGCGGCACCAGCCAGCCGAGATCGCGGTCCTTCAGGATTTCGCGGGCGCCGCCATGGTCGGCGGCGATTACCGGCCGGCCCATGGCGAGGCCCTCGATGACGGTGCGGCCGAAGCCTTCGGGCCGGGTCGCCGGCGACGCCACGATGTCGGCCACCAGATAGGCGGCCGGCATGTCGGCGCAATGATCGACGAAGCGGCACGTCTCGCCAAGCCCCGCATCGGCGATCTGTTGCTCCAGCGCGCGGCGATGCCGGTCGGCACCGCCGCCGACGAAGAGGCAAAGGAGATCGCGACGGCCAAGCCTGGCGAGCGCCGCGACCAGCACGCCGTGGCCCTTGCCGCGGGCGAGCCGGCCGGGCAGCATCACCACCTTCCTGTCCGGCGCGATCCCCCAATCACGAACCAGCGCGCCGATGCGCGCCGCCTCGACCCGGGCGGGATCGAATTCGCCGAGATCGATGCCGCGTTCGATAATCCGGATGCGGTCCCGGGGCACGCCATAGGGTGAGGTGGCATGCTCGGCAACGAAATGCGAGATGGCGATGACACGATCACCCCGCGCCATCACCGAATTATAGCGCCGCTTCGGCCATGACCCGTCGCCATAGACGGCATGAAAGGTGGTGACGAACGGCCGCCCGGTGCGGCGGGCGGCGATCATCGCGCTCCAGGCCGGGGCACGGCTTCGGGCATGGACGAGATCGATATTCTCCGCCTCAATGAGCCGGGCGAGCCGGCCGATATTGGCGGCAATGCGCACCGGGTTCTTGGTGGCGAGCGGCAGCATAATGTGACGGGCGCCGAGCCGATCAAGGGCCGGGACCAGCCGGCCGCCGGCCGAGGCAATGACCGCGCGCCAGCCCGCCGCGACCAGCGCCGCCGCGACCTCGACGGTGCCACGCTCGACCCCGCCGACATCGAGCGCCGGCAGAACCTGCAGCACCGCCGGCGGTCGGCCATGGCGTTCCGGCCGCGGCGGCGCGGTGATAAGGTCGCCCGCGACAGGATCGCCACGGGTCTCGAATGATGCTGACGGAATCACCACGGTTTGATGTGCCTCGCTCGGCGGAAGCCGAGCCAGTTCGTATCTTAACATGCGCCGACGGTGCCACAATCGCCTACCGCCGCCGCGATGGCGCGGCACCCGGTCTCGTCTTCCTCGCCGGCTTCATGTCGGACATGACCGGCACCAAGGCAAGCTTCCTTGATGACTATGCCGCGTCCCGGGGCCTTGCCTATCTGCGCTTCGATGCCTTCGGCCATGGTGCCTCCTCTGGCGATCTCTCCGCGGCGACGGTGGGGCGCTGGCGCGCCGACGCGGCGATGATCATCGACCGGCTCACCCAGGGCCCGCTGATCCTGGTGGGATCGAGCCTCGGCGGCTGGATCATGCTGCTGGCGGCACTCGACCGGCCCGAACGGATCGCAGGCCTCCTCGGCATCGCCGCAGCGCCCGACGCAACCGAGGCGCTGATGTGGCGGCGCTTTCCGCCGAAGACCCAAGCCGAAATCAGGCGCGACGGCGCCGTGCGGATGCCGTCCCGATATGGCGAGGAACCCTATCTCATCACCCGGACGCTGATCGAGGAGGGCCGCCATCACCTCGTCATGGAGCGGCCATTGCCGATCCGCTGTCCGGTGCGCCTCATCCACGGCATGGGCGACCCTGACGTGCCGTGGCAGACGAGCCTCGCCCTTGCCGACCATATCGACGCAAAGGATGTCGAACTCACCCTCGTCAAGGACGGCGACCATCGCCTGTCCCGGCCCCGCGACCTCGACCTTCTGGCCCGGACGTTGGACCGGATCGTGGCGCAACCGAGTGGCCCCGCCTGAGACGAAGCGACGCGGTTGCGCCGACCGCGGCCTTTGGCTATAAAACGCTTCTTTCGCGTAGAGCCTCGCCATGAAAAGCAAAATCCATCCCGATTACCACGCGATCACCATCCTGATGACCGATGGGTCGAGCTACGAGACCCGCTCGACCTATGGCAAGGCCGGCGACACCTTGCGGCTCGACATCGATTCGAAATCGCATCCCGCCTGGACCGGCGGCCAGCATCGGCTGCTCGACAGCGGCGGCCGGCTTGCCCGCTTCAATAAACGCTTTCAGGGATTCGGCCTGAAAAGTTGACTGTGCGGGCGCGGCGCCGCCCTTGATCGCGCCCCCGCCCGACCTATCTAATCGGATGACCGGATGCCGCCTCGCGGGTCCGGCCGCAGATGCCCCGTACGACGCGTGCGCGGGTGCTGCCAACCCATATTGCTCCTTGGAGGATGTGGTCCATGTCCGATTTCGATTTTTCTCCCCTGTTCCGTTCCACGATCGGGTTCGACCGGCTGATGCGGCTCGCCGACGCCGCGACCCGCGTTGATTCGGGCAACCTTTCCTATCCGCCCTATAACATCGAGGCGACCGGCGAGAACGCCTATCGCCTGACCATGGCGGTCGCCGGCTTCGCCGATGACGAGATCGATGTCACGGTGAAGCAGAACGACCTCGCCGTCACCGGCAAGGCCAAGGCCGAGGATGACAAGCCGCGCTATCTCCATCGCGGCATCGCACGGCGCGCATTCGAGCGGCACTTTCAGCTCGCCGACCATATCCGGGTCGTCGGCGCCAACCTCGCCAACGGCATGCTGAACATCGACCTCGTGCGCGAGGTCCCGGAAGCGGCGAGGCCCCGCAAGATCGCGATCAATGGCGCGCCTGCCATTGCCCCGACGGTCGAGCAGAAAGAGGCCGCGTAACCGCGCTTACCTCTGCCGGATGACGGCAGACGCGATGATGGAGGACGCGATGACGGGGGATGGCGCGATCCATCCTCCGTCATTTTTGTCCGGCGTCAGTGCTTGACGCGTCCCACCGCGTTCGACAGCACGAGATAGAGCTTGCCGACATCGGCGGTGACGAAGGCGGCGCCGAGCACCTCCACGGGATCGCACTCCTTCGCCTGCGCGAGTAGCGTCTCGAACTGGTTGAGATAGCGCAGGACATGCTCGCGGAACGTCGTGTCCTCCTCGAATTTCTTCTTGATGCTGACCGATGCGTTCGGCCCCTGCATTTGCAGGAGCTGTCGGGTAAAGGCGCCGCGATCGCCGGCATGGAAGCGCCGCCACACCGAATCGGAGATGCTCGGCTCCAGCACCGGCTGAAGATCGACGGCGATCGAGTTGAGGGTCTCGATGATCAGCGTCGCGGCCCTGAGGAAGGTCTCCTGCTGGGTCTGGGCGGCGGCCTCGCGCAGCTTCTTGGCTTCCTCGGTCGCGGCCTCGCGCAGCGTCTTCGCCTCGGCGAGCGCCGCTTCGCGCAGTTTCCCGGCCTCGACGCTGGTCGCCTCGCGTAGCTTCGCGGCCTCGACCCCGGTCGCCTCTCGCAGCTTCTGGAGCTCGGCTTCCGTCGCGTCGCGCAGCGTCGCCGCTTCGGTGGCGGTGGCCTCGCGCAGCCGCTGCGCCTCGGCCTCGGTCGCCGCACGCAGCTTGCCCGCCTCGGCGAGCGCGTCGCTCGCCACCTTGGCGAGCGCCTCGGTACGTTCCGTGAAGGTCTTGGCGATGGTCGTGGCAGCGTCGCCGGCCTCGTTGCTGGCCTTGTCCGCGGCCTGGAGCAGCACCTCGGTGCGGGACGCGAACAGCTCGGCGATGTTGCCGGCGCGGTCGCTGGCCGCGCGCGCGGCCTGATCAGCGGCCTGGAGCAGCTCCTCGGTGCGGGCGGCGAAGCCTTGTGCCACCGTGTCGAGCTTGGCGCGGGCATCCTCGGCGGCCGCGTCCGCGGCAGCGAGCAGCGAGCGGGTCTCGGCGCCGAACCGCTCGGCCAGCCCGTCCACCTTGGCGGCGGTCAGGTCGCCGGCGGCGTCGGCGGCCTTCATCAGAATCTCCGCGCGCTCCGTGAACATATGGGCGATGTCTTCCACCTTAACGCCGGCACGTTGGCCGGCCTCGTCGGCGGCCCGCAACAGCTCGCGCGCCTGGGTACCGAAGAGTTGCGCCAGATTCTCGGTCTTGGCGTCGGCGTCGTGGCCAAGCTGTTCGGCGGCGTCGAGCAGCGCCTTCATGCGCTTTTCGAAGGTGGTTCCGATTTCCGTCGCCTTGGCGCTCGCCTGATCGCTGACGCCGGTCGCAGTCGCAAGCAGCGCCTCGGTGCGGGCGGCGAACTGCCGGGCGACCCCGTCGACCTTGAGGCCGGCGCGCTCGCCGGCTTCGTCGGCCGCGTTCAGTAACGCTGCCGTCTGCTGCTCGAATAGCTGGGCGAGGGCGTTGCCCTTGGCGCGCGCCTCTTCGCCGAGCCGATCGGCCGCCTTGATCAGGGAAGCGGTCTGGACCGTCACCAGCTCGGTGATGGTCACGGCCTTCGCCTTGGCCTGATCGCCAGCGACATCGGCGGCGTCAAGCAGCGCTTGCGTCCGCGCCTCGAACATGGTGCCGATCTCGCCGGCGGTCGCGCTTGCCTTGTCGCCGGCCTGGAGCAGGGCCGCCGTGCGCGCATCGAACAAGGTGGAGATATCCTGTGCCTTGGTACCCACCCGGTCGCCGGCATCGACCAGGGCGCGGGTCTGCTGTGCGAACCGTTCCGCGATCGTGCCGACCTTGAGCCCGGCCGCGTCGCCGGCATCGCCGATCTCCTTCGCATATTGACGCACGCCCGCGGCGATGTTGCCGACGCGCTTCATGGCACGATCCGCGACCTGGTCGATTTCGGCGGCGTGATCGCCGAGGCTCTTGCGCGTCGTGTCGATCTCGCGCGCGGCGGCTTGCGCCTTTTGGGCGAGGTCGCGGATCTGGGCAAGCAGGGCCTGGTTCGCCTTCTCCCCGGTCGCGGTGGTGGTGTCGACGGCATGAGCCAGCAACTCGGCCTGATGCTCGGCGGCATCGCCGAACTGGGCGAGGCGGCTCGAAACATCCTCGCCGGCGGTGGCGATGGCGGCGGCGCGCTCGCTGAAGCGGCGGGTCGCTTCTTCCAGCCGCACCGCGGCCTTGTCGGCGGTCTGGGCCAGGGTTTCGGTCCGGGTTTGGAATTGCACGCCGATCTCGCCCAGCTTGGTGCCGGCGGCGGCGATCTGTGCCCCGCGGTCGCCAAGGCGCTGCGAGGTGCGCTCCGCGGCCTGTTCGGCGGCGGCGGCATGGCTTTGCAGCGTGGCGCCGCTGGCTTCGAGCCGCTCCCTCACCTGCTCGCCGGCATCGCCCAAGGCGAGGGCGCGCCGGGCGAAGGCCTCGCCGACCTGATCGACCCGGACCCAGGCGCGCTCGGCGGCGGCATCGATCTCGGCGGTGCCGTTCTGCACGGTGCCGGTGACGGTCTGGGTCAGGGCCGCGACGGTATCGGTGACGCCATTCAGATCCTCCATCTGGTTGCGCAATAGGATGCCGACCGATTCCACCTGGGTGCTGGCTGTGCGCGCCGCCTCGTGCAGATGCCGGGCCTGGTCGCGGAAGCTCTCGCCAACCTTATAGGAGCGGGCGAGCGTGTCGTCGGAGGCGCGCAACAGCTCCTCCACCTGCTCCCGCAGCAGGCTGCGCAGCTCGTCGGTCTCGGCCGCGACCTCGTGCCGGGTCGAATCGAGCCGCTCCATCTGTTCGGCGAACACCTCATGCAGTTGCGAGAGATGGAAGGCGGTCTGCTCGGTGCCGTCATTGACCTCGCCGATCTCGCGGCGGAGCGCGTCGCCGAGCTCGGTGAAGCGGCCGGTCGCCGCCGCCGATGCCCCGGCCAAGCGCTCGACATATTGCTCGACATGATCGGCGGCGACCCCCGAGCGCTGGGCGAGCTGATCGATCTCGGTCTGGAGCGCGGCTTCGCGGCGGCGCAGATCGGTGATCGTCTCGGCGATCCGGCCGACCAGCCGCTCGGCGGTTTGCGCCATGTGCTCGGCGCGGCTGGGGAAGGCATCGACGGTTTCTTCGATCGCGCCGACGCTGCCTTGCACCGTCTCGGCGAGCTCGAGGCCGCGCTGGCGCAGCACCTCGCCGACGCCGTCGAGCCGCGCCGACGCATCTTCGCTGAGACCGGCGAGGTCGCGAGCGTTGGTATGAAGCGCCTCGCTCGCCTCGAAGATGCGGGTGGCGGCCTGACGCGACGCCACCGTCAGCTTGTCGCTCGCCTTGCCGAAGCCGGTGCCGGTCTCTTCGAGCTTGGCGAGGGCCTCGGCGGCGGCGGCCGTGAGGGTCTGGCTGTGATACTGCACGAGGGCGCCGACGGTTTCGGCCTGGGCGCTGGTCTCGGCGCCGTGGCGATTGATCTCCTCGGCATAATCGCGCAGGTTCGTCACCAGCGTTTGCGCCTCGCTCGCGGCCTTGCGGCCGCCCGCGACGAGGCCGTTCACGGCGGCGTCGAGGAGTTGGGCGCTGCGCTGGGCGGTGTCGGCGATATCGGCGGAGGCGCTCTCGAAACGCTCGGTCGCGGCGGCGAGCTGATGCTCGAAGATACCCGATTGCGCACCGATTCGCTTGCCTGCATCGGCGACGTTGTACGTCACCACCTCTTGCAGCTTGGTGATCTCGCCGGCGACGCGATGCGCCGCGGCACCGGTCTCCTCGGCGAGGCGCAATCCCGCCCGTCCGAGATCCTCGATCGCGCGCTCGGCGGTGGTCTCCACCTTGTCGATGAGATGGGCCTCGATCTCGGCGGCGCGTTCGGTGATGCGGTCGCCGCTGGTGGTAAAGGCCTGGTCGATCACCGCCTCGATCACCGAGATCTGGCCGGCGATGCGCTCCGCGGCTTCGGCGAGATCATGCTTGGCGGCATGTTCCACCGCCTCGGCATGCGCAGCGATCGATTGAGAGAGGCGGCCGATCTCGCCGCCGGTCAGGGCGAGGCTCTCGCGCGCTTCGGTCGCGCGCTCCGTCGCCGCAACGACGAGACTGACCGAATCCGAAAGCTGCTGGCCCAGCGCGGCGGCGGCACGGTCGAGACGCTGCGCCACCAGTTCGGCGGTGGCGGCGAGATCGACAGCGCGGCGGCGCAAGGCGTCGCTCGCCTCATGGGTCGCGCCGTCGAACGGCGTCTTCGCGCTGAACGCGGCGATCTGCGCGGCAAGGCGCTCTTCCGCCTCGGCGATCTGATCGCTCTGTTCCTGGGAATTGAACAGGACCCAAAGGAAGACCAGCGGCATGGTGATGCCGAGAATGGCGATCGCCACCTCATAAGGCGGTTCGCCGAGAAGCGTGCCCCAGCCGAACTCGGCCTGGACATAGACGAGACAGATGGCGATCCATGCGGTCCCGAGTACCGGCCATGACATCATCGTGCGCCATGATTTTGCCATGGCTCGCCCCCGTTAAATAAATTCGCGATGGGCTAGCGTCGCCGATCGCGCCAGGGGCGTCAACATGACTGTCACCTGCCGGCGCGAGATATGCACAAGGGCGATAAGCAGGGGTCCGATCGCGCCTCGGTCGGGCCGCGACGCCACGACAGAATGCTGTGGTGCGCCGCGCGTGGCAACGCCAGGATTAGCGCGGCATCGGTATCGCGCAGCCCCAAGGCCTCAGCGCGCGCGATCCATCCACATTTCGTCCACCGATTCGCTCCACAGATATTTTAGTGCGCGACCCAGCCGCCATCCATGGACAAGGCGGCGCCGGTCATGGTCGCGGCCGCTTCGCTCGCCAGGAACACCACCATCGCGCCGATCTGTTCCGGCGTCGTGAAGGCGAGCAGCGCCTGCTTTTCCTTCAGCATGTCGCGCGCCGCGTCCGCGACCGGCTGTTTGGCATCGCGGGCGCGCGCCTCGATCTGACGCTCGACCAGCGGCGTCTTCACCCAGCCGGGGCAGATGGCATTGCAGGTGATGAGGCTCGAAGCGGCTTCAAGCGCCGTCACCTTGGTCAGGCCGATGATGCCGTGCTTTGCCGCGACATAGGCGGCCTTATCCTCGCTCGCAACGAGGCCGTGGGATGAGGAGATGTTGACGATCCGGCCCCAGCCGCGATTGCGCATCGTCGGCAGCACCGCCTTGGTCGTATGGAACGCGGCGGAGAGATTGATTGCGATGATCGCGTCCCATTTTTCCTCCGGGAACTTCTCGATCGGCGCGACATGCTGAATGCCGGCATTGTTGATGAGGATATCGACCGGGCCGAGCTCGGCCGCCGTCGCGGCGACCATCTCTCTTATCTCGGCGGGCTTGCTGACATCGGCGGCGCTATAACCGACCTTGACCTCGTGGCGATAGGCGAGCTCGCGCTTCAGTCTGTCGATCGTGGCGGCGTCGCCGAAGCCGTTCAGCATGATCGCCGCGCCGTCGGCGGCGAGCGCGCTCGCGATGCCCCAGCCGATGCCGCTGGTCGAGCCGGTGACGAGCGCGGTCTTGCCTTGCAACATGGCGGGTGCCTCTTTTCGCTATTTCCGTTTGAACAGCGCCTCGGCGCCGCCGCGCTGGTTGCGCTTGGCGGCGATTTCGCCGCGGGCGCGTTCTATCTCTGCCTCGAGCCCGACGATATAGTCTTCGAGCTCGGCGACCGCCATCACCGTCAGATCCTTCTTCTTGGGCGGCTTGAAACGCGGCTCCAGATCTTGCTCGTCCATCATCCCTCTCCTGTTGCCAGTGTGGCGCGATCGGGTTAGAGGTGCAATCGACGAAGATGAAGATATGGCGAGGAACCGCACGATGCCGGCGCTGCCCGAGACGATGACCGCGATCGAGATTTCGGCGCCCGGCGCGCCCACGGTATTGAAACCGACCTCGCGCCCGGTGCCGAAGCCCGGCGCCGGCGAGGTGCTGATCAAGGTCGAAGCGGCCGGCATCAACCGTCCCGATGTAATGCAGCGCCAGGGCTTCTATCCGCCGCCGCCCGGCGCCTCCGACATTCCGGGGCTCGAGGTCGCGGGCAAGGTAGTAGCGCTCGGTGACGGCGTTCGCGAATTGAAGATCGGCGATGCCGTTTGTGCCCTCGTCGCGGGCGGCGGCTATGCCCAATATTGCGCGGCGCCGGCGCCGCAATGCCTGCCGGTGCCCCAAGGTTTCTCGATGGCGGAGGCGGCGGCGATGCCGGAGACCTTCTTCACCGTCTGGCACAATCTCTTCGAGCGCGGCCATCTGAAGGCCGGCGAAAGCGTTCTCATCCATGGCGGGTCGAGCGGCATCGGCACGATCGCGATTCAGCTTGCCCGCGCCTTCGGCGCCAGCGCGATCTATGCCACCGCCGGCAGCGAGGAGAAATGCCGCGCCTGCGAGGCGCTCGGCGCCACCCGCGCCATCAACTACCGCGAGGAGGATTTCGCCGCCTTGGTGCGCGGCGATGCCGGGGCGCGCGGCATCGATGTCGTGCTCGACATGGTGGCCGGCGATTACCTGCAACGGAATCTTGACCTCCTCGGCATCGAGGGCCGGCTCGTCGTCATCGCCTTCCTCCACGGTTCGAAGGCCGAGGTCGATTTCAATCCGGTGCTGCGCCGCCGCCTCACCATCACCGGCTCCGGCCTGCGGCCCCGCCCGGTGGCGGAGAAGGGCGCGATTGCCCAGGGCCTGAAGCGCCATGTCTGGCCGCTCCTCGAAGCCGGCAAGGTACGCCCGCAAATCTTCCAAACCTTCCCCTTGGCCGAGGCGGCGGCGGCGCACGCGCTCATGGAAAGCTCGGCCCATATCGGCAAGATCGTGCTCGAAGTTTGAGCCGGGCCGGCCGAAAGGACTTTTGCCCCGGCGCCGGGCCCCCTATATTAGGGTCATCCATTTCTGATCGTCGAGGTTGCGGAAGAGGGCGCGATGCCCGCAGGTATCCGCGCAGCTTTGGGCGAGCCAAGGAGGAATAATGGTCCAGCCCCTGATGCCTAAGGCCACTGCGGTCTGGCTTGTCGAAAACACCTCGCTGACCTTCGATCAGATCGGCGAGTTCTGCGGCCTCCATCCCCTGGAGGTGCAGGCGATTGCCGACGGCGAGGTCGCGGTGCAGATGATCGGCATCGATCCGGTCGCGAACGGCCAGCTCACCATGGCCGAGATCGACCGCTGCCAGGCCGATCCCGCGGCGCGCCTCAAGCTGTTGGCGAGCGCCCATCCCGAGCCGGTGGTCCGGCACAAGGGGCCGCGCTATACCCCGATCGCAAAGCGCCAGGACAAGCCCGACGCCATCTCCTGGCTCCTGAAGTCCCATCCCGAATTGAGTGATGGCCAGATTTCGAAGCTGGTCGGCACCACCAAGCCGACGATCCAGGCGGTGCGCGACCGCAGCCACTGGAACACCTCCAACATCAAGCCGCGCCATCCAGTGGCGCTCGAACTGTGCTCACTCCAGGAACTTGAGGATGCGGTGAACCGCGCCAACCGAGGCAAGCGCAGCGCGACCGGCGAGCCGATCCGCATCACCGTCGAGGCGCCGACCTTCGAGAGCGAAGACACCGCGGCGAATTAGTCACGCGGTCCATTCCGCGCGCACCGCCTCGTCCGTCTCATGAGGCAGATGGCGCCCGCGCAGTTCGACGATGCGCGTGGCATCGGCGAGGCGATTGAGCGCCCATACCGCCATCGCCCGCACCAGCGGCGAGGCATCATCGAGGCTTGCCTCGGCGCTGGCGGCAAGGTCGGGCGCGCCGCTATTGCCGATCGCGATCAGGACATTGCGCACGAAGCGGTCGCGGCCGGTGCGCTTCACCGGCGAGCCCGAAAAGAGGCGCCGGAACGCGGCATCGTCGAGCCTTGCCAGCTCGGCGAGTTTGGGCGCCGTCAATTCTGCGCGCGGCATCAGGGCCGGCTCCCGCGTCGCCGCGGCGAATTTGTTCCAGGGACAGACGGCAAGGCAATCATCGCAGCCATAGATGCGGTTGCCCATGAGCGGGCGCAGCTCCGCCGCGATATGGCCCCGATGCTCGATGGTGAGATAGGAGATGCAGCGCCGCGCATCGAGGCGATAGGGCGTTGGAAAGGCGCCGGTCGGGCAGGCATCGAGGCAGGCGCGGCAGTGGCCGCAATGGTCGCGCTCGGGCGCGTCGGCGGGCAATTCGATGCTCAAATAAATCTCGCCGAGGAACAGCCACGAGCCGAAGCGCCGCGAGACGAGATTGGTGTGCTTGCCCTGCCAGCCGAGGCCCGCGCGCTCCGCCAGCGGCTTTTCCATCACCGGCGCGGTATCGACGAAAAGTTTCAACTCTTCGGGCGAAAGCTTCACGACCTCCCGGGCCAGCCTCTTCAAGCGCGACTTCACCAAATCATGATAATCGCGCCCCTGGGCATAGACCGAGATGGCACCGCGATCGCGCCGGCTCTGCGCATCGAGCGGATCGCCTTCCGGCCCGTAATTCATGCCGAGGACGACGACGCTGCGTGCCCCAGGCCACAGCACCTTGGGGTCGGCGCGTTCCTCGGCGCGCGCTTCGAGCCAGCCCATATCGCCGTGATAGCCGGCATCGAGAAATTGTCGGAGCCGCGCGCGCGATTCGGCGGCAAGCTCGGCCGCGGCGAAGCCCACGGCATCGAAGCCGAGCCGCAAGGCGGCGTCGCGGATCGCGGCTTTGAGGTCGGCCGCCGCGTTCACCCGCGGCCGCGATAGGGCGCGACGCCCTGGTCGGGTAGCCACAGGCCCGTGGGCGGCGCGCCGGTCTGATAGAACACGTCGATCGGCATGCCGCCGCGTGGATACCAATAGCCGCCGATGCGGAGCCATGAGGGCGCGATCTCGGCGACGAGGCGCTTCGCGATCGTCACCGTGCAATCCTCATGAAATGCGCCCTCATTGCGGAACGAGCCGAGATAGAGCTTGAGGCTCTTGCTTTCAACGATCCAGTCCTTCGGCACGTAATCGATGACGAGATGGGCAAAATCGGGCTGCCCCGTAATCGGACAGAGCGAGGTGAATTCGGGCGCGGTGAAGCGGACGAGATAGACCGTCCCCGCTTGCGGGTTCGCGACCTTCTCGATCACCGCCTCCGCCGGCGATTTCGGCGGCGGCACATGGGCACCCAACTGTTTTAGATCGGGGTAGCGGTTCTGGGTCATGACGGCGTTCAGCCTTGCGCTACGCGCCGGCAAGCGGGACAGAGGCCGCGAAGCTCCACCGTCTGCCGGGTGACGGCGAAGCCGAGCTCGCGCGCGCTCCGGGAAAGCGCGCGGGCGACGCCGGGATCGTCGACCTCGGCGGCGTTCGAGCATCGGGCGCAGATCAGGAACTGGCTCTTATGCGGCCGCTCCGGATGGTCGCAGCCGATATAGGCATTGAGCGATTCGATGCGGTGGATAAGGCCGTGCGCGCCCAGGAATTCGAGCGCGCGATAGATCGTCGGCGGTGCGGCATGGGGATGGGCGTGGCGCAGCGCCTCGAGCAGCGCATAGGCGCCGACCGGTTCATGCCCGCGCCAGATCAGCTCCAGCACCTCGCGTCGTAGGTGGGTGAGGCGCGCGTCCTGCGCCCGGCACAGTGCCTCGGCACGCCCTAGTGCCGCGTCAACGCAATGATCGTGATCGTGATCGGACCGGGCAAAGGCGCCGGCGGATTTCGCCGCGGACTTCATCCGTTATTTTATAGCCCGCCGCTATTCCTGAATCCAGGCGATGTGGAGCACGTTGGTCGCGCCCGGCGTGCCGAACGGGATACCGGCGGTGATGACGATGCGCGCGCCTTTCTCGGCGAAGCCCTCGCGCCGGGCCATGCGGGTCGCCTTCTGGATCATGTCGCCGAGGCGATGGACATCGGCAGTGTGGACGCAATGAAGGCCCCAGACGATGGCGAGGCGCCGCGCCGTGTCGAGCCGCGCGGTGAGCGCGATCGCCGGCACGCTCGGCCGCTCGCGCGCGGCGCGCAGCGCGGTCGCGCCCGAGGTGGTGAACGACACGATGGCGGCGGCGCCGACCGTGTCGGCGACCTGGCGCGCCGCGAAGCTGATGGCGTCGGGCGCGGTATGCTCCGGCAGCGCCAGCATCTCGGCGTGGAGCCCGGCGCTATAGAGCGGGTCCCGCTGCACCCGGCGGATGATGCGGTCCATCATGGTGGCAGCCTCGACGGGATATTTCCCCGCCGCGGTTTCCGCCGACAGCATCACCGCGTCGGCGCCTTCATAGATCGCGGTCGCGACGTCGGAGGCCTCGGCCCGGGTCGGGACCGGCGCCGCCACCATCGATTCCAGCATCTGGGTCGCCACCACCACCGGCTTGCCGGCGCGGCGGCAGACCTGGATGATCTCCTTCTGCAAGGGCGGCACGTCCTCGGGCGGGATCTCGACGCCGAGGTCGCCGCGTGCCACCATCGCCGCATCGGCAAGCTCGATGATCTCGTCGAGCCGCGCCACCGCTGCCGGCTTCTCCAGCTTGGCGATGACGCCGGCGCGGCCCGCCACCAGCTTCTTCGCCTCGGCGACATCATCCGGCCCCTGGACGAAGGATTGCGCGATCCAGTCGACGCCGAGCCCCAAGGCATAAGAGAGATCGGCGCGGTCCTTCACCGTCAGTGCCGACAGCGGCAGCACCACGCCCGGCAGATTGACGCCCTTGCGATCGGAGAGCTCGGAGCCGGCGATCACCTTGGTCTCGGCGAAATCCTTGCCGCGTTTTTCGACCAGGAGCCGCACCCGGCCATCATCGAGCAGAATCTCGGTGCCGGTGTCGAGCGCGGTGAAAATCTCAGGATGGGGCAACGGCGCGCGCCGCGTATCGCCCGGCTTCAGGTCGAGGTCGAGGCGGAAGGCCTGGCCGAGCTTCAGCGCGACCTTGCCCTTGGCGAAGGTGCCGAGCCGCAGCTTCGGTCCCTGCAGATCCGCCATGATCGCGATCGGCCGGCCGACCTCATGCTCGAGCGCGCGGATGATCCGGACCCGCCGCTCATGATCCTCGCGCCGGCCATGGCTGAAATTGAGGCGGAAGACATCGACCCCGGCGGCGAAGAGAGCGCCGATCGTCTCGGGCGAATCGCTCGCCGGGCCCAGGGTCGCGACGATCTTGGCGCTGCGCTGGCGTCTCATGGCATCCCCGGCAGAATGAGAAGGGCGCGGAAATCGTTGACGTTGGTGCGGGTTGGGCCGGTCGTCACCAGCGCGCCAAGCGCCGCCATCGCGCCATAGGAATCATTGCCCGCGAGCGCGCCGGCGAGATCGATCCTGAGCGCCGCGGCGCGCGCCAGGAGGTCCGGCTCCAGGGCGGCGCCGGCATTCGCCTCGGTGCCGTCGATGCCGTCGGTATCGGCGGCGAGGGCGTGGATTTGCGGGTGACCGCCCAGGGCGAGGGCGAGCGCCAAGATGAATTCGGTGTTGGGGCCGCCGCGGCCGGTTCCGCGCACCCGAACCGTCGCCTCGCCGCCCGAGAGCAACACCGCCGGCAGCGGCAGGGGGCGATCGCCGATGATCAGCTTGCCCGCCGCCGCCTGGCGCGCGATGCCGGCATGGACGAGGGCCACCTCGCGCGCCTCGCCCTCGATCGCGTCGGCAAGGAGGAGCGGTGTCACCCCGGCCCCGCGCGCCGTCGCCGCCGCGGCTTCGAGCGCGCGCTGCGGCGTTGCCACCAGGATGTATTTGCTCCGCGCGAGCCGAGGGGCGCCGGGTTTCGGGGTCTCGTCGGTCATTCGGGCGAGATGACGCACGACCGCGGGCGGCGGCTCAATTGAATATTTTTTCAGGATCGCCCGTGCGTCCGCGAAGGTCGAGGGATCGCCGACCGTCGGCCCCGATGCAATGACCGCGGGATCGTCGCCGGCGACATCGGAGATGGCGAGCGTCACGACGGCAGCGGGATAGGCCGCCGCCGCGAGCCGCCCGCCTTTCACTGCCGAGAGGTGCTTTCGCACGCAATTGATCTCGGCGATGGTGGCGCCGGATTTGAGGAGCGCGCGGGTCACCTCCTGCTTGTCCTCAAGCGCGATCCCCGGCGCCGGCAGCGCCATCAAGGCGGAGCCGCCGCCCGAGGCGAGGAACAGCACGAGATCGTCGGCCGACAAGCCTTGCACAAGGTTGAGGATGCGCCGCGCGGCGTCGCGGCCCTGGGTGTCGGGGACGGGATGACGCGCCTCGACCATTTCAATCCGCCGACACGGCGCGCCATAGCCATGCCGGGTGACGACGAGGCCGGAAAGTGGTCCCCGCCAATGCTGCTCCACCGTCGCGGCCATCGCCGCTGCCGCCTTACCCGCGCCAACGACGAGGGTGCGGCCCTTGGGCGGTGGCGGCAAATGAGGCGGCAGCACCGCCGCCGGCGTCACCGCGGCGATCGCGGCATCGAGCAGGGATTGGAGGAAGGAACGGGGATCGCCGACAATCATGTGGCGCTAGAATAGCGGCAATTCGCGGCCGGCGTGTTGCAAAACTCGCGGCCGGCCCGGTCGCGAGGTAGGATGCGGCGATGTCGTCCCTTCTCGGTCCCGACGATCCGCCGGCTTACGTCGAAATTCCCGGCGCGGCGCCGATCCTCCTCGTCTGCGATCACGCCAGCCATCGCGTGCCGCGGGCGCTGGGCGGGCTCGGCCTCGCGCCAAAACACCTTGGCGCGCACATCGCCTGGGATATCGGCGCCGCCGAAGTGACGCGCCATCTGGCGCCGCTGCTCGGCGCCATGGCGCTCATCTGCGGCTATTCCCGCCTCGTCGTCGATTGCAATCGCGATCCCGACGATCCGAGCTCGATGCCGGCGTTGAGCGACGGCATCGCCATTCCCGGCAACGCCGCGCTGTCGCCCGATGCGCGCGCCGATCGCCTCGCCGCGATCTTCACACCCTATCATGCCGCGATCGCGCGGGCGCTCGACCGGATGCGCGCCGGCGGCCGGGTGCCGGCGCTGATCTCGATCCACAGCTTCACCCCGATGATGGACGGCCTCGCCCGGCCCTGGCATGCCGGCATCCTGTGGGACGCCGACGGCCGCATCGCAGCGCCGCTGATGGCGGCGCTTGCCGCCGAGCCGGGCCTTATCATCGGCAACAATCAGCCCTATTCGGCACGCGAACCACGCGGCTATACCGTCAGCCACCATGCCGCCGCGGCAGGCCTCGCCCATGTCGCGATCGAGCTGCGCCAGGATCTGGTCGGCGACGCCGAGGGCGCGGCGGTCTGGGCGCGGCGGCTCGCCCGCGTCCTCGGACCGATTCTGCGCGCGCTTGGCGTGGTGAACTAATCTTAACCTTCCTCTGCTAATGCTCTTCGTCTTCCAACGGGAAAGAGCGCCATGCAATTAGGGGAAATCCTGATCGGACGCGGGCTGGTATCGGTCGTCGATGTCGATGCGGCGCTGGAGCGGCAACGCCGCCAGGGTCGTCGTCTCGGCGAGCAGCTCATCACCGCCGGCGTGCTGACGCCGGCGCAGCTCGACGACGTGCTGCGCAGCACGCCGGCCTTGCCGCGCACCCTCGACGAGACCGGGATCGCGCCGGCCAATCTGTTGAACCTCCTTCTCAAGACCATGTATCTCGAGACGACCGAGCTGGTGCCCGACCTCGCCCGGCGCCTCGGGCTCGACGATCTTATCGTCCAGGAGCTGATCGACGAGGCGGTGCGCCGCCGCTTCGTCCAGACGCTGGGCGCGGTCAAGATCGGCTATGTCCAGGCGATCCGCTATGTCCTGAGCGACCAGGGCAAGACCGCCGCGCTCGAGGCCCTGTCCCAGAATTCCTATGTCGGCGCGGCGCCGGTCGCGCTCGCCGATTACCAGGCGCAGATCGAAAAGCAGCGCATCACCAACGAGATGCAGACCGCCGCGGGGCTGCGCCGGGTGTTGGACGGCCTTGTCGTCTCCGACCATTACATCCGCAAGCTCCTGCCCGCGATCAATGCCGGGCGCAGCGTCCTCTTGTTCGGCCCGCCCGGCAACGGCAAGACCACCATCGCGACCCGGATCGCGAGTCTCTTCAGCGGCGAGATCTACATTCCTCACGCCGTCGAGATCGGCGGCCAGATCGTCAAAATCTATGATTCGAGCATCCATCGCCGCTCCATGTCGGACAGTGATTCCCAGGCGCTGGCGGAGGCGAGCGGCATCGAAATGGAGGCGTTCGACGCGCGCTGGATGCCATGCCGCCGGCCGGTGGTGATGGTGGGCGGCGAGCTCAGTCTCGACATGCTCGATCTGCAATACGATCCCAACGCCAAATTCTATGACGCGCCGGCGCATATCAAGGCCTTGAACGGCATCTTCGTGATCGACGATTTCGGCCGCCAGCAGGTCGCCGCCGAGGCGCTGCTCAATCGCTGGACGGTGCCGATGGAAAGCCGCATCGATTTCTTCAAGCTGCGCACCGGCGAGCGCTTCAGCCTGCCGTTCGACGAGCTGGTACTGTTCTCGACCAATCTCGATCCGACCCAACTCATGGACCCGGCGTTCCTGCGCCGCGTTCCTTACAAGATCAAGCTGGCGGCGCCGAATGTCGACGAGTTCCGCCGCATCTTCGCCGCGACGGCGGCGCAGCGTGGCCTTACCCTCACCGATGAAGTGTTCGAGTTCGTCATCGATCTTCTGACCAAGCGGCACCATTTCGTGCTCGCCTATTTCCAGCCCAATTTCATCTGCGAGCAGGCGGTGCAAGTGTGCAAGGCGATGGACGTCGCGCCGGTGCTGACGCGGGAGCTGGCGGCCGAGGCGCTCGCCAACCTCTATGTCCAGCTCGAGGACGAGGCCACCGACGCGGCCGAGGCGTAACGCCGCTCAGGCGCCGTCGGTATTGGGGTCGCGCCAGGCGCGCTCGAACGGCAGGCGCCAGGCATTGGGCGCGACGAGCTGATGGATCGATTTCGGGCCCCAGGAGCCGGGCGCATAGAGCCGTACCGGCGGCGGCGCTTCGAGAAGCGGGATCGACACCTCCCACAACCGCTCGATGCCTTCGGCGGTGGTGAAGAGGGTGTGGTCGCCGCGCATCGCGTCGAGGATGAGGCGTTCATAGGCTTCGAGCACGTCGCCGACGAAGCCGGTATCGTGCATCGCGAATTGCAGGCTCAATTTGTCGAGCCGCATGCCCGGCCCCGGCCGCTTGCCATAGAACGACAGCGACATCTTCGAGGCGTCGGCGAGGTCGAAGGTCAGATGGTCCGGGCCCTGCGCGCCGACGCCGGACCCCGTCGGAAACATGCTTTTCGGCGGCTCCCGGAACGCGATCGAGATGATGCGCTGGCCCTCCGCCATGCGCTTGCCGGTGCGCAGGAAGAACGGCACCCCGGCCCAACGCCAATTGTCGATGGTGCATTTGAGCGCGACCAGCGTCTCGGTGTCGGATTCCGGATCGACCCCCGGCTCCCCACGATAGCCGGCATATTGCCCGCGCACCACATAGCGCGGGTCGAGCGGCAGCATGCTGCGGAATACCTTGTTCTTTTCCTCGCTGATCGAATTGGGTTCGAGCGCGGTCGGCGGCTCCATCGCCATGAAGGCGAGAATCTGGAAGAGATGGGTCACCACCATGTCGCGGAACGAGCCCATCTGCTCATAGACCTCGGCGCGGGTGGCGAGGCCCAGCGTCTCCGGCACGTCGATCTGGACATGGTCGATGAAGTTGCGGTTCCAGATCGGCTCGAAGAGGCCGTTGGCGAAGCGGAAGGCGAGAATGTTCTGCGCCGGCTCCTTACCGAGGAAATGGTCGATGCGGAAGATTTGCTCCTCGGCGAACACCTCATGAAGGCGGGCGTTGAGCGAGACCGCGCTGTCGAGATCGGTGCCGAACGGCTTTTCCATGATGATGCGTGAGCGTTCGACGAGATCGGCCTCTTTCAGGAGGCGCACCGCGGACAGCGCAGCCTTGGGCGGCACGCTGAGATAATGGATGCGCCGGCTCTCGCCGCCGAGCGCCTCTTCCGCCTTCGCCACTGCCACCTTCAGCGCGCCGGCGCCGGCGGTCTGTGGCACGTAATCGAGGTTCTTCGCGAATTCGGCCCATTTGGCCTCGTCTACCGGACGCATCGCAAAATCGCTGAGCGCGCCCCTCGCGACCGCGCGGAAACCGTCGACATCGATCTCGTCGAGCGACACGCCGATGATGCGGCAGCCGGGAATGAAGCCCGTCGTGCAGAGATGGAAAAGCCCCGGCAGCAGCTTGCGCCGCGACAGATCGCCGGTGGCGCCGACCAGGACCATGACTTGCGGAAAGTGGGGGCCAACCCCGGGCGGAATCTTGCTCACGCATCCTCATCCTTCATCGCTGCCGCGCTCGGCCGCGGCCATCCCTATGTCCGGCCTATTCTGGCGCGGGGCGCCGCCGGCGCAACTCTCGATCGCCCGAGTCGCCCTTCGCGCGCAATTCCATTCGACTTTCGTCCGGGTCGGGGTTACGATACTTAGGTTTACGACTCTAGTAGGGGTTCGAGGTTATGGCTAAGACACCTGCGAAGAAAGCACCAGCGAAGAAGAAACCCGCGGCGAAGAAAGCACCCGCGAAGAAGAAATAGCGCGCCGATCTCGATCGGCACGCGGGCTTGGAAAAGCCGCGGCAGCGTGACGCGCCGCGGCTTTTTCACGTCCGCTATCGCGACGTGAGCTTCAGTTCGATCCGGCGATTCTGCCGATAGGCCTCGGGCGTATTGGCGGTGTTAACCGGCTGATACTTGCCGAAGCCCGCGGCCGAAAGGCGGGTTGGCGGAATCCCCTGTGCCATGAAGAAGCGGACGACGGAAATGGCGCGCGCCGCCGACAGTTCCCAGTTGGACTGGAACTGCGGCGTGCTGATCGGCTGCTTGTCGGTATAACCTTCGACCTCCAGGATCCAGTCGATATCGGGCGGGATCTTGGCGGCGATCTGCTTCAAGGCAGTGGCGACGATGGCCAGCTTCTGCTTCGCCTGGTCGGTGAGGGTCGCGCTGCCGGTCGGGAACAGCACCTCTGACTGGAACATGAAGCGGTCGCCGACGATGCTTATGTCCTTGCGGTTGCCGAGCAGCTTGCGAAGCTGGCCGAAGAATTGCGAGCGATAGCCGGCAAGCTCCTCCACCTTGGTGGCGAGCGCCTCGTTGAGCTTGCGACCGAGATCGGCGATCTTGACGTTGGCCGTCTTGTTCTTGGCTTCCGACAGGTTGAGCGCCGCCGAGATCTGCTGCAATTGCTGCCGAAGGGCGGCGATCTGAAGATCGAGTTGGGCGATGGCGTTTTGCTGGGCGGCGAGCTTCTCGTCGCGCTCGGCGATGTCCTGCTCGGCGGCGATCCGCCGGGCGACCTCATCGTTGAGCCGGGTCTCGGCCGCGGTTGCCTTCTTCGCGGTCGCGGCGGTTTTCTGCCGCGCCGCCGCAAGCTCGGCGGCGGCCTGGGCGAGCGCCGCCTTCGCCGCGCTGAGCTGGTTGTGCAAGGTGCCGAGCTGAAGATGCAGATCGGCACCGGTCTGGCGCTCCATCGCCAGCATCTGGGACAAGGAGTTGATCTGGGCGTTGAGCTTCGCGAGCTGCGCGTCGCGGCCGGACAGCGCGTTCGAGAGATAGAACTGTCCCGCGGTGAAGAACAGCACCACGAAAATGATGATCATCACGAGCTGCGTTAGCGCATCAACGAAGCCGGGCCAGATGTTGAAGTCGCTGCGGCTGTGGCGGGAGCGGCCGGGCATCTGCCTAGTTCCGTTCCGGGCTCTCGGCCAGGGCGGCGAGGGTGCGCGCGATCAGGCGGATCTCGTTGCGGATTTCGTGAACTGCGGCACCGCGGCCCTGTGCCACCTCCTCATTGAGCCGCGCGAGTTGGACATCGATGTTGCGCAGATGGCTGCGCGCCTCCTCGTTGGCGGGGTCGATCTTGCTGTCGCCGCCTTCGGCCAGCTTCTGCAACACCGGGCGCAGCGCGTTCTGGTTCTCGGCAAGCCGCATCAGCACCGTCTGCTCGGCCCGCATCTGGTCGGTGAGCAGCGACAGCCGGTCGGTCAGGGTCTGAAGGTTGGTGTTGGCGGCGATCCGGCCTTCCTCGCCGCGGGTCATGATGCGTTGCAGGTTTTCAAGGCTGTCGGCGGTCTGTTCGAGCAGCGCCTGGATATAGGCCGGCACCGGCGTCTCGCCGTAATCGGCGCCGCCACCGCCGCCGCTGATGCGGGTGAAGCCGGAGAGCCATTCCTCGAGATCGTTGTAAAACCGGTTCTGGGCAAGGCCGGCCTGGAGGTCGAGGAAGCCCAGCACCAGCGAGCCGGCAAGGCCGAAGAGCGAGGCGCTGAACGCCGTGCTCATGCCGCCGAGCGGCGCCGCCAGACGTTCGCGCAACTGGGCGAAGGCGTGAATGGGATCGCCGCCGGACGCGGATAGGCCGTTGATTACCCCGCTCACCGATCCCACCGTCTGGAGGAGGCCGTAGAAGGTGCCGAGCAAGCCGAGGAACACCAGCAGCCCGATAAGATAGCGCGAGGTCTCCCGGGTCTCGTCGAGCCGTGTGCCGATGCCGTCGAGCAGGGTCCTGAGGCCGACCGCCGACAGCGATACCCGCCCGAGCCGGCGATCGCCCAGCATCGTCGCCATTGGCGACAGGAGGCGCGGCATGCGCTCGGTCGAGACCAAGGCCTGGTTGCGGCGGAAATTCTCGATCCAGTTGACCTCGGGATTGAGCAGGATCACCTGGCGGAAGATATAGGCAGTGCCGACGATGAGGATGCCGACGATGACGCCGTTGACTGCGGGATTGCCTAAAAAGAACCGTTCCAGCACTGGCGCCGCGAGGGCGGCACCGGCGGCGACGGCGAAGGTGAAAATGCCCATCCGGGCAAGATAGCGTCCGGGACGCGTCATGGCGTGCTCGCTTTCGGCATCGTTATCGACCCATGAACACGATATCGACTTGGTTGGCGGGCGCGGCGCCGTCGGACCGGTCGCCCAAGGCGCGCACATCCATGCGGGTATTGCGGACGCCCCGATCGATCAGATAGGCCCGGACATTGAGCGCCCGGCTGAGCGACAGCCGGCGCGCCTCGTCGGTGTCGCCATGTGCGCCCAAGGTGGCATAGGCGACCAGTTGAAGGCGCCGGGTACCGTCGCTCACCAGTGATTGCGCCACCGCATCGAGCTCCCGTTTTGCCGCCGCGGAGAGGCCGGCACTGCCCACGGCGAAATCGATATGGAGCGGCGTCGCCGTTGGCGGGGTGACGGGCGGGGCTTCCGAAACGGCGGCCGGCTTGGCCGCGGGCTGGACCTTGGGCGAGCGTTGCGCCGCGATCGGCGGGGCAAGCAGCACGGGGGGCTCGCGCGACGGCATCGCGGCGGATGGCGGAGATGCCGACACCGCCGGCAGCAGCCTGGTCGCGCCGCCCGGCACCAGCGTCACGGTGGGCGTCGGCGCACGAAGCTCGGTCGTCACCGCCGTCGCGGTTGCGACCGGAGCCGATGATCGCGAAGACGGCAGCGAAGGTCGGGGCGACGGCGGAGCCGGCAAGGCCTCGGCACCGAGGATCGGTGCGCCTTGGTGGATCGGTTTCGGCGGCGGCGGCAATTCGGCCATGGTGGCGCGCCAAGCCGGCTTGCGCGGCGGCGGCAAGACGGCGGTGCGTTGCCAGGCGGGCTTCTCCGCTGGCGGCGATACGATGGCCGCGGCGCGGCGCCAGACGGGCTTCTCCGCTGGCGGCGACCCGATGGCGGCGGTGCCTTGCCAGATCGGCTTGCGCGGCGGCGGCAAGGCGACGATCCGCGCGCGCCGGTGCATGTAATGGCGCCGCGCGTGGCGGCGATGCGTGGTGTGATGGCGGCGGTGCATGTAATGGCGCCGCGCGTGGCGGCGGTGCGCAGTCTGATGGCGGCGATGCCGCAGCGCCTCATGATGGCGGTGCCGGCGCGATGACGCCCGGTGCTGCCCCGGGGGATGTAGGCGCAGATGGTCCCTGCCCGACCGCAGCGGTCCCAGCGACTGGAGCAGGTGGTGATTGATCGTGACCTCGGGCTGTGCCGCCGGTTGCGCGGCAACGGGTGCCAACGGCACCGTCGCCAGGAGCAGGAGGGCGACGGCGGCGAGGACGAGCCGATAGTGCGGCGTCGATGTCATCACGGCAGTAACGAGGAAACCCATGCCTCCCGATCCAATGCCACTTGGGCGGCGCCCATAGAAAGTACCGCATTCGAGGCCGGTGCCGCCAGCGCGACGTTCCCGGTCCGGCTCAGTTTTCGTTTTCTTCGGTCGCCGTCAGCAAGCGCCGCAACGGCGCTTCGAGCGCCGCATTGGTAGCGAGCACGTCGCCGGTCGCGATCGGCTCCCCCTGGCCGAGCCCGCCGATGCTGCCGCCAGCCTCGCGCACGACGACGAGTCCCGCGGCGAAATCCCAGGGTTTGAGGCCGAATTCCCAATAGCCTTCGTAGCGGCCGGCGGCGACATAGGCGAGGTCGAGCGACGCCACACCCAGGCGCCGGACGCCGCTGGTGGCGCGCATCACCGCAGCCAGCGTCTTCAGATAATGGGCATGATCGCCATGGCCGCGGAACGGGATGCCGGTACCGATCACCGCCTCCCCAAGGTGGCGCCGCGCCGAGACTCGCAGGCGCCGATCGTTGAGCCAGGCACCGCCGCCCTTCTCCGCCCAGTAGATCTCGTCCGCCACGGGATGATAGATGAGGCCGGCGATCATCTCGCCATCGCGCTCGAGGCCGATCGAGATCGCGAAATGCGGGATGCCGTGGAGGAAGTTGGTGGTGCCATCCAACGGATCGACGATCCAGCGATGGCTCTTGTCGCGGCCCTCGCTGGCGCCGCTTTCCTCCATGAGGAAGCCGAATCCCGGCCGCGCCCGCTCCAACTCCTGACGCAGGGTCTTCTCGGCCTTGAGATCGGCCGTCGAAACGAAATCGCCCGGTCCCTTCACCGAAACCTGAAGCTGCTCGACCTCGCCGAAATCGTGCTTCAAGCCCTTGGCCGCCTTGAAGGCGGCGCTCGACATGACATGGAACAGAGCGGAGCGGACCGCCATTCCTCAATCCTTGGCGCGCTCGATATAGCTGCCGTCGCCGGTATTGACGACGATGCGGGTGCCGGCCTCGATATGCGGTGGGATCATCACCCGCCGGCCGTTATCGAGCTTCCCCGGCTTATAGGAGGACGACGCGGTCTGGCCCCTCACGACGGGATCGGCCTCGACTACCGTGGCGGTGACGCTTTGCGGCAGTTCGACGGCGAGCGGCTGACCCTCATAGAGTTCGATGGTGCAGACCATACCCTCGATCAGGAAATCGGCCGGTGGGCCCATCATGTCGCGATCGACCGTGACCTGCTCGAAGCTTTCATTGTCCATGAAGGTGGCGAGATTGCCGTCGAAATAGAGGAACTGCATGTCCTTCTGGTCGAGCCGGACGCGTTCCACGGTTTCCTGGGTGCGGAAGCGCTCGTTGGTCTTGTTGCCGCCGCGCATGTCGCGCATCTCGACCTGGGCGAAGGCGCCGCCCTTGCCCGGCTGGATCAGCTCGCGCTTCAAGACGATCCACAATTTGCCGTTGTGTTCGAGCACGTTGCCCGGCTTGATATCAATGGCATTGATCTTCATGGCGCGAAACCTTGGTCGGCATGAGGGCGAAAGGTTCTGGTGGGGCCGGAAAGCCGTTGTTCCTATCAGCTTCATCGCCGCCGCGGCAAGCGAAATAGGGGCGCCGGCTGGGCACGGGCTCAGTGCCGCCGCCGCGCCATCCGCCGCTCCAGATCGGCATCGAGCAACGCCGCCATCACGCCGCCGTAGGGTAGGGTCTAGAAATCATGGAACGGAACGGTCGGATGAAACCCCTCTGGTGGCAACGGGACGAATTCGCTCGGCGGCGCCCCTTTCTCGCCGCCCGCTTGCATATCATAACCGCGATTCGCCGCCTTCTGGTCGAGCGCGGATTTTGCGAAGTCGAAACCCCGGCATTGCAAATCAGCCCCGGCATGGATCCGCATCTTCGCGCCTTCGCCACCGAGCTTGATGAGCCGGGCGACGGCGCGCGGCCATTCTATCTCCACACCTCGCCCGAATTCGCGATGAAGAAGCTGCTGGCGGCGGGCGAGCCCAAAATCTTCCAATTCGCGCATGTCTTCCGCGATGGCGAGCGCGCGGCGACGCATCATCCCGAATTCACCATGCTGGAATGGTATCGTGCCGGCGCCGGGACGGCCGATCTGATGACCGATTGCGAGGCGCTGCTGCGCGCCGCGCTCGCGGCCGCCGGCGCGACTCAATTCCGCTGGCAGGGCGCCACCGCCGACCCGGCCCGGCCGTTCGCGCGGCTCAGCGTCGCCGACGCGTTCCGCCAATATTGCGGCATCAACCTGCTTGCGACCGCGCCCGATCCCACGGCGCCCGACCTCGCCCGGCTCGCCGCCGCGGCACAGCCGCTCGGCATCGCGCCTCATTCGGGCGACGCTTGGGAGGATTTGTTCTTTCGTATCTTCCTTGACCGGATCGAGCCGCATCTCGGCATCGGCACGCCGACCTTCCTTCATGACTATCCGATTTCGATGGCGGCGCTGGCGCGGGCAAAGCCGGACGATGTGCGCCTTGCCGACCGGTTCGAGCTTTATGTTGCCGGCCTCGAACTTGCCAACGCCTTTGGCGAGCTGACCGATCCCGTGGAACAGCGCGCGCGGTTCGAGGCGGACCAGGAAAAGCAGCGCCGGCTTTACGGCCGCGTCTATCCGATCGACGAGGATTTCCTCGCCGCCCTTGCCGATATGCCACCCGCCGCGGGCATCGCGCTCGGCCTCGACCGGCTCGTCATGCTGGCGACTGGCGCCGCGCGGATCGAGGATGTGCTCTGGGCCCCGGTGGCGTGAAGCAACGGTTATTTCGCCATCGCCCCCGTGAATTCCTTCACCGCCGCGGCGGGGCTGTGGGGGTGGTTCCAGACCGATGAAATCACGGCAAGGAAATCGGCGCCGGCTTCGACCAGCGGCCGGCAATTTTCGAGCGTAATGCCGCCGATCGCCACCGAGGGTACGGTGAAAATCTCGTTCCACCAGGCGAGGATCTCGGGATCGGCGCGCCCCTTCGCGTCCTTGGAGGTGGTCGGGAAGAAGGCGCCGAAGGCGACGTAATCGGCGCCGGCTTCGGCCGCCGCCATAGCGAGGTCGCGGCTGGCATGGCAGGTGACGCCAACGATCCGCTCGAGACCCAGAATCCGCCGCGCCGATTGGTAATCCGTATCCTCCTGGCCGATATGGACGCCGTCGCAGCCCGTCTCCAAGGCAAGATCGGGCCGGTCGTTCATCAGGAAGGCGCGGTCGCGTGATTGCACCACGGGGCGAAGCGCATCGGCGGCACGCCGGATGGTGTCGTCGTCGCACGCCTTCAAGCGCAGTTGCACCGACGCCACATCGCCCGCATCGAGCGCGGCGGCGAGAAGATCGGGAAAGCGGGTGAGGTCGATCGCGGGCGGCGTGATCAGATAGAGGTTGCAGGTCACCCCGCGCCCTCTACGCCTCGTTCTTATAAATGCGAATGATGGTGTCGAGCATCTTCAACGCCTCCTCGCGCGGGCGCTGGAAGGTGTTGCGGCCGATGATCGAGCCGTTGCCGCCGCCATCGCGGATCGCGCGCACATCGTTCAAGAGGCCGTCCAGATCCTTCGCCTCGCCGCCGGAGAAGATGACGATGCGCCGGCCATCGAAACAGGATTGGACGACATGGCGCACGCGCTTCGCCAGGGTCGAAATATCGATCTTGTCGTACGCTTTATTCGCCGCTTCGAGTTCCACCATTTCGGTCGGCGGCTTCACCTTGATGATGTGGGCGCCAAGCAGCGCCGCCATATGCGCGGCATAGGCGCAGATATCGACCGCGGTCTCGCCCGCCTTCGACAAATTGCCGCCGCGCGGATACGACCAGACGACGACGGCGAGGCCATAGGATTTCGCCTCGCGCGCCAGCTCGGCAATCTCCTCCATCATATGATAGGCCTCGTCCGACCCCGGATAGATGGTGAAGCCGATGGCGGAACAGCCGAGACGCAACGCATCGCGGACGCCGGCCGTTACCGCCTGCGACGGCCCCTCCTTGGCGCGGGCGAGGCTGTTGGCGGAATTCAGCTTGAGGATCAGAGGCAGCGATCCGGCGAAGGTTGCGGCGCCAGCCTCGATCATGCCCAAGGGCGCGGCATAGGCCGAGAGGCCGGCATCGAGCGCGAGCTGGAAATGGTAATGCGGGTCATAGGCCGGCGGGTTCGGCGCGAAGCTGCGCGCCGGCCCGTGCTCGAAACCCTGATCGACGGGCAGGATGACGAGGTGCCCCGAACCGCCGAGCCGGCCCTGCATCAGGATGCGGGCAAGGTTGGCCTTGGTGCCGGGATTGTCGCTTTCGTAGCGCGACAGGATGGATTTCACGGTTTCGCTGAGCTGCATGGTGCCTCTCCGTTGGCTCGGCAGGGATATAGCAGAGCCGGGATAATGCCTCAATCGGGCGCAAGAAAGGCACGAAGGGCGGCCGCCGGGTCGCGCCGGTCGAGAAGGTCGAGCACCGGGACGTCCGACGGGGCTTCGATGACGGCACCGAGCTGGTCCGCGATCTCCTGAAGCCGCCGACGCATCGCCTCGGGACCGCCATAAAGCACGCGGGTAAAGCCGGCGCGCAACGCCGCCAGCACGGTCCCCGGCTCATCGGCGCAATCGAGCATGGGAGTGAGCCGCGCCGTGGGATGCGCGGTCGCAGCTTCCTCCACCAGCGCCTTGAACCACATCGGCCCCATGAAGCCGGCCATGCCGCGCGCGCTTTGAAGGACGACCGGGACGACGGCGGCGACGGCGGCCGCGGCCGCAGCCGCTTCGGCCTCGGCGAGCGAATTGACGATGATGCGTTTCTCGCTCACATCACGCGAAAGAAGTCGAGCTGCACCGCATCGGGCGCACGCCCGCCGATGCAGAGGAAGAGGTGGCGATTGAGCCAGGCATGTTGCGTGGCGGCGGTGGAGAAGCTGGGGCTCGCCCGGAAATAGACCGCTTCCGGGTCCACCGGCTCGCCGGCATTGAGCCGCGCCATCACCTCGGGCGGCGCGTGGCGCAGGCCGCGATTGGTCACGGCGATGATGGCGCCGTCATCGGCGCGGATCGCATATTGCGCGACCAGCTCCGATGCGCCGTCGGGCCGCAGCAATTGCCAGTCGGCGCCGCCGGCCAGCACCTCGCCGCGAAAGGACGGCCCCTCGACGATACCGCCGAGGATCGGGATCATCCGCCTCCGCCCTTGCGGCGTCTCGCCGAACTCGACCGGCGGCGCGACCTTGACCAGCGCCGCGAACACGAACTCCAACCCCGGTACTTGCACCATTTTGGTCCTCCCGTCATAACACCGCCCGAACTCTAGACGAGAGAGGCGGTCGATGAAAATCATCGAATTGAAGGGCGCGCGGATACCGGCGCTGGGATTCGGCACCTGGCCCCTTTCCGGCACCGATTGCGTCCGCGCGGTCCGCGAGGCGATCGCGCTCGGCTATCGCCATATCGACACCGCGCAAATCTATGGCAACGAGGCCGAGGTCGGAAAAGGCATCGTCGCGGCGGACATCGCCCGGGACGATCTCTGGGTCACGACCAAGCTTGGCCCCGACAACCTCGCCGCCAAGGACGTCGCGCGTAGTGCCGAGGAGAGTCTCCAAAAGCTCGGTCTCGATCATCTCGACCTCCTCCTCATCCATTGGCCGAGCCGCGCCGTGCCGATGGCCGAGACGCTGGCCGCGATGGCGAAGCTGCGCCAAGCCGGCAAGACGCGCTTCATCGGCGTTTCCAACTTCACGGTCAAGCTGCTCGACGAGGCGGTAGCGCGACATGGCGCGGACCTTCTTTGCAACCAGGTCGAATACCATCCTTTCCTCTCCCAGCGCGCGGTGGTCGGCGCGGTGCGCCGGCACGGCTTGATGCTGACCGCCTATTCGCCCCTGGCGCGGGGCGCGGTCAACGACGACCCGACCCTGCGGCGCCTCGCGCAAAAATACGGCAAAAGCCCGGCGCAGATCGCACTGCGCTGGTTCATGGAACAGGACCATGTCGCGGCGGTACCGAAAGCCGGCAGCCGGGAGCATATGGCGGCCAATCTCGCGGTGTTCGATTTCGCCTTGACGCCCGAGGATCATGCCGCGATCGACGCGCTCACGGGCGACCGCCGCATCGTCGACATCGCCGGCTGGGCGCCGGCCTGGGACCCGTCCGGCTGAGGCGCAGCCCTTAATACCGCATCCCGATGAGCGTGACTCGTCAGGATGCGGTATCGCGAGCAAGTGCGAGCGCGCGCCCTATGGCGCGGAGCCAAGCGCGCGGATGCGAGCGCCGGCGATTGAGGTCCCGCCGAGCCGAACCACCGGTTCGGATCAGCGGGATTTGGCATCATCGCCGCCGGTGACGCCGCCGCGTTTCGCGATGGTGCCGACGACGCTCCTCATGGCGGCGATGCGCGACGCGATGGTCGCGGGAGGCGGTCTCGGGAATCTGGAAATAGCCGGCCGGATGCGGCTCGTGGTGCCAAATGGCGCTCTTGGTCGCGGCGGCATAGCGGTTGATGCGGTTATAGACGGCAAGATCGAGTGTCACGGCGCCGCGCCGCCAATCGAGGCGCGCCCAGCCCCACAGCCCCGTCACCCGTGTACGGCCGCGGCTATAGCCGATGCCGGTCTCCATCCCGGCGCCGCTGTGATGGAAGCCCGGCGGCGGCTGGATATAGACCGGCGGATAATAGGGATAGCCCCAGGCACCGAACGTCACGGCAGCATTATAGACCGGAACATAGACCGGGCCCTTTCGTGGCGGCGCGATGAGGATCGCGTCGCGTTTCTCGGTGACGACGAGGCGCCGGTTCGATGTGAGCTTGCCGGTCGCGAGCGCGGCGCGGCGCAGGCGCTGAATTTCGCGCATTGATGCGGCCGGCTCACCGAGAAACACCTGCCCGATCCGCTGCATCCATACCGGCCGCGTCGCCAGCATGTCGAGCAGCACGGGAAACGGCACCAGCGCCTTGACGCTCGGGGCCCAGGGCTGCATCGCCAGCGCTTTTGCCAGCGCCGCGCCGCCAAGCCGCGCATTGCGCGTCTTCTGCCGCCAGCCATCGGCGGCGATCATCTCGTCGGGATAGGTCGTCGCCATCAGGAGCGGCGTCAGCAGCGAGTCGGGATAGAGCGCGATCGGCGCCAGTACGGCGCCGAGCTCGCCCTGGGGCATCGCGGCCGCCCGGGCGGGAAGAGAGAACGCCGCCATTAGGGCAAGCAGCAGGATCGGGATGCGAAATGCCCGGATCAATGGTCGCCGCGATGCAACAGCGTCCCGGCGAGCCCGGTGTCATAGAGAAGGCCCGCCTCGGTCAACAGCGCCTCGATGGGAAAGGCGGAATGGATCAGCCCCTTGCGCTCGAGCGCCACCCACACCGCGGCATTGCCGAGGCCGGTGGCATCGCGCGCCGCGACCAGACCGTCGCCGAGATGAAAATGGTCGCCATGGGGATGTGGCAAATTGCCGACCCGGATGGTGCCCGGCGCCTCGCCCGGCCGGCCATGCTCCGGCAGCCGCGACAGCGCCTGGAGCAGCGTCAGGGTCTTCAATTGCAACGGGTTGAGATTGAGCGGGTTCTTCTTGCGCGGCGCCATCGGCCGAGGGTTTTACACCTCGACCTGGCGATGACCAAGCTTGGAAATGAGGCGCAGGATGTCGGCCTGGATCTGCTTGTCGCGGATGCCGTAGAAGCCGCGGATCAACGACATCACCTCGCGCCGGTCGAGGGTCTCAGCGATCTCGCCGCCATCGCCTTGCGCCAATTCCTGGCCGAGATTGGTCGCAACCAGGCCATCGGGGTAGCCGTCGAAGAAAAAGCCCGGCGCCACCGCCAGCGCCTGGGCGACGTCATAGAGCCGGCTCGCCGAAATCCGGATATCGCCCGATTCGTATTTCTGCACCGCTTGGAACGAGACGCCGATCTTGGCGGCGAGCGCCCCCTGGCTCAAACCGAGCTGGATGCGACGGAGCCGCATGCGCCCCCCGACATAGATATCGATCGGATGGGGGGAATCGTCTTCTCGCTTCGTCATTGCCACGGCCGAACCTCGATGCCAATCATCGCGAAGGATGAGCATGCCTCCTTTCGGACGCTAGCGAAGGATGCTCCCTTGTCAACCACCCGCACTAGAGCCTCATTGCGCCGGAATTGCGCCGAGGAGGTGATTTTCTGCCATGCCTATTGCGACTGGAACGTTTTTCGCTGGTTCCCGTTTTGCCGATCGCGGCCGTCGGCGGGCGAATTGAGGGCCTTCCCTCCGTCAAACGCATGCTCTAGAACCGCGAGGGGGCAAGGGAGCAGCGCATGCAGGGACCGGTTCGGATCAATGAGGAGCTCAGCGTCGCGGGACAGATCACCCGCGCGGAGATCGCGGCGCTGAAAGAGGCCGGCTTCGAGACCATTATCAACAACCGCCCCGACGGCGAGGAGCCGGGCCAGTTCGCTGCCAGCGACGCCGAGGCCGAGGCCGAGGCCCAGGGCCTCCACTATGTCTATCAGCCGGTCGTCACCTCGGCGATCAGCCGTGCCGACGTCACCCAGTTCCACAACGCGCTCGCGCGCGCACAAAAGCCGGTGTTGGCGCATTGCCGCAGCGGCACCCGCTGCTATCTGCTATGGGGCTTGTCGCAGGCCCTGTTCGAGCATCAAAGCCCGCTCGAGATCGTGGCCGAGGCGGCGCGGCGCGGCTTCGACCTGCGGGCGCTGCCGACGCTGGTCGAGAAATTCCAAGACCAGAAATGACGTGACGTGACGGAGGCGCGCTGCAGCTCAGGCCGCAGCCTTGCGCCGCGCGCTATCGATGCGGCGCTTCAAGCGGCGCATCTCGGGCGAGAGCCGCGCATCGGAAATGCCGAGCAGATAGGGATCGAGGCCGCCATTATGCTCGATGGTGCGGATTGCGTGCGCCGACACCCGCAGGCGCACCGGTCCACGCAACGCGTCGGACAGAAGCGAGACCGTCTGCAGATTGGGCAGGAAGCGCCGCTTCGTCTTGTTGTTGGCGTGGCTGACATGGTTGCCGACGAGGGCGCCCTTGCCGGTGATGGCGCAGCGTTTCGACATGATGAAAGGTCCTTGGTCCGAAGCGCCGGGTTCTAAGGTAGTGCCGCCGCCACGTCAAGGTCCGGCGGCACGCGGCACTTCCGCGGCCCGGCCGAAATGCCCGGCCGAAATGCCCGGCCGAAATGATTGCACCCCCGCCCCCCGCGCGATATATTCTGCCACGCTAGGCGGGGGTCGTTCGCACGATGCGGGCCGCCCCTGAGTGTTCCCGGGAGTGTGACATCAAGATCGCAACCAACATTCCGATGCCGATCCGAGCAGGATTGCGGCCCCGGCGTGCTGTCTCCGCCTCGGCGGCAGCGCGTTGCCGACATGTCGGGTCAAGGTCAGCTCGATGAAAAACTGAACCGTTCTTGCGGCGGAAAGCGCCGCTTAGGGAGGGAAACGAATGACAAATCCGGAAAATCCATCGACCGCCGTGTCGAAGCGGCCCGTTACCCGTCGCACCGTGCTGGCCACCTCGGCCGTCGCCGGTCTCGCCACCCTGGTCAGCCCGCCCATCATCCGGGCGCTGGGCGAGACCCCGGTCAAGATCGGCTGGGACGACCCCTTCACCGGAACCTACGCGGCGGAAGGGACGAACCAGCTCAACGGCGCCAAGATGGCGATAGCCGAAATCAACAAGAAAGGCGGCATTCTCGGTCGCGAGGTGCAGATCATTGCCGAAGACAGCGCGGCCAATGTCGGTCAGGCGACCGAGAAGGTAAACAAACTCATCGACCAGGACCATGTGAATTTCATCTGCGGCTCGGTGTCGTCCGCCGTGGCGCTCGCCGAAAGTCATGCCGCCAACTTGAAGGGCGTCCTCAACCTCGCCGTGGGCGGCCATGTCGATACGGTGACCGGCATCCACTGCCACTGGAACACCTTCAAAATCTGTTCCGACACCTGGATGCTGGCCGAGGCGTTGAGCGGGGTGCTGTTGAAAAAGTTTGGCAAGCGCTGGTATTTCAGCACGCCCGATTACGCATGGGGGCATTTCCTCTATAAAGGCTTCTCCGAGATCCTGGCGAAGTCCGGCGGCACCAATCTGGGCAATTCCCTAATGCCGCTCGGCTCCACCGATTATTCGTCGGTGCTGATCAAGGTGCAGCAGGCGAAGCCGGACGTCTTCGTCATCTTCCAGGCCGGCAACGATGCCGTGGACCTGATGAAGCAGGCAAACCAGTTCGGCTTGACCAAGAAGATGGCCTTCGCCTTCGGCCTGGTCGAGTTTGAGGCGGTGGCCGCCATGCCGGCCGAAGCGCGGATCGGCTGGGGCGTCATGGAGTGGTGGTGGGATCAGCCCAACCAGCCCCATGTCAAGGAGTTCGTGGCGCGGTATCGCAAGCTCTATAACGCCTATCCGACCGCGCGGAGCTGGCTCGGCTACGTCGCGCCGCACAGCATCGCCTTGGCCGCTGCCAAGGCGAAGAGCATTGAATCGGTCAAGGTCGCGCATGCCATGGAAGGCTTGGTGCTGCCGCCCGAGGTCGCGCTCGAGCCGCACAACCCCTCTTACCGCGCCGGGGATCATCAATGCTTGATCACGGAGTTCGTCGGCGAGGTGCAGCCGGGCACATATCCGAACCTGTTCAAAGTGCATGAGGAACTCGCGGGCGACAAGCTGGCAAGGTCGCCGGCGGAGAAGGGGTGCAAGCTCGTCTACCCGACCTAAGTCCGCGCGGTCGCGCACGAGAATTTTGCGATTGATTGGCGGCCGCCACGCACGGCAAAACGCGTGGCGGCCGTGTCATGACGTGAACGGAAACGCATGGAACTCTTGCTGTTCGACGGCTTTAACGGCCTCATCCAAGGTGCGTTCTATGCCCTGATGGCGTTAGGGCTGTCATTGATCATCAGCCTCAATTCGGTGATCAATTTCGCCCATGGCGGCTTCATGGTCGTCGGCGCATATCTTGCCTTCACCCTCGCGCCCTATATCGGCTTCTGGGGTGCCTTGTTCGCGGGGCCGATCCTTGCCGGCGTCCTCGGCAACATCATCGAGCGCACGCTCGTCCGCCGCCTGTACGGACGATCCGACCCGATCTATAGCCTGCTCTTGACCTTCGGTCTCGCCTTGATCATCGAGGATCTGGTGCGCACGATCTGGGGCGCGCAGGGCCTGCCCTTCGAAATTCCGGCGGTGCTCGGCTCGCCCGTGAGCTCGACCTATTTCTTCCTGACCGGATACCGGCTTTTCGTCATCGCGGCGATTGCGCTCGCGGCCGGCGCGCTGTTCGCCTTTCTGCGGCTGACGCGTTTCGGCATTCGAATTCGCGCCGGCATTCTCGATCTCGAGACGGTGTCGGCGCTCGGCGTGAATGTTTATCTTCTACGCTCCGTCAATTTCGCCATCGGCACGCTGCTTGCCGGCTTCGCCGGAGTCCTTGCGGCTGGCATCCTCAATCTCTCGCCGACCATGGGCAGCGATGTCATCATGGCGACGTTCGTCGCCGTCGTCGTCGGCGGCATCGGTAGCCTTCTGGGCAGCGTGCTGGGCGGCCTCTTGATCGGTCTCGCCGCCGGGGTAACGGCGGCCTATTACCCGGATGCGAGCGATGTCGTCATCTATGTCATCATGGCCCTGGTTTTGATCTTTCGGCCGCGCGGCCTCCTCGGACAGGAGGGGCTGCTCGAATGAGCCGGCGGGTCTGGGTCAACGGGGCGGTCTGGATCGTGCTCCTGACCGCGCCATTTTGGTTGCCCCTGATTGGCGGCTACATGTCGCTGGCGTCGCGCGTCCTCATCTATGCGCTCGCCGCCATGGGACTCAACCTGCTGCTTGGTTTCACCGGCTGCATGTCGTTCGGCGAGGCAGCTTATTTCGGGCTCGGCGGCTATGGCACCGGGCTGATGCTGACGTATCTCACCCACAGCACCGTGCTCGCGGTCATCGCCGGCACGATCCTGGGCGGCGCCGCGGCGGTCATCTTCGGCCCCTTGGTGATGCGCCGGCGCGGCATCTATTTCGCCATGATCACCGTCGCGATCGGCCAGATTTTCTATTTCATCGCCGAGCGCTGGAACAGCTTCACCGGCGGCGAGGACGGCCTCTCGAACTTTTCCCGCCAGCCGCTGCATTTTGGCCATCTCACCGTGCCGCTGACCTCGGTGCCGTTCTATTATTTCGTGCTATTCTTCTTCGCGATCGGCACCGGCACCATTGCCCTGCTCTTGCATTCGCCCTTGGGTCACACCTTCGTCGCGATTCGCGAGAACCGCCGGCGGGCGCAATTTCTCGGCATCCATGTCGAACGCTATGTTTGGGCGTCCTTCGCCATCGCCGGCTTTCTCGCCGGCCTCGCCGGCGCGTTGATCGCGCTCGAAAACAACTTCATCTCGCCGGCCAATCTCTACTGGGTCGAATCCGGCAATCTCGTCATCATGGCGGTCATGGGCGGCATGCGGAGTTTCTGGGGACCGCTCATCGGCGCTATCATCTTCATCGGCATTCAGGATTACATCAGCAGCTACTTCCCGAACAACTGGGAAAGCTTCATCGGCGCGCTCTTCGTCATTGCCGTCATCTTCTTCCCGAACGGCATTCTCGGCATCATCCGCCGCCGGACGAAAGCCGTATGAACCTTCTGCGCCTGACCAATATATCGCGCGTCTTCGGCAAGCTCGTCGCATTGCAGAATGTCGAGATCGACATGGCGTCCGGTCAACTCTACGCGGTGATCGGCCCCAACGGCGCCGGCAAGACCACGCTCTTCAACCTCATCAGCGGTTTTTTCCCGGCGACGACCGGCGAGATCTGGTTCGACGGTGCCGCGATCAACCGCGTCAACGCGGCGCGGCGGGTCGCGCTCGGCCTGGTGCGCACTTTCCAGATCACCGAGATTTTTCCCGAGCTGTCGGTGTTCGAGAATGTCCGCATCGGTGTCGAGGCGGAGGCGCGGGTCAGCGCGCGACCCTGGCCCAGCCCGGCATTTATCCGGCAGATCCACGCCCGGGTCGACGAATTGCTCGAAATCACCGGCCTCACCGCGCTGGCGGACCACACCGTCAGCGAGCTTGCCCATGGCGATCAGCGCGTCGTCGAGATGACCATGGCCTTGAGCCGGCGGCCGAAGCTTCTGCTGCTGGACGAGCCGACCGCCGGCATGGGCGAAGCGGAAACCGCGCACATGGTCAAACTGATCCGCGATCTGCACGCCCGGCAAAAGCAGAGCATTCTTTTCATCGAGCACGACATGGATATGGTCTTCGGCATCGCCGACCGGATCACCGTTCTCAACTATGGCAAGGTGCTGGCCGCCGGCACGCCCCAGGAGGTCGCGGCGGACCCCCAGGTACAAGCCGCCTATCTGGGGGAAGCCGCGTGACCGCCACCGTTCTCAAGATCGACGGCATCCATACCTATTACGGCAAGAGCCACATTCTGCACGGCGTTTCGATCGAGGTCGCGGAAGGCGAGATCGTCACCCTTCTCGGCCGCAACGGCGCCGGCAAGACCACGACGTTGCGCAGCCTCGGCGGACTGACGCCGGCGCGTGAGGGCCGGGTTGAGATTCTGGGGCACGATACCACGCGATGGCGCCCCCACATGATCGCGCGGCTCGGCGTCGGTTACGTGCCGGAAGGCCGGCGCATCTTCCCCAATCTCACCGTCCTCGAAAACCTCGCGGTGCCGATGACGCGGCCGGGAAGCTGGACCGTCGCGCGCGTTCTCGAACTCTTCCCGAATCTCGGGGCGCGGCGCGACAGTTGGGGCCGGCAGCTCTCGGGCGGCGAGCAGGAGATGCTGGCGATCGCCCGCGCGCTCCTCGTCAATCCAAGGCTGTTGCTGCTCGACGAGCCGTCGCAGGGTCTGGCGCCGCTCTTGGTGCGCGAAGTGTTCCGCGTCGTCGCTTCGATGCGGACGGAAGGGATTTCGATCCTTCTCGTCGAGCAGAATGCGCGTTTCGCGCTCGGGGTCGCGGATCGTGTCTATGTCTTGAATGACGGCAAGGTGGTCCATTCGGGCCCGGCCCAGGAACTTGCGAAGGATGAACAGCGGGTGCGCGCCCTCGCCGGTGCCGGTGCTGGTGCCGGCGCGAACGCCAGCGGGGGATAAAATCATGCGGCTCGAAAACAAGGTGGCGATCGTCACCGGCGGCGGCTCGGGCTTCGGCGCGGCGATCGCCCGGCGCTTCGCCGAGGAAGGCGCGAAACTCGTTGTCAACGATATCGCCGATGACGGCGGCAGGCGCGTCGCGGCCGAGATCGAACACACCCATGGCCAGGGCAGCGCGCTCTATCACCATGCCGACGTCGCGAAGAATAGCGAGATGGCGGGGCTGGCGCGGGTAACGCTCGATCGTTTCGGCCGCATCGACATCATGGTCAACAATGCCGGCACGACGCATGAGAACGGATCGCTGCTCGATGTGTCGGAAGAGATGTTCGATCGCGTCTTCGCCGTCAATGTGAAGGCGATCTATCTCTCAGCCTTGCACATGGTGCCGGTGATGCGGCGCCAGGGCGGCGGCGTCATCCTCAACACCGCCTCGACCGCGGGCCTGCGCGCGCGGGGCGGACTTGCCTGGTATTGCGCCTCGAAGGGCGCCGCGGTGATGGCGACGAAATCGATGGCGCATGAGCTGGCGCCCGACAAGATCAGGGTCAACGCCCTCTGCCCGGTGGCGGGCGAGACGCCGCTACTGCCGACCTTCATGGGCGGCGACACGCCCGAGATTCGCGCCCGGTTCCTCGCCTCGATCCCGCTCGGCCGCTTCGCCCAGCCGCGCGATGTCGCCAACGCCGCGCTCTACCTCGCCTCCGACGAGGCCGATTTCATTACCGGCGTCGCCTTCGAAATCGATGGCGGACGCTGCATTTGACCTAATCAAACCACCAAGCCACCAAGGCACCAAGAGAACCGATCACCTTGGCGTCTTGGTGGTTTAGATTTTTATCAGCCGACGTGCTTCTTGAAGAAATCGAGCGTGCGTTCCCGCGCGGTCTTCGCCGCGTCGGCATTCCAGCTCGGCCGCTCGTCGCAATTGAAGCCGTGGCCGGCGCCCGCATAGACGAAGATTTCGGCATCGCCGCCGCGCGCCGCCTTGATCTTCGCGATATCGGTCACCGGGATGCTCTGGTCCTGGTCGCCGAAATGCAGCATCAGCGGCACGGTCGGCTTCTGGTCCGTAATCGAGGCGATCTGGCCGCCGTAATAGCCGACCGCCGCCGCGATGCCGTTGAGTTGCGTCGCCGCGCGAAAGGCGACCGAGCCGCCGAGGCAATAGCCGACGATGCCGACCTTGCCGAATTGCTTCGCGTAATCGATCGTGGCCTGCGCGTCCTCGCCGACTTTCTCCATCGGGATCTTGCCGATCATGCCGCGGCCCGCATTCATGCCGGCCTGGTCATAGCCGAGTTCGACGCCCTTCTCGGCGCGATCGAAGATGGCCGGTGCCACCGCGACATAGCCGTCCTTGGCATAGCCGTCGGCGACCGCGCGGATGTGATGATTGACGCCAAAAATCTCCTGGACGACGACGATGGCGCCCTTGGGTTTTCCCGCGGGATCGGCGCGATAGGCGGAAAAGGAATGGCCGTCCTTGGCGGTAAGAGTGATGTTCTGACCCATGATTGCCTCCTGGCTGGCTGGCTGGCTGGTCGGTTGGTTGGGCGCGATCATAGGAAGCGCGCCTCAGACATTGAAGCGGAAATGCACGATGTCGCCATCCTTGACGACATAGTCGGCCCCCTCCAAACGCATCTTGCCCGCCTCCCGCGCCCCCTGCTCGCCGCCGCAGGCGACGAAATCGGCATAGGCGATGATCTCGGCGCGGATGAAACCCTTCTCGAAATCGCTGTGGATGGCGCCGGCCGCCTGCGGCGCCTTGGTGCCCTGCGGCACGGTCCAGGCCTTCGCTTCCTTCGGTCCGACGGTGAGGAAGGTGATGAGGTCAAGGAGGCGATAACCGGCGGCGATGACCCGATCGAGCCCCGGCCCAGCGAGACCGAGGCTTTGGAGATATTCCGCTTTGTCCGCCTCAGCGAGTTGCGCCAGTTCGGCCTCGATCGCGGCCGAGATCACGACCGCGGAGGCGCCACGCGCCGCGGCATAGTCCGCAACCCGCGCCGAGAGTGCGTTGCCGGTCGCGGCCGCGTCCTCCTCGACATTGGCGATATAGAGCACCGGCTTCGCCGTCAGCAATTGAAGCTCGCGAAAAAGCGGCTGTTCCTCTGGCTGAAGCACGAGCGCGCGCGCCGGCTTGCCGTCATCGAGGAGCGCCTTCGCCCGTTCGATCAATTGAAGCTGCGCCTTGGCCTCGCGGTCCTGCCCCCGCGCCTTCTTCTCGGCCGCCCTGATGCGGCGGTCGAGGCTGTCGAGATCGGCCAGCAGCAACTCCGTCTCCACCGTCTCGGCATCGCGCACGGGGTCGAGCGTACCCTCGACATGGGTGACATTGCCGTCCTCGAAACAGCGCAGCACAAGGGCGACGGCATCGACCGCGCGGATCTGGCCGAGGAACTGGTTGCCGAGCCCCTCGCCTTGCGACGCGCCGCGAACGAGGCCCGCGATATCGACGAATTCGAGCTGCGTCGGCACGATCTTGGCGGATTTCGCGAGCCGCGCGCAGATTTCGAGCCGTTCGTCCGGCACCGCGACCCGGCCGATATTGGGCTCGATCGTGCAGAAGGGATAATTCGCCGCCTCGGCCGCCTCGGTCGCGGTCAGCGCGTTGAACAGGGTTGATTTGCCGACATTCGGCAATCCCACGATGCCGCAATTAAAGCCCATGGGTTCCGACATTCCTCGAATCAAAAAACAAAAACTCTAACCACCAAGGCACCAAGACACCAAGACTTTGGTTCATTCGCTCGATCACCACGGCGCCTCCCCGGCGAAAACCGGGGTCCATCCCCGTCGTGGATACCGGCTTACGCCGATATGGAGAAATCATGGCGACATCCTTGGTGTCTTGGTGTCTTGGTGGTTCAATTCTTGTCTTCCTCTTCATTCTTGCGCGGCGGCTTGGGCTTCGGCGGCTTCAGGATGAGGGAGACCCTCGACATGAAGCCTGGCGCGTCGCCCCTTAGAAGGATCGGCATCGCCTCCGCCACGGCATCGCACAGCGGCACGACCCAGTTCGTCAGGTCGGCGCCGGTGAAGTTCTGCAATACCCAATATTGCACCAGTTCCCGGACGCCGGGATGGCCGACGCCGAGCCGCACCCGCCAGTAATCGGGGCCGATCGTGGCATCGATCGAGCGCAGGCCGTTATGCCCGGCGGCGCCGCCAGCGCGCTTCACCCGAAGCTTGCCGGGCGCGAGGTCGATGTCGTCATGGATGACGACGATCTCCTTGGGCGCGATCTTATAGAAACGCGCGGCGGCGCCGACGGCATCGCCCGACTCGTTCATATAGGTCTGCGGCATCAGGATGAAGAGCCGCCCGCCTTCGATCTCGCCTTCGGCAAGATGCGCCTTGAAGCGATTGCGCACGGCACGGAAATCGCCAACGTGACGGCGCAGCAGCGCGTCTACCGCCATGAAGCCGATATTGTGCCGGTTCTGCTGATAGCGGGTGCCGGGATTGCCGAGGCCGACCAGGAGCCGCATCGAGACGCAAACGGCGCGGCTATTTCTTGGCCGGCGCGGCCGCCGGGGTTGCCGCCGCCGGTGCCGCGCCCGGCGTCGCCGCCGGTACAGCCGCGCCTTCGGCCCCAACCGGCATCGCTTCGGCCGCGGCGGTGGCGGCGGCTGCGGCCACCTGTTCCTCGCGCACCGCGGTCGGCGCCGCGATGGTGGCGATGGTGAAGTCGCGCGCGATCGTCGGCCTGACGGTTTCGGGCAGGCCGATCGAATGGATGTGGATGCTATCGCCGATCTCGAGCCCGTCGAGATTGATGGCGATGCGCTCCGGGATTTGGTTGGCGGGACAGATGAGCTCGATCTCGTGGCGCACGACATTGAGGAGGCCGCCGCGCTTCAGGCCCGGCGACAGGGCCTGGTTCTCGAACACCACCGGCACCTCGACGCGGACCGTGGTATCGGCGCCGATGCGCATGAAATCGACATGGAGCGGCCGGTCGGTGATGGGATCGACCTGGACATCGCGCGGCAGCACCCGGTGCTTCTCCGCGCCGCCGCCATTGACGAGCTCGATCTCGATGAGTCGGGCGAAGAAACCCGGCCGCTGCATCTCGGCAAGGAGCGCGCGCGGCTCGAGGCTCACCGGCACCGGTGGCTCCTTCTGGCCATAGAGGATACCGGGGACCAGACCCTGGCGGCGCGTCGCGCGGGCCGGCCCCTTTCCCGCCTGTTGGCGTGCCTCGGCGCGGATGGTGGTGATTTGCGGCATGACGACTCCTTCGTTTTCGGTAAAGACCGGCCGGCCATGAGGGGTGCCGGCGCGCGGTCGCGTAACCCTACTAATCGAACAGGCTCGAGACCGAGCGCTCCTCGCTGATACGGCGGATCGCCTCGGCCATGAGCGGCGCGATGGTGAGCTGGCGGACGTTGCGGGCGACGCGCTGCGCCTCCGTCGCGCGGATCGAATCGGTCGTCACCAGCATCTCGATCGGCGATGCCGCGACGCGCGCGACCGCGCCGCCCGACAAGACGCCATGCGTGACATAAGCGACGACCGATTTGGCGCCGCGCTCCTTCAACGCCTCGGCGGCGTTGCAGAGCGTGCCGGCGCTGTCGACGATATCGTCGACCAGGATGCAGCGCCGGCCCTCGACATCGCCGATGATATTCATCACCTCGGAGATGCCGGCGCGCTCGCGGCGCTTGTCGATGATGGCGAGATCGGCTTCCAAACGCCGCGCCACGATCCGCGCCCGCACCACGCCGCCGACATCGGGCGAGACGATGACGAGATCGTCGCCGTTATATTGCTCCTTGATGTCCTTCACGAGCACCGGCGCCGCGAACAGATTGTCGGTCGGGATATCGAAAAACCCCTGGATCTGGCCGGCATGAAGGTCGAGCGTCAAGACCCGGTCGGCCCCCGCCTTGGTGATCATGTTGGCGACCAGCTTCGCCGAGATCGGCGAGCGCGAGGCGGATTTGCGGTCCTGCCTTGCATAGCCGTAATAGGGAACAACCGCGGTCGCCCGCCGCGCCGAGGCGCGCCGCAGCGCGTCGAGCGAGACCAGCAATTCCATCAGATTGTCGTTGGCGGGATAGGAGGTCGATTGGATGATGAAGACATCCTCGCCGCGGACGTTCTCATGAATCTCGACATAGACCTCCATGTCGGAGAAGCGGCGCACGCTGGCATCGGTCAGCGGTATCCGCAAATAGGCTGAAACCGCTTCGGCGAGCGGCCGATTGCTGTTGCAGGCGAGGATTTTCATGACGCTTTCAACGGCGCGAAAAGGGCCGGACTCCGGGCATGCCCGCACGCCCCGGCGCCGAGCGGCCGGGACTGTAACAAACCCGGCGCGGGGATGCAAACGCCCTTGTTTACGACCCCGCGGCGATGCGGGCGCGGTGGATCAATTCGACGACACCGCCGGCGGCGGCGAGCGCGACGTCATAAGCGGTGCCGCCCCAGGCATGATCGAGGCTGCCGGCCGGCACGGCATTGGCCTGGCGCAACCGGCCGATCTCGCCGCCCGTGGCGCCAGACAGCACCCAGACGATCTTGACCTCCTGCTTGCCGCCTTGCGGCCGGCCGACCGCGACCCGGCCGGCGAGACGGAAATCGACCTTGTCCCGCCGCGTCGCCGCGAGATCGAAGCCGGCGCGATGGAGCACGGCGGCCATCGCCCGGGCGAGGGACGGATCGCCGTCGCCCGGCGCCCCGGCGACCGCGACCGCGATTGCCGGCTTGCGTATCTTGTGCTCGACGGGGACGTCGCCTTCGACCGCGCGCGCCAACACCGGGGCCGCTTCGGCGGCGAGCCTTTCGGCAAAATCGTCATCGCCCAGCGCCCAGGCGATGCGCCGCGTTTCGCCGGCGGCATGAGCCTCGCCGACCGGCCTGCCGGCGGCGCTGGTGAGCCGCCATCGGACGGCGATATGGGCGTGGCCGCTTCCATCTTGTTCCGCCACCCTTCCGGCAAGGCGATAGCTGCGCGGGTTGGCGGCGCGGTCGTCGGCCGGGATATCGTCTTTCCGCAAGGCGGCAATCATCGCGTTGGTAAGGGCGGCGGCGGCGACGGGCGGCGCGCCGGTGACCGGCGCCACCACGATGCCGGCGGCGTCGGGCGGGCTCAGCATCGGCGATAGCGGCGGCGGGTGGTTGTCGGCGAAGGGATGCGGCAAAGGCTGGCAGGCGGCGGCCAGGAGGAGGATCAAGGCCGCGGCCAGGGCCCGCCTCATAGAAGCGCGATCGCCGAGATCAGCCGGCCGTAATCGTGCGTCCCGGCGCGGCGGTTGCGGCGATAGGAGAAGAACCGTTCCGGCTCCGCCGCGGTGTCGCCCCGGACGGCATCGATCGCGCCAAGGCCGAGCGGGTCGAGCCGCGCCGCGACATAGCCCGGCAGATCGAAACGGAAATGATCGCCTTCGGGCTCGGCGCGGAAGAAGCGCGCTTGCCCCGGGTCGTCGGCGAGAAACGGCGCCGGGAATTCCGCCCCGACCTGATAGGACGTTTGCGCGATCGCGGGGCCGATGCCGGCGCGGATGCGGGCTTGGCG